>JAIPEF010000005.1 GCA_021737265.1 Desulfocapsa sp. | reverse complement strand
GAAAAAATGATCCGCCACCAGGACACCAGACCCTATGGCATGGCTACCATGAATTTCAATATATGTGCCTGGGTTTTGCGTTGCTGGATGAAGAAACTAAGCCATTTGGTGACACTTATGGGTAATAGGCAGTCCTAGACCCTTTTCTTTTTGGATAGGGAGAGGAACATTTCATGACAGATGTCTTGAGTAAAAAAATATGATAAAGCGAGTCGTTCACAAAATATATCAGTTGCTGGGGAACTTTCTTGGCACAAAAGGCGAAAATACTTGTAATCCAGTTCAAGGAAAGACAGTGACTTTTGAAAATGCATTTCCATTGGAGTTACTCGTTACACCTGATACGATCCATAATTTCACCTATTCTACCGTAAGGAATGCTATAGCGTTTTCCTCTTTACGGTCTCCAGATTTCTATGGTTTTCCGTTCGATATTTATCGGAGTGCCATCAAATGTTATCAGGATCTGTTAGTTCTGTCGTTTATTCGCGATACGTTACCACATGGATCAAAGATATTGGATGTGGGGGGGGCGAATTCCCGCGTGTTGACACATCTCAGCAACGATTACGAATGCTGGTGCATCGATAAGTATGAAGGACTGGGACATGGTGACGTTGTAGTGCCTGGAGCTGACGGTGGCTTCAGGGTTGTGGTTGACTACATGGGTAATTTTAACACCGACCTGCCTGACAATTATTTTGACCTGGTTTTCAGTATTTCTGCACTGGAACATGGGGTGCAGAAAAAGAAAGATATCCAGAACATTCTGCAGGACATTGATCGTGTTTTAAAGACAGGTGGGTTCAGCCTTCATTGTATAGATGCAGTCATTGATAAAACAAATTGTACTGGCGGAAAACTTGTCAACAGTGAGTTTTTTCAAGTTGCACTCAATACACTCCCTTCATGGTCTGAAATAGTTGCAGACAAAGACTTATATGTATTGCCGGAAAATATTTTTAATAAGTGGAATATGGGCAGGCCGTATAATGAAATCTGTGTTATCGACACTTGTGCTTTCTGGGTTAAGTAGTGATGCTCTGATTATTCCTGCAGGAGATCAATTCACTGGAGAGGGATAGGATTGCTTATGCTGCAAGTGGATCCGAATTTTTTGAAAAAATGTCGCCGGCTTCACCCCGGGGATTCCTTTTTGGAAATCGAATAATGTAAAGTCTTTTTTGTTGATTTTGTAAACCATTTCCATCGCTTGAGGTGTATAGTAATTACGATATGGCTTGTGCGTCGAAGAGGTCTCGTGTGGAAGCTCTGTTTGGGGCAGACCAATTGTAGAGCAAACCTCATTGAAACTTTCTTGTAAGGATTCGAATTTACCTATAAAATCAACAAGGAGCTTATCGTTATCACCGGTCAGGCAACGATGATAAGGGTTATCACCGATGATTGTCTCGCCAGACACAATGGAGTTGAGAAAAGATTGGAAAGAGGGGTAATTATTCCAGGGATGATTTTTAAATTCTTTATATTGTGTAAACATAGAATACATTGACAATAATCTGTCATAGGGGTTCCTGACAAATGAGAATATGAAATATTCCTGCCATATCTCATCGCCTATTATTTTTTTTAAATCATTTGCAGCAACGTGTTTACAGTTTAAATTCCCAGTATGATCAATATGTAACCCGTGATTGTCGTTGTTACCAATTGAATTTATTATTTCTTTATTATATTTAGTTTCCTCTAGGTCAGAATCAATGAGTTGACAGAGGGTTTTTGCAATAGATGTACCCCCGGTTTTTCCTATATGTATGAAAATAAATTTATATCTATGTGACAAAATCATTATATCTCAAAAGTAATGGCGTCGTAAAAACCTCAAACCTAGGATGGCTAAATAAAAAATGCAGCAACGAAGCAGATGGAGAGTTTTCACCCTCAACGTCGGGTATAAATACGACGCCATCAAAAGTAATGATTGGTGTTGTTGGCGGGGGTGCCATCAGTGAAATTAACTGCTTTTTATTATTTGATTTTTTCTTTCAAAACGTCATGGACTATACACTGCTTCAATATTTATTGTCAAGGCCCCGGACGATTGTGATTTGCTGATGGAAGTGTCGAAGAATGCGGTGTGAATTGTTCTTCTAGGAGCCTGACCGAAAATGCCCTTTTTCCCCAACTCTTCGTTGCTTGTGAAAAATAATGCTCGGAATATTATGTATATGCCTGTGCTTATTTTTCACAGATGCTTCGATTTGAGAAAAAATGTCTATTCTCGGACAAGCTCCTAGTTGTCTTCCTTTGGTGAACCTTTTTCAGGATAGTTTGTGTGTATTTGCTTTCTCTTTGTTATTTTTAAGTCACAGATACAGTGGCCATGTTTTTTAAAGAGCATCAGTATAATATCTAATTGTATTGGGAAGGGTAGAAAATCAAGTAGTGGATTAGCCAGGCAGGCTTGGCAACATTAAATAAGAAATAGAAATGAGTTCAAAATCAAAACGACAAAATAACACCAGAATATTTCTCTTTAATTCTCTCTTAGTCATTATATCTTTAGGGATAAGCATAGGTGTAGGAGAAATTATTCTCAGAATAAATGGTCATGCGCCTGGTTTTGTCCCGAAATATGTGAATAAAAAATTTCGTCCTGTCGAACACCTTGTAATATCTGAAAATTACTATACCGATGACGAAGGGGTTTTCAAAGCAAATCCTGCTGGTGACTGGTTGCCTGGAATTACTCTTAACTCTGATGGCTTTAGAAGCATTGAATTTGAAAACCCTGAAGATGGGACAACAAGCATTCTCCTGTTGGGTGATTCATTTGCCTGGGGGGCAAGTGCTGATCCCATTAGCGAGAGTTTTGCAGAGATTATATCTCGAGAGGGATATCGTCTGTTTAATACCGGAATTGCCGGGACAGATCCTAAACAATATGCGTATCTGGCTGAAAAATATATACCACAACTGAAACCGGATATTGTTGCTGTTGCCCTCTACATTGACAATGATATACACCCTTATCGCCCAATGCTTCCGAATAAAAACCTGATTCACGTAACAAATGTCGGCTGGCTTCAAGCTTTTGACCACAGTGGTCGTTACATGACACCCCATGAGGCTTACCAGAGATATCTTGGAGAAGGGAACGCTGCTGCAATCTACCTCAATGATAATTCGAAGACATTTAAGTCATCTATGAAGAAACTCTTTTTGAAATCTGCAGTTGGTACGAACCTGTTGCTTATGCAGGCCAAGCTAAGATTTTCGCCTGAGAGGTTCGTTGGAAACGAAGGAGGTCTTCCCTCAAGGCAAAGTGTCCAAAGTGAGGCAAGGGAATATCTCTTAAGAATCAAACGTGCCGCTGAGGCCGGGGGGGCAAAGTTTCTCCTTTTTGTGATCCCTGTTCATCCAAAACTGAGAAGTGGTTGGAATAGTATTGAAGGGAATGTGAGTGTATTTGATGGCTTGGTTCCTTTTCGCCCTGATAATTTAGAGATTTCTGATTATATGAAATTACCAAATGCTCACTTTAATAATTCTGGACACAAGAAATATGCTCAATTTATGCTTCAGACCATCAAAGCACAAACTGAAAGTGAATAAGAAAAAATCGGTCACCACTATTGATGGCGTCGTAAAAACTCTCCATCTGCTTCGTTGCTGCATTTTTTATTTAATTTCGACGTACCTTAGTACGCCGAAATTAAATAAAAAATACGCGCCTCGCATATGGAGCTTTTTACTTAGCCATCCTACATCCTAGGTTTGAGGTTTTTACGAGTTTACCACTATTGAAAAACAAATCAATAACCGGAAACGATGGTTTAGCGTGATTCTAATTTTTATCGATCGAGGGAGTTTACTCGCAGGGAAGAAAATTTCATGGTAAAGAGACAGAGCATTACTTCTTGAGAAAAATAAGATTCATTACTTTGAGCACAATACGGATAGTTAATACCGTTTGAGTAGGTCCCATATGGTTTCTTCACGAATTTCATTTATCCTGGAGATGACCCGGCGTGATTTTGTAGAGCGTTTTGCCGGATCAATCCTTGGTTCATTGTGGGCATTTATTTTCCCCCTGGTTAACCTGCTTGTTTACCTTATTGTATTTGGCAAGATCATAGGTGCCAGACTGCCGGGGACATCCGATATGTATGCCTACGGAATCTATATCGCTGTCGGGATTATCCCCTGGGGAAGTTTTTCCAATACAGTCACTCGTTCAACCAATATCTTTTCTGATAAAAAAAATATTATAACGAAACTGAACACGCCCCTTCCTTCTCTTTTTGTTCATGTAAGTCTTTCAGAGGCGCTCACTTTCATAATAAGTATCACATTGATGTTTATTATTTTGGCCCTCAAGGGAGCCTCTTTTCATTGTGGCTACTTCCTGTTGCCCTTTGTTTTTTATCTGCAGCAGATTCTGGCCATCGGGATTGGCCTTTTAACTGCTTCTCTGTCAGTTTTTATAACTGATATCAGACAATTGGTGTCTGTAGTCATGCAGCTCTGGTTCTGGTTTACCCCTATTATTTATGTTGTGGACATTTTGCCGGATTTTGCTCAAAAACTTATGGTTTTGAATCCCATGTTTTACATTGTGGACGGTTATCACAATATTTTTGTGTATGGTGCATATCCAGTCTTTAAGCCCTTGATTATTTTGACTGTTATCAGTCACCTTCTCCTGGCTTTTTCGTACATGACATTTCGCTATCTTGAAAAAGATATCAGGGATTTCCTATGATTGAATTATTTTTTATCACAGGTTGGACCGTTATTGTTGTTCTGGCTGGGAATTTCTTGCGAAAGCGGTTTCTGGGAGCGAAAAGAATCTATATGCTTCTTGCTCTAAACTGTTTGTATTTAGTAGGAATATTTGGTTGCTATCCACTGGTGTTACAGATTTCCGGGAAACTCTAAGAACATGATTTCCGCTCAAAACATTTCCAAAACATTCAAGCTCTACCAGTCTCCTTCAGACCGTTTGAAAGAGATTATTTTTCGCCGTTGTTATCACAAAGAATACCATGCACTGCAAAACATCAGTTTTGAAGTTGGAGAGGGTGAAACATTTGGTATCGTCGGCCAGAATGGTGCCGGTAAATCTACACTGCTTAAAATCCTGACAGGGGTCCTTATCCCAGATAGGGGCCAGGTGACTGTTGATGGCAGAATCACCGGTCTTCTAGAACTGGGGACCGGGTTTAATAACGAGTTTTCCGGTAAGGAGAACATTTTTCTCAATGGCGGATATTTAGGTCTGAGTCACAGTGAAGTTGAGAAACGTTTGGAGCGGATTGTTGAGTTTACGGAGCTTGCAGATTTTATTGACGAACCAATCAAGACCTATTCTTCCGGTATGATAATGAGACTAGCTTTTTCTATAGCCATCCATGCTGACCCCAGTGCTTTTGTCATTGATGAGGCATTGTCGGTTGGTGATGCGTACTTTCAACAGAAGTGTATGCGGAAGATCAAGGAATTTAAAGACAGTGGCGGCTCCATCGTTTTTGTTTCCCATTCCATGAATGCGGTTAAGGTCTTGTGTGATCGAGCGATGTTGTTACTTGATGGTGCATGTGTAGAGATCGGTGACCCAGAACCTGTTATTAACACCTATAACTATCTTGTCGCCAAGCGTACCAAGGGAGAGGAACTTAAGTTCCACGCTTCTGATACCGGTGAATCATCATACGGCAATGAAAAAATAACAATAAATGGTGTTCAGTTACTGGACGAGCAGGGTAACAGTGTGGCTGTGGCACAATCTGGTGGACCTGTTCAGGTAAAAATCAACCTGACTGCCCATGAGACAATAGCTGAGATAACGGTTGGTATTGCAATAAGAGACAAATTTGGCCAGGATATTTTTGGGACAAATTCTTTTTACCTTAACTGTCCCATTTCAGTAGAAGAGGCAAAGTCCTATTCTGTTCTATATCGATTTGACGAATTTAATATAGGGGCAGGAAAATACTCAATCACTGTTGCCGCTCATTCTGAACATGAACACACTAATGAATGCTATAATTGGATTGATAAGTCTCTGGCATTTGAGGTGGTTCAGAGTGGAGATTATAGTTTTATCGGTCTGAGTCGCTTAACACCCCACTTGTCCATTGAAGACATGGAATAGTAAATCAGCTGCAATCGGCAATCGGCAATCAGAAGAAACCTGTATGAGTATAACGGAATTATGAAGAAAACTGATATTCCTGAAATAAATATTGATGAAATAATGGAACGTATCCGGGTGGAGGTGGAGAAACGCAAATCTCTTCCTGGTGATACATTGGAGGAGTCAGGTGGTGCGGTGCAGAAGAATAACGCCTCCTCTCAGTCTCAAGTCTCCGCTGTTGTAAATGACAGTTTGCCTGAAGGCAGCATGGACTATGGTGTCAATAAACTTTGCCAGTATCACGATATTGATTTTATTCGCAATGCATACCGGGTGATTCTCCAGAGAGAACCAGGTTTGGACGAGCTAAATGTTTGGCTTCCAAGGTTCAGAGCAGGAGAACTCACCAAGAAAGAAATTCTTGCACAGCTTCGTTTCGGAACCGAAGGACGACAGAAAAAAGTCGCTATTCGTGGCCTGTTATTGCCTTTTCTGCTTTATCGTTCTTACAAAATACCTGTTCTAGGGAAATTGCTCAGGATAATGGGATGTATTATTCATCTTCCCCTTCTTTTTCGTAACATACAGGGGTTGGAATATGCTGTTAACAGTCGTTATGATCAGCTAACTAACCATATTGCAGAGCTAAAAAAACAGATTCAAGCTGTGGAATCTGCTTTACCTCAAAAGGTTGGCTGGCCGCATGTAAGCAGTCTGTATAAAACCATGCAGGTTACCGATGGCCGGTTAAAGGCAACCGATGGCCGGTTAAAGGCAACCGATGATCGGTTAAAGGTTACCGGTGACCGGTTAAAGGAAACAGATGATCGGTTAAAGGTGACGGATGGCCGGTTAAGTTATGTCATCCATGAGTCTTTAGGTAAAATAAATCAAGAATTGACCAATATTGACAGGCAGGCCCGGGACTATAAACTCAATATCCTCGCCCAGCAACGGCGTCTTGATGACCTGCTTGCACAAGGACGCAGCAGTATCCCACTGCCGACAGAAGGTTTGGCAGGAGTTCAGGCAACAGAAGCTGATCATATCCTGGATGCCATGTATGTGAGCTTTGAGGATCGCTTTCGAGGAACACGTGAGGACATAAAAGGGCGACAGAGAGTCTACCTGCCTTATGTTGAGAAGGTTCAGGAGAAAACAGGAACTGGGATTATCCTGGATGTGGGCTGTGGTCGTGGGGAGTGGCTTGAACTTCTTGGAGAGTATGGTTATAAGGCAAAAGGTGTTGATCTTAATGCGATGATGGTTGCTCAGTCTCAGGAATTAGGGCTCGATGTTGAAGTGGGTGATGTCTTTGATTATTTTACAGACATGGGGCCGGAGAGCCTGGCGGTTGTGACTGGTTTTCATATTGTTGAGCACCTCCCCTTGAAAACAATGCTCGCCCTGTTTGATCAAGCCTATAGGGTTCTCAAACCTGGAGGGATGGTCATCTTTGAAACACCGAATCCGGAAAACATTTTAGTAGGTTCCTGTAACTTCTACTATGACCCAACCCACAGAAATCCAATCCCTCCGGAAGTTCTTCGCTTCCTGCTTGAAGCCCGTGGGTACGAGGGGCTTGAGATTGTACGGCTGCATGAAAACAGAGAATATCTTGAACTGAAAGAAAGTAATATCAGTGAGAAAATCACCTCTCGCTTTTATGGCCCACAGGATTATTCAGTGATCGGATATAAGGCATGACGTCCAAGAAGATAGCTGTCCTAGCTGTTGCAAGTGCAAGTGGTGAACAGGGGGGGGCTGAGAACTTTTATCGGGCCCTAACACAAGCCCTGAATGATGCCGGTGCTCAGGCAGAGCAGTTGAATATTTTGGGTGACGAGTCTAATTATGAGGCCATAGAAGAAACCTATCTTCGTTTTTATGACCTGGACCTTTCATCTTACGATGGCGTGATTTCAACGAAAGCACCAGCGTATGTTGTCAGACACCCTAATCACATAACATATCTTACCCATACAATCCGGGCCTTTTATGATATGTTTGATACCGTCTTTTCCCATATCACTCCACAACTATTACAGCAGAGGGAGTTGATCCAGAAACTGGATACAGACGCACTTACCTTTCCCCGCACAAAAAAGGTTTTTGTTATCGGTCATGAAGTTCGTAACAGATTGTTGCATTATATAAAAATTGATTCTGAAGTACTTCATATATCACTTATGGCGGAAGTTTTTCGCTGTGGCCAATATGATGATTATCTCTTTATTCCAGGAAGGCTGCACCGCTGGAAACGTATTGATTTGCTGATAGAGTCGATGCAGCATGTGAAGGCTCCCTTAAAATTAAAAATAGCCGGGACTGGTCAGCATGAGGAGGAGTATAAAGAACTAGCGGCTGCCGACGGGAGGGTTGAGTTCCTTGGCAGGGTTTCGGATGAAGAACTTGTGAACTTATACTCTAATGCCCTTGCAGTTCCCTTTGTACCCATCAGGGAGGATTTTGGTCTGGTAACGATCGAAGCCTTTCGCAGTGGTAAACCGGTACTTACCTGTAGTGATTCCGGGGAACCCACCTATTTTGTCCAGGATGGGGATAATGGTTTTGTCTGTGACCCTGACCCCAGGGCCATAGCTGAAAAATTGGATTTCTTCTACAACAATAAAAAGAAAACCCGAGAGATGGGGATGTATGGAAAAAAATCGGTAGAAGATCTGAGATGGGAGAATATCAGTACCAAGCTTCTCAAGGCGCTTGGTATGGATTGCGAATAAGGCCAATAGTATATTCAGATGAAGAAAGAACCGCTCAAAGTAACTGTCTTCGATATGCAACCTATTGATCCTCCTGTTGGCGGTGGGCGGATCAGATTACTGGGTCTGTATCACAATCTTGGAGAACAACTTCCAACGACTTATATCGGTACATACGACTGGCCTGGCCCCGGTTATCGTAAACATAAACTTTCCCCAAACCTGACTGAAATAAATATCCCGCTCTCAGAGGAGCATTTCAGGGTGAATGAGAAATGGAAGGAGGTGGCAGGTGGGAGCAACCTGATCGATACGGCCTTTCCCCTTATGGCTCACCTCTCTGAGGATTACGTTGAAGGTGTCAGCAAGGCTGTCCTGGAATCTGATGTGGTTATCTTTTCCCACCCCTGGGTCTTTCCTCTTCTGAGGGATCAAATCGATAAACGGAAACAGATAATAGTTTATGATTCCCAGAACTTTGAGGGATTGCTGCGCACAGAATTACTGGGTGATAACGGTGTGGGGGGTGAGATCAGTAGAGAGGTGGTTCTGGCAGAGCATGAGATATGTCATCGTGCTGATGTGGTTGTAGCCTGTTCGGATGAAGATTGCAGGCATTACGAAGAAATCTATGGAGTAACAAAGGATAAGCTCCTTGTTATTCCCAATGGGGTTTTTTCTAATACAATTGTACCACCAACTGTCGAGCAGAAAAGTGCAGCAAAGCAGAAGACAGGCTGTCAGAAACAGACCGCTATTTTCTTGGGAAGTGGATACGAGCCGAATATCGAGGCAGTACGGTTTATAATCAGCAGTGTTGCTCCAAAGTTACCGGATGTCTCGTTTCTCATCTGTGGTGGGGTCGCAAAAGCAGAAGAATTCAAGAATGTTGGAGATGGATTGCCCGCAAATGTACGCATGGTCGGCTATATTCCCGAAGAGGAAAAGAGTGACTACCTCTGGGCTGCTGACATAGCCGTAAACCCTATGTTTAGCGGCTCTGGTACAAATATAAAAATGTTTGACTTCATGGCTGCCGGTCTTCCTGTGGTTACCACTTCCATAGGTGCCCGTGGTATTGATCCTGAATTTCACGATCGACCCACCATGGAGATAGCCGATGATCTGAAATTCACTCATGCGATAGAAAAAGTTTTGAGCGATGAATTCCTTCGGGATTGTTTACGTGTTACCGGCCTGGAACTGGTGCATAAAAAGTTTTCCTGGGAAAAGATTTCCCCTGAATATGGGAAGAAGATCGTTGAAATATATGACTCAGTAGATTGGTCGAAAAGGGGAGGGGCAGACGTGATATCGGGTGATGATTCAGTCTTTGATCCCTCCTCACCGCCGGTTGTGAATTGTCCGACTCCTCCCCTTGAGCAGGATTTTGCCATTATGACCACCTGGGGAACCCGATGCGGGATTGCAGAATACAGCAAATATTTCATCCAGGCCCTGGAAAAACATAACCAGCACTGCACTATTTTTGCATGCCTGGAGGATGAACTTGATATAGCAGTTCCTGCAAATGTCAGAAAGCTGAAAGGTAACTGGGGACTTCACCAGGTGGATCCTGAAGTGATAGTACTGCAGTGTCAAGACGCGGGGCTATCCAAATTAATTGTGCAGTACCATCAGGGATTCTTTAGCGAGGAAATCCTGATAGATCTTACACTGAAATGCATTCTTCATGGGATAGATCTTTACCTTACCCTGCACAACACCGTTGATATCAGCTCCGACTGTCTTCGGAAGCTTGGTGACTTGAATCCCTGGATTATCGTGCATAATCTCAATGAACAGAAACGGCTCTTAGAGAACGGCTTTGAGAAAGTACTCTATTTTCCCATGGCAGTCCTTGATATTCCAGATGAATCCAGCAGCAACAGCAGGCGACGCCTTGGAATCAAAGGCTCTCCTGTAATAGGCAGTTTCGGCTTTCTCAGACCCCATAAGGGGGTGGCAAAGCTGGTTGAGGCAATTGCCATCCTGAAGGATTTGTATCCTGATATCGTACTGCTGGGCATGAATGCTCTTTACCCGTCCCCGGATTCACATGAGTACCTGAGTGAAATTGAGGAAAAGATTGTTGCGATGGGGTTAAGTGAAAATATACTGCTGAAGACTGATTTCCTGGAAATTGAAGAAGTGGTTCAATGCCTCCATGCCTGTGATATTATAGTCTTACCATATGATTACTCTTCTGAAGGTGCAAGTGCCTCCATGGCAACAGTCGTTTCTGCAAAGCGTCCGATTATTGCTACTCGTCAGGATGTGTTCAGGGATTTTGAGGAACTAATATACTCTGTTGAGTCAAACACACCACCGGTATTAGCAGCTTGTATTGCGACAGCACTCTCCAATCCAAATCTTTTGAAACAAATGCAAAAGAAAACTGTTCAGTTTGTACAGAAAAACAGTTGGGAAGAGATTACCAGAAAGTTTCTAAATGAAATTTCGCCCTAAGGAAATCGTTCTTGTTTATTCAGGGGGGATGGTTGTTTTGTTGAATATTTTTAAGAAAAATGAGTCAAATATGAAAGTACAGTTCACTTGCTGCACTGTATAGATTCTTTTTCAATTGAGTTTTAACCATGGGGCAGCTACCTTGAAATACTCTGGAAGTAATCGAACTAATCGTTTTTTCGAGGTCTTTGTCTTTCTTTGGTTACTTGTGCTAGTATTATATGTAACCCAGCAGCGCAGTTTTCCTTACAATTTTGATGATGAATATGGTGTGTTGGGATCAGCGGCTGTATTGGCTGGTTACGATTGGAGCACACCGGCCAATATGCCTTTTTATGGCTTCCTGCTTGCAATATTTTCTTTCCCTCTTTTTTGGCTGGATTTGGAGCCAACTGTACTTTATAGGTCAATATTAGCGGTCAATGCGGTTTTTGTCGCAACCTCAGCTGTTTTAGCTTTACGAACAATTCGTCTGCTTTCTGAAGCATATTCGGAATTGTGGAGAATCCTGGCAGTAATTGCAGGATTTAGTTATCCCGCCGTTATTCATTATTCTGCGTTGGCCCTGGGGGAAACAGCTCTTCTTTTCTGTTTTTTCTTTACTGCCTATCACTTAACCGTTCTTCTCCATTCAAGTGAAACCCGAGTATTTAATGCCATTCTCCTTGGACTTGGTATTGGTGCTGCTCAATATGCGCACCCACGTGGTGTGGCTTTCGTTATTGCTGCCATTGTAGTGATTCTTTATGCATTGAGAGCACGGTCGATTTTATTCAAGCAGTTTGGCATTATAACGTTATCCGCATTATTATCTATTGTTGCACTTGCTTCTGTGAAATCACACTTGCTCACAGTTTTTAATACTCATGGACACGTCAGTTCGTCATTGCTCTCTTTTGTCGACTCGAGATTCTCTCTGTTGAGTTTTGACAGGTTGATCCCATTTCTTCAGGTAATCTTTGGTCAATTAACGTACCTGTTAACTTCAACGTTTGGGTTACTACTCCCAGCAGTTGCCATACTTACAAGTATAACTTGGATGAATTTCAAAAATTGTGAGATGAATTTGAAGTCCAACCCCGACAATTCCGTTGCGAGGAGCAGGGGACTTCTTTCAGGATTTGTTCTGTTGTCTTTCAGCATAATGTTTGCTGCAAGTGTTATTCAGATGGCGGGTGCAGTTCGAGGAGATCATTTTTTTTATGGACGTTATAATGAGGTCATGGTCCCAGCCCTTCTTATTGCTTCAATAGTTTTCCTTTCCCATATGTCAAAAAAAATGGTGTTAAGATGGACCATGGCCGGTTGTTTAATCGCCGTATTATCAGCAATCGTTATAGGGTGGTATCCTGAGGATATTTTCCAGCGTAAAACACATTTTTCAACCATAACGAGTTGGTTTGTTCATAGTCATGGATTGTGGGAAATCAACCCAAGATTTATTTTGTTTGGTACTGCGGCTGCGGTTTTTGTCTTGGCTGGATCTGTTTTGTTCTCCAGAAGATTGTTTGTTACGGTATTGATTACATTTTTCACGTCAACTGCATTGTATAACTTCGAGACCCAACATAAGATGGGAGACAGAGAGTGGAATGAGTTCAATGAACTGGCTGCGGAACTTGGAGATAAAATGGCCGGTTTGCAGTTGCAGGTAAGAGGCTCGGAGTTGAATTCCCGTATAAAAGGTGAAGCTCTACAGATTGCTTTTCCTAAATCTCATGTTAACTTTGAAAACGATATATTAAATGATGTCGATGCGGTGTTGGATTACCAGGGTGGCTATTGTCATGAGAATACTACGATAGCCTATATGAGGAATGCGAGCTTCTGTGTTGTTAATGACGAAATTTATGAGCAATTTGAGGGGTTGGCTGTTCCACTGGATATTAACCCTGTAAGGTCAAGGGCAGAACTGGCCCCAGCCATTGAAATCAATGAGGGGTTGAAGACCACCGGTATCAGGATGGGAAAAGTTGACAGAGTTTTGGCCTTGATTGCAAAAGAATATTTTACAGGATGGTTTCGTTATTGTCTGCCATCTGTCACTGCTGCAATCTCACAATCTGGGGCATCTGGGAACGAAAATAACGAGTTGGGTGTTTTTATTACAGATTTAAGTGGCAAATGGTTGGAACAGTGGCGTGTTCCTCTCGATTTCCATCAGAGAAGAAGTGACGGGAGTATGCGAGCGACCTCTTCAGTTTATGCTCAATCAACCGTACCTCCTGGAAAGTACTGGCTAAATATAGCCTTGATTGACGAGCAGGGGTGGGACTGGCGTGGGTCAAGGAAAATTCCATTCACTGTCGAGCAGTGAGTTTTGGTCCACAGGTCGACAGCAATCAAGAACACAGGGGTTGGTAAAAGAATGAAATTAATTATTCAGATTCCTGCATACAACGAAGCTGATACCCTGGCAATCACTCTCCAGGATTTACCACGACAGGTGAGTGGCTTTGAGATTGTTGAGTGGCTTTTAATTGATGATGGTAGTACCGATCATACTGTAGATGTTGCGCAGGCCAACGGGATTGATCATATAGTGAGACACAATCACAATTTAGGACTTGCCAGAGCATTTATGAGTGGCTTGCATGCTTGTGTCGAGAATGGAGCGGATGTTATAGTGAATACTGATGCCGACAATCAATATAATGCGGCAGATATACCCATACTTGTTCAACCGATCCTGGAAAAAAGAGCAGAAATTGTTGTGGGTGCTAGACCTATTGGGGTCATTGAACATTTTTCCTCTACAAAAAAAATATTGCAAAAGATCGGCAGTTGGGTGGTTCGTGTTGTCAGTGGTACCGATATTCCCGATGCTCCAAGTGGATTTCGGGCAATGAGTAGAAATGCGGCCTTGCGGTTGAACGTCTTCAACAGTTATACATATACTCTGGAAACCATCATTCAGGCAGGACAGAAAAAAATTGACATTGTTTCTGTACCCATTCGGGTGAATGAAGATTTGCGTCCATCACGTCTTGTAAAAAGTATTCCTTTCTACCTGAAACATTCGATCGTTACTATCGTTCGTATTTTTGTCGTTTACAAGCCGTTCCGTTTTTTTCTCAGTATTGCCCTGGTGATACTTGGGGGTGGCATCTTGGTTGGTCTCCGTTTTCTCTATTATTATATTTCTGGTGATGGGACAGGACACATCCAGTCGGTGATTCTGGCTGGCGTGATGTTGGGTCTCGGATTTCAAACACTTTTAGTTGCCTTCCTGGCAGATATTATTGCAGTAAATCGTAAGTTGATGGAAGATGTGCGCTATCTCCTTCATAAAAAACAATAGTCTGCTGATCAGTTAAGAAAATAATCAGGTGGGTATTTTAACTCAAGTCCAGACGATTGCAATTGGTAGCGGTAAACCGTAATGATGCAGCAGCAAGATATGACTGTTGAGCGTGTAACTGAAAACCAACAACTTAGACGGATATTTTTGTCGAGCCAGGGTCGAGCATTGAACTGGCAGCAGCCATTAAAAAGGTCCTGTCCAATAAAGATTTTTTCAGTGATCATGGAATAGAGACAGTGAAGGTACGCCTGACCTGGGATCGTCTGGCAAAGGTTTGTTTAGGGGCATAAACAAAAAGAGCGGGCAGGTCGAATTGCCCATGCAGTATTGGATGAACATTCCGTATTAGGCTAAAGAAATGAGATAGTTTCTTCTGTGGATATAGGTGCGGTTATGCAACATGAATTACATATAGAAAATATCAGAGTAACGCGGAAAGAAGCTACGCAACGTCTCAGTGCTGATTTTAAGATTGGTCGTAAGCGCAGCAAGGTGATCTGGTTTGAAACTGATCTGGACGAGATCAACATCAGTGCAGAACCCTTTCTTCCCGTGGCACTGGCTCCTGCAATGCGTCGGGGATGGCAACTGATCGTCGACGGTGCTCTTTCGTCTCAACTAATGAAGGGGGCCGAACAGATCCAGCAGATTTTAAACGAATGGTACCCATCGTTTGAGATGGTGCCGCTTAGTTGCTCAGATCCATACCTTCCAGCTGCATCGGGATCAAACGGGCAATCTGTGGCGGCCTTCTTTTCCGGTGGGGTAGATTCTTTTTATACCCTGCAGTCACATCTTGACGAAATCGACCAATTGATATTTGTTCATGGCTTTGACATACCGTTGAAGAAGAATGTGATCAGTGCACAGGCCGCACATTCCGTGCGTACTTTAGCTGATCGTTTGGGGTTGAAACTGGTGGAGGTGAAAACCAATCTGCGTGAGTTTGGTCAGGGACGTGTGAGCTGGGCAGATGCCTACTTCGGTGCTGCACTTGCCGCTGTCGCTTTGCTGTTGGCCCCTCGTTTTAAGCGGATATACTTGCCTGCCTCGGTGTCTGTTGAGGAGTTGCAGCCGATGGGGTCACACCCTGATATGGACAATCACTGGAGTAACTCAGAGATGGAGCTGATTCACGATGGCGTCGAAGCGACCCGTTTCCGAAAAGTCCAGGCTATAAGCCATTGGGTTCCTGTGTCTGAGCATTTACGTGTATGCTACCTGAACAATAATGGTAGAACCAATTGTGGACATTGTCAAAAATGTCTCTGGACCATGATGATGTTGCGCGCTGTTGGCTGCCTTGATGGTGTCAGCACCTTTCAGTCAGAATTGGATCTGCAGGAGTTGCAGCTCTATGTGCCTGTAACATCATACCAGGTGAGTCGCTTTAAAGAGGCGTTGGCTGCCCTGAAAAAGCGAAATGCTGATCCGCTGTTCGCTGAAATTCTTCATAAAATGCTGCTTGCCACAGGAAATACGCCTTTGAAAGGCAGACTGAAACGTCAGCTGGAACGCTGTCGGATTTATCTGTCTCATTTCAGGCCTGTATTGGGAGAAAAGAACTAAGCGATGAAACTTGTTAATCTGAGGGATGAGGAACATGGCGGGAGGAGACGGATCAGTATGGATATCGTCTGGGAGTATCGCGGTCATCCTGTACAAACACTCTATTTTGAAGGGGAAGGTAAGGTGGCAGAAATGTTACACGCCAGCCCAGAGGCCTTCGCCATCGCCGGTCTACCACTTGCCAGCTGGTTTAATGAGAAAAGATTACTGGTTGAAGGAACACTCTGCACCCGTCTTGCTAAGGGCCTGAAGGTCGTCAACGAAATCTTTCATGGTTGGTATCGGCAATGTGGGCTGCTGGAAATTAATGCCTCAGAAGGATTTGCGCCGACTCTTCCATTGGCGAGGCGCACTGTCTCCCTGTTGTCCAGTGGTGTAGATGGTTTGACGACTTTACGTCAAAATCGGCTGGACTATCCCCTGGGCCACCCGGATTCAATCCAGGCCTGCATAACCCTGTTTGGGATTAATACATTTGATTGCGATAAAAATGGACCTGTCCCGGCACGTCTGAATGCATTCTCCGAATTAGTGTCACGCCTGCAAGAACTTGCCATGGTGGAACATTTTCAGTTGCTACCGGTGTATACCAACGTTCGTAGTCTTGCTCCACATTATCGATACTGGATTAAGGTTGGGTTTGGTGCCGGACATAGTGCTGTCGCACAGTTGTTTCAGAAGCAGTTTGATCAAGTGCTTTGGGCCTCTGATGGTGATGGTGCTAATCCAGACCCAGGTGCCGAGCATCCCTTGTTTAATCGACATTATTCAACCAGTGCATTGCGCTTGCTCGATGATGGCCTTGAATTATCGCGTAAAGAGAAGGTTGCATTGTTATCTCAATGGGATATTGGTCGTCGGTTGATGCAGCCTTGCCATTATGTGCATATTCCAGAAGCGGGTAAAATCAACTGTGGTCGCTGCGAGAAATGTGTGCGTACGATGTTGTTGCTTTTGGGAATGGGAAAATTAGCGAAAGTAGAGGCTTTTGCCGAAAATGATGTCTATTGGAAAATACTGTTCCAGATACCGGTCAATAACCGGCGTAAGGCGTTGTTATTGAAGCAGTCTATTCCTGACCTACAGCGCATAGGCCGCCATGATCTGGTGTGGGCGATACGTTTTCGGATAATGCTCTACTCTATTTTTCGTCATTGATGGTAAAGAAGCAATGAGCATTGACACAAACAGGGAGTTGAGTGCCAGCATTGTCATTACTACCTATAACGAGGTTGAGACAATAGAGGCCTGTATCGACAGTGTACTGAGACAGACCTGCACTGATTTTGAGTTACTGGTGATTGACGATGGCTCCAGTGATGGCACGCCGGAGCTTTTACAGAAGTATGATGATCCCAGAATAAGTGTTCATGCCTTCAAGGAGAATTGCGGAGTATCGTGTGCACGCAATAAAGGCATCAATGAGGGCTGTGGTAAAGTCGTTGTCTTTATTGATGCAGATGCTGTAGCATTGGAGGATTGGCTTAAGCACTTACTCGAACCATTTGCAGAAGCAGAAGTGGCATGTGTCGGAGGGCCAGACGTGGCACCTGCAGATGACGGCGTGTTTGCTCTGTCCTTGGATTACACCCTGCGATCTCTTATTGCAACGGGAAATGTGCGCCAGCAAACAGCATTGGCAAGATATTCCCCCGCAGCGTGCAATCTGGCAATCAGGCGTAGTGTTCTGGAAGAGGTTGGTTTGTTTGACAAGCGTTTGAATTGTCGTGGTGAGGAGAAAGAACTTGAGCAACGGATCAGGCGTCATGGTTATCGCATTCACTATGCGCCGAAAGCAATCGTCTGGCATCATCGACGGGGAACGCTGCGCTCTTTCTGGTACCAGACATTTCTATCTGGCCGGGCACGGATTGATATTCTTCGTCTGGCTCCTGATGCAATTGAACCAGCACATCTGTTTCCAGCCTTGTTAACTCTGGTTCTCCTGACAGCGCTCCTGGCTTTCCCCTGGTGGCCCGGTACACCGATTCTTGCATTTCCAGTCATTATTTATGTTGTCGCGTTGCTTTTTAATGGTCTGCTTGGTGTTGTCAGCGTAAGGCGCCTTGGAGCCTTGGGAATTGTACCTGTCACCACTGCAGTAGTTCATCTTGGATATGGTAGTGGTTTTCTTGTCAGGCTGCTGGAAATAAGTTTTCGACGTATTTTTAACAACTCATATTCTTTTCCCTGGCGCTGATGAATACTGTCGTTCTCGTAAACACACCTTTTTTGCCTGGGTATCCATTCCCATGAGCACGACACATTCCAGTAGTGACTCCACTCGTCTCTTTGCTGTTCTGGAAAGTGCTGCCTGGCTCTATAGTGCGCGTATCGTTGAAGTACTTGTTCGTGTTGTTTATGTCATTGTTCTGGCGCGGTTCCTTGGCTCTGCAGATTATGGTTTGTTCAGCTACGGCCAATCCTTTTATCTCTCACTGCTTATTTTTGGGAGTCTTGGGGGGAACGTGATGCTGGCTCAGGCTGCAAGTCGGGGATCAAGCGAACTCTCGCAAATGATGAAACAGACACTGGCTTTGAGGCTGGTGGTTGTGACTCTAACGATTTGTATCTTTCTCTGCAGTATATGGGGATTGCATGACAGTTGGCGGGTAAGGACTATTCTTGGAGTCCTCAGTTTTGCCTTGATTGGCAGGGGACTCTACTTCTGGTCACATGAGGTTTTTATTGTAGTGGGACGATCAAGGGTTGTCCTGCTGCTCAATCTCTTCTGGCGTCCTGTTGAATTAGGTCTGGTTATTTGCCTGTTACTAGGGGGCGCCGGTCTGTTTATGGTAGCCATTACTCATAGCCTAATTTGGTGTGCAGAGGCTGCTCTGGCTCTGATGTTGATTCAACGCATTCCTTTACCGATTCATCCTCTGTGGAATCTGCGCCCTCTCGCTATGCTCTTTCGCCGTGGTTTGCCCCTTGGTCTGCTGTCTGGAATTACCAATTTTCTCATGATTGGGCCTCTGCTTTTTTACCCCCATTTAGCTTCCAATCCTGAAGGGCTCGGGCAATTGGCCGTCGTCCTTAACGCTTTGTTTGTGTTTAGTTCCATTGGGTGGAGTATAGGGTTCGCTGCTTTGCCGGCGCTGAGCCGTGAGCAGGAGTTTGGGACATTCACGAAACGTTATGCTGAATTAGTATCCAAGGTGGGGTGGCTCCTTGGAATTGTCCTTACTGTTTTCTGGATGGAATTTGGACCGATGGTTATCCTGTATTTGCTTGGTCCAGATTATGTAATGGCTGGTGACCTGATGGGTTTAACAATGGTGGCACTTGCTCCATTGATTTGGGGTGCGACTCTCTCCCATGTGTTACTTGCCAGGAATTACCATTTAACTGCACTCGTTTGTGCCTTGGCAGGTGCAGGAGGTGTGTCCGTAGCTGCCTTTTTGCTAATACCTGCCTACGGAGTTTTTGGAGGAGTGGTGGCCCTTTTGCTTGGTGTTTTTTTGTGGACTATTGCCATCATTGGCGTACTCCTTCGAACGGGGTGTCTCAATGTATATAAGACTATGTTAAGGCCCGCTTGCGTTGCAATATCGGTTGTCGTTGGTTATGGCTTGTTAAATGAGAGCTATCCGATCATTAGTCTTTGTGTCGCAATGTTGATTCTGATGGTCACGACAGTAGCATTTGGGGTTTTCAGTAGAGAGGAACGATTGTGGCTGATAAAACGTCTGAGCACAAAGTGCTTGGATGAAAAAGGAAGAGAGGTGTGATCGTGGCGAAGCTGGAAACGGTGATGCAGAATCTCAAGACAAAGTTGGATGATATTCTGTACCTGGTTGCACCCGGATCGAGAATTGCCCTGGTGGATGAGCCCATCCATCGAAATATTGGTGATCATTTGATCCAGTGGGGAGCAGAGCGCTTCTTTAATAGCCATGGTATGCGAATCATTTATCGCGCAAGTACCTGGGACTATCGAACCTCCAGAGCACAGGCAGCGATTAATCCGGGGGATGTGATCATTTGCCAGGGGGGAGGTCATTTAGGTGATCTCTATCCACATCATCAACGATTACGTGAGCAGGTCATTCGCGATTTCCCGGAGAATCGTATTGTGGTGCTGCCACAGAGCATCTACTTTCAAGACCCTGAAGCGGAGCAGCGGGCAGTAGCGGTGTCCCGCTCTCACAAGGATCTCCATCTCTGTTTACGTGATCAGCGAAGTTTTGATATGGCCAGCGGCTGGGGTTGTACCTCAATCTCTCTTTTGCCTGATATGGTTCACGCCCTGTGGCCGCTGGAGAATAAGTCCTTCCCTGTTGCAGATGGTGAGGGAGTGCTCTATTTGATTCGCAAAGACCGGGAAGGGATGCAGCTGCCGGCAGCAGTGGAGCAGCAACGTCGCAGATTTATCGATTGGTCAGATTTGCTGGGAATCACTGATACGGGCATATTGGCAATAGTTGCTGCAGGTATGGCAGCGGGTAATCCTTTCGGGATTCCACGGCGCCTGTTGGCGGTGGAATCTCACCGGTTAATTCGGCGTGCCATTGTCCGATTTTCCCCTGTTGAACATGTAATCACTTCTCGTCTTCATGCCCTACTTCTTGGGTTGTTGATGGGAAAGCGTGTTACGGTTCTCAATACGTTGACAGGAAAGACAATTTCTTATTGTTCTTCATGGCTTTTTGAAATTGAAAAATGTTCTCAGTTTGATTCCTCTAATCGAAGTTAGAAATTTGAGTATATTTTTTGTGGTAATAATAAGACATTTTCTCTTTTAACTCCCAACAGAAAAAGTAATAGACGTTGATTTTATCGGCAAATTTCTTAGAATAGCTGAGTTAGTTTATGCAAATGACTCAGGTTTATGAAATGACATGTTTGTTCTCACCATTTTTTAATACATGATACGATTCTCAAATGAAACTAATAATAAAAAAAACATACATTAATTTTAATATTAACAAATTAAGTTTCCTGTTAAAGATTTAATAAAAATATCTTTTTCCTTCTCGTGTGATAAAAAAAGATGAGGAAATAGCTTTGTTAGTTAGTTACTGTTATGTAGATAAGGAGATATAATATATGTTCCCCACATCTTTATATAAATGCAACAATAAATATATTTCATCTTCTGAAGAAAGGCAACTTGGTAATGTGATTCTCTGTATTTTTGTTGGTGTATCTTTTCTGTATATTTATGCTTCTTTTTCTTTGCTGGCCTATTACGCAGATAGTGCACATTATTTATTTCAGGTAATAACCAGGAGTACATTTTATCTCGTTGAACCTTCATCAAGAACTGTGCAGATAATGCAACAGGCCCCTGTTCTGATATTTAGATATTTAGGGGTGTCGAATATTTATTTTTTATCTGTAGTATTTGGCATGACATTGCTATTCCTTCCTTTCTTTCAGGTACTCATCTGTTATCTGATTCTTCCTGTTGAAAAAAGAATATTTATTATATTCCCTCTTCTACATTTTTTAATCGGTACACTAGCCTCCTTCTTTCCTGTAGTTACAGATGCCCCCATTGCTGCCGGGTATTTCTGGGTCCTTTTCTATTTAATTATGTTTCGTTCGGGCAGTGTTAGGATGATGCTTTTAATCTGTATCCTTTCAATTCCTTCAGCTTATTTGCATGAATCGATGGCGTTTCTTGCCCCAATACTCGCATTTGCGGCGTTACTTCAGTTAAGAGGCAGGGGAAAACTGGGAAAAACGTATTACGTGTTATTGTCGTTCTGGTTTGTATTGGTTACCATTATTGATCTTAATTATATTATATATCCACGTGCAATGGATAACCGCTCCGGATTTCTGAGGCAATTAATTGATCTGAGGTGGGTGTACTGGAATGGTTTTAATACCACAACGATTTCAGCAATTTTATTCTTTTGTTGTCTTGGTGGGTTGTCCGTTTTAGGAATAAAAGGAGATGCTGATGTTAACAGAAGGGCAAAAGGAGTGATAATTTGGTTATTTGCATTGAGCTGTTTTGCTATGTTGATATTTACGGTTGTTGATGCTGGTTTTTATGGTGTAGTTACACAATTTGCAGCCAGGGCAAACTCAACTTTAGTATCATTTCCTCTGTCTCTCCTTGTTCTCGTAACAATATGGAAACCTGCTTTAATTCTATTTTGGATAAATCGAAATATTTTTACGCTGGTTGCTCTGTTTGCCGCCGGTGTTCTTCTTATGCATGCTGTCGGTATCTATCAATGGTCTAGATATATAAGAACTTTTGACTCTCTTGTTAATAACAGAGTGGGAATTGTCTCACAAATAGAATTAAAGAATTTATTGTCAAAACAAAGCTACCTGAATTTCAAAAAAATGTCATGGTCATGGACGTTACCAACGATTAGTTTTCTATTGTCAGACAATCGCGAAGTTAAGTCGATCGTTTTAAGTCCGAAAGGGGGATGGCAGCCTTTTGATCCATGTAATATAAGAAGTCTACCCAAAACTGATTTGTTTGACATCCAACCCATTGTTACTTACTTAAATGAAAAGGGATGTGTCAGTGAAGGAGAGAAAAGATAGTTTTCAAGAACTCGTCTTACCTGTTTGAATTGAGAACGTATACAATTCAAGCAGAAGATGAGGTCCGGTAGTATGAAAACCCGGTTGCAGCGAGGAAAAATACGATATCACCTGATACTGTCACTAAACGAAACAATCCGACAATCAGCAACATCTCGCTTGTTGTAGTAATATTCACTAACCCCAAGGCCAGCACTCCCTCCCTTACTCCGATCCCAGAAGGTGCTCCTGGTGTAACGATACCAACCACCCAGGCAAACGCAACTAATCCAAAGACACCCGGCCACAATGAGGGCGGAAAGGGTTGGCCAAGAACAACAAACCCTATGAGAAAAAAAATCAGACCGCTTACTCCAAAAAAAAGTATATGAAAAAAACTGGTTTTCCAGAGGCTGATGGTACTGCAATTATGGAGTTTGAGAGCGATCTCCGGCCAACGATGCTTAACAATACGTGGGCCTGTATACAACACAGACATGATTCCAGCAAGTAAGCCACATGCAAGTAAGGTAAGTAAGGGTAAACTCAATCGATCCACTGCTACTTCTGTCAACGATAACCCGATTATTGCAATTATAGATGTGACAAAAAGAAGGGATACCATTTCCATTGTGCTGGAAATTACAAGTGCAATATGTGACCATCCGCGTTGTCGACCGATGACATGTCGTCCAACTAACTGTGCGATATTCCCAGGAATATACTTGGCAATTTGGCTGCGACCGTAAATAGAGCACGTGTCGGCATTACTAATATTTACCTCACCCGACCACAGCAGTAGTTCATGCCAGGCTTTGGCCAGCAGCATTCCGGATGCAGCATAACTCATGATGGAAAAGAGCAGTATTGAAATATCTTTGGCGTCAGGGCGCCAGGCAAGTATTACCTCTCGTTGTGACCACAGCAGGGTTCCGATATAGCCAAGTGAAAGGAGAACCAGCAATATTCCTAAGGTATGTAACAGGAGGTGCGTTGATAACTTGTTGGAAATTTTCAATAGAGTCTCAGAATGTTTGGCATAATACTGCTGTCCAGGGTAATGGTGTACGTATCATCTTACACTTTAAACCACCTTGTTCAAGAAAACGGATAAATTTATGTTTATTCCAGTGTTGGATATGTCCGGGGCTGTTTCCAAGGTCCTTTATATACGCACCGCGTGCACTATTCAATATGCGCCATATGGGTTCCCTTGGAACGCTTAATATGTACCACTCTGCCCGTTGAGCCAGTAAGGCCTGCAGTGCTTTTTCAGGATCTTGCAGGTGTTCTAACACTTCACAGCAGACCACCATTTCCGGGGGAGATGCCCAAGGTTCAAGCTCTTCAATATCTGAGACCAGATAGCTTACTCTCTCTGATGCTAACAATTTCTTCGTTTCAGACAGCACAGATGCTGAAAGATCCGTTGCAACAATAGTTGCTGATGTATGTTTTAAAAGAAGTTGGGTGACATGCCCTTCACCACATCCAATCTCTAGAATAGAGGATGGTGAAATATGTTCTGCCATCTCTGAAATTGCATTATCAAATCCCCTTAATAAGTACTGTGCAATCGGGTTTTTTAGCTCGTATTTCCCCCCTGAAGTACCAACAACAACACCGCCTTCAATTCTAGTTTTCTTCATTGTAATTCCTTACTTTGCGTCTGGGGTGCTGTTAGCTGCTTCATCATCTGTACCTGCTATCTCGGTGATTAAATTTGTTCCTTCTCTTGGATTTTTAATTCGAATAAAAAATTCACCAATAACACCAAATGATATTAATTGGACAGACAAAATGCATAACATTACGCCAAGTAATAATAAAGGCCTGTTTCCAATCGGCCCAATATCAAGGAACCATAGAGTAGTGAGATATGTCAGAGTCATGCCACCGATAAGGCCTGCGAGTACACCTAAGCCACCGAAGAGATGCCCGGGTTTGTGGAGCCACCGAGTTGTGGCAAGTACTGTAATGAGATCCAGCAATCCTCTAACATATCTTTCCAGTCCATATTTAGAGGTGCCGTGTTTTCGTGGGTGGTGCTGAACCTCTATCTCACCAATTCGGAATCCCACGTCATGGGCAAGTACGGGGATGTAACGATGGAGTTCTCCATAAAGGCGCACCGATTCAATTACTTTTCGACGATAAGCTTTATAACCACAGTTGAAATCGTGTAGTTGCACTCCACTTGTCCAAGCGGTCACCTTATTAAACAAACGAGATGGCAGGGTCTTTGATGCGGGATCATGGCGCCTTTTTTTCCATCCTGAAACAAGATCTAATCCACTGTCTAACGCTTCAATAAAACGGGGTATTTCAGCTGGGTCGTCCTGAAGATCGGCGTCCATTGTGAAAATAATGTTTCCAGTGGATTTGCGAAACCCCGCTTCAAGGGCAACCGCCTTGCCAAAATTGCGACGTAAGCGTATTGCAAATATTTGTCCCTGGTGTTTATCAGCTAGGTTTTCCATAATGGACCAACTCTCATCGGTACTTCCATCATCGACAAAGATGATTTTTACCTTATAATTATTTCCCATTGACCCTACGACACTCAAAATCTGTAGGGCAAGAGGTTCCAGGGTGTCCTGTTCATCCTTAGCCGGGATAACAAAACTCAATTCTATCAAATCTGTGGGTTCCGGATTCATAAACTTGCTCATCTGAAGTTTCCTGTATCTGTTTATGGTTTAAACTCCTATTCACTTTTTTATGGCCTTTATACTGTGGTCAGTCAGAGAAAAAAGACTGCTATTTTTCATGGCTCTCTTTTTCAGAGGGCCGAACAGTGCGTAGTGCTTTGATTAATTTTTCTGCCACTTGTTCATAAAAATATCTACTTCCTGTGGGCTGTAAAAATGCTGTACCAGCTTGGTGGCATATATATCCCTGCAAAGAGATCCTGGAAGTTTCAATGCATTGGTCAGTTCTCTGTAATCATCGCCATATTGTTTGTCTGAGCCAATATTTGCATGGGGCAGTTGTATGTTTTTGCTTCCTGAGAATTGAAAAAATGCATCTGTAAAACATTCGTTTAATTTTTCAAATTTCAGCAAAAGTATATCCACATTATCTTTTTCAATAATTGAAAATCCGCGTTCTTGATCAAATGGATAATCGTAAATATCAATCCTGAAGACCTCTTTGATTTCATTGTCGAACCAGTTGACAAAATGGCTTTCCCGGGTTGCGTAGTCGCTTAAAAACTCCTCCACCATTACTGTCGCTTTTTCCATGTCGACATGGTCTTTTTCCCGGTCGATGATTCGTGAAAAGGCTTCTTCAAGGTTCTGGAAAATGATGGAAGCCTGCAGCGATATGGGGTCTCTGGCCAGAGAGATGATTTTCCATTTTATTTTCTCCTTATTTTCCGATAAAAGCTTCCCAAGCTTTTTTGATACCAGTAAATGCTCAGGGAGTTGGGGGAAATTGTTCTCGTTATGCCAGGTGATTGAGTCTCGCAGACGTGTTGGCTCAAGGAAATGAATATGGTAAATGGGTACAGAAGGGTAATGCTCTTTGAGGGCTTTATAGATGCTGGAGGAGCCTACTTTTCCCATTTGATAGATGAGGTAAACAGTTTCATTTTCTTCGAGCTGGTAATAATTATCTACAATCTCACCGTCTATGGTACTGCTGGAGGGCAGGGATAATAACGTTTTCCGACTGGACAAACTGTTGTCCTGTTGCTGCTCATTCAGCGTATCTTTGGCTAGTAGGTGTTTTACCCTTCGGCTGACTGCCCTTAATAATCTTCTACCCAGGGGCCGGTTTGGGTGCTCCTGTTCCTGGGTTATACCCGTACCGCCTTCCTGGAACTCCCTGCGATTCTGGTAACCGATAGCGCTCATTTTTTTATATAATTCCTGGTATTCAGGAGACATCAGAGAGAGATATTTGTCCACCAGGCGAAAACTTTCCCGGGACCAGTAGTCACTGTTTTTCTGGTCTGCTCCGGTTTTCGTGTCTTCCAGGTATCTGTATACGCCCAGTAAGGCATTGATTTTTGTAAATTCATATCTGGTGGCACATTCAAACAGAAAGTGCAGATCCATCATGCAGTCCAATTCTTCATTAAAAGGAACTGCCTCCTGCACTTCACGCAGATAAAAATAGCCGACCGGGTTGCTGGGGAAGGCGTTGGTCTCCCAGTTGCGTATCATGTCAGACAACTCTACGGCAGGGACATTGATGAAATATTCATTTGGCATCTGGACGACTACATCACCAACAACAAATTTGTGTCCCTGTTCAAGATATGGGACGACAGTTGAGAATGCGCCGCAGAGAAAATAGTCATCACCATTCAGGTAAACAATGACTTCCCCCTGTGACATGCGAAAGCCTTTGTTCATTGCATTCGCCTGGCCGGTGTCAGGTTCTGAAATCCACGTGAGGTGTGGATACTTTCCCAGAATTTCTATGGTGTTGTCTGTCGAACCACCGTCAACAATAATATGTTCATAATCAGTGTACTCCTGGTCGAGGACGCTTTGAATTGCCTTCTCAAGAGTTGCACCACTGTTATATGAGGGGGTGATGACGGATATTTTCAGGCTCATAATCTGCGATTTTATGTGCGTTATAAACTCTTGAATATTTCTGAATTTTTGAAGCTTTCAAGGAAATATTCACCGGTTAATCGTTCTTTGATGGGGAGATTTTTCAGGTACTCATGTGTCCGGCGTACAAGATCCAGATCATTTGCTTTATGCACAGCCTCTTCATAACTGGTGAAATAAAATGGATAGTCCTTACCGAGATACTCAATAATCGGTTCGATGGGATTGATGAGAAGCGGAGTGCCCCTGACAATACATTCGATAACCAGGTTATTGGCACTGGAGTCGTAGAGATCAGCAAACATGATATTTTCAGAGAGAAGTTGATCGTACAACTCGTCGGGGAGGTAGTTCACCTTCTCCGCGGTTTCATACATGGAGTCTGTGAACAATCCTTGCTCCTTTCTCATGGAGCGTTCTTTGGCAAAAATCTTATTAAAATAGGGGTCGCTGCCAACATTAAGAAAGATTTTTTTATACTCTGACTCGGGGAGTTCAAAGATGGCATGGAGTTTTCTGAGCCACCATCCGACTTGCACTATTTTCCGCTCAGGATTTTTCTCAAACAACTCCCATTGCCAGGTAACTGGAGGCAGTGCAGTGGGGTGAAGAAGAGAATTAATAGGGATATCGAGTTTTGTTTCCAGATTTTTTTTATGATAGGCAGACAGGGTGAACAGGCCTTTGCAAAAAGGGTAACTCTTCTGCCAGACATCACTTGCAAAAATGGCATCGTTTGTCTGGACTGAATGAAACCACTCAGGCATGTTGGGAGGGATATGAATGAATCCTATCCAAGGTTTCAGCGTCGGCTCTATTTTCTCCGGTTGCCACACGAACGTCCTCTCAATAAAGGTATCAAGATAAATCCCATTATAATGGGTGAGAGGCGCCAGGTGCATGACCGCGTATCCCCAGCCACTACGGTGTTTGCCGTAGAAGGCAGCAAGTTGTCCGCCAAGGTTAATTAATCCCGGAGTATATGGAGGGATTTCCTGCGCTATCCCCTGGTCGGACGGAACTGTCTGCCCAGGTAATGCTTCTTTCCTGGAATGAATGATCTGTCTGTAAAATCTGAGAGGAGAGGTGATTGCCCTCCCGATTTTAAATGATCTGCTTTCCTGAAGCAGTGTTGTCTGTTGCTCCAGTTCAATGATTGTCTGGTTTTGTGTTGCAATTATGTTTTGCAATTGGTTGATTGTTTCGGCTTTTTTGCTGATGTCTGCGTCGTCCCAGGAAATAGTCCTGTCTTTGGCACTGCTCTGGACTTCAAGTTCTTTGATGCGCTTTTCCTGGGTTTCAATTATTTTTGTCAGCCTTTGCTGTTCCTCCAGCATTTCCCTGTTTGTCTGCAAGGGGTTTTCAGAGGAAGAGTCGATTGAAGCGGAATGATCTTTATTTTTCTTCGAATGTGTCATGGCTTAAACGGTTGGTCGTAAGTATAACGGAGGATAACATTGATAACAGTTCCAGACGGTATTTTGCGTTGGGGTACCCCCCGATTCTGAACGGATATTTATATTTATCAATGGAATATTATATAGTATATGTAATAAATTATTTCACAAAAATCGTTGCTCCGTATTGTGTTGCCGGCAAAATGAAGTGAATGCTCGGGGGCAGAGCACTGATTCCTTTTAGTTAGAAAAAAATATTGAGAGTTGGGATATATGACAAAATTCAGCCGTAAACGTGTAATGGTGACTGGTGGTGCCGGGTTTCTGGGGTCGCACCTGTGCGAACGTTTGTTGCAAGAGGGGTGCGAGGTCCTCTGTGTGGATAATTATTTTACAGGTACCCGGGAGAATATCATAACCCTGTTGGATAACCCCCATTTTGAAATTATACGGCACGATGTTACCTTTCCCCTCTATGTTGAAGTGGATGAGATTTATAATCTGGCCTGCCCGGCTTCCCCCATACATTACCAGCACGATCCGGTGCAGACCACAAAGACCTCTGTGCATGGAGCGATTAATATGCTCGGGCTTGCCAAGCGGGTCGGGGCAAAGATTTTTCAGGCTTCCACAAGTGAGGTGTATGGTGATCCCGAGATGCATCCCCAGCGGGAGGAATACTGGGGACACGTAAATCCAGTTGGCCTGCGATCCTGTTACGATGAAGGGAAACGGTGTGCTGAGACGTTATTTTTTGATTATTATCGTCAGCATGGAGTGAAGATTAAAGTGGGCAGACTCTTTAACACCTACGGGCCCCGGATGCATCCTGATGATGGACGGGTGGTGTCCAACTTTATTATGCAGGCACTACAGAACCAGCCCATAACAATTTACGGGGATGGTTCCCAAACCCGCTCTTTCTGTTATGTTGATGACCTTATCAGGCTGTTCCTGCTTTTCATGGAGTCAGATGATGATTTCACCGGTCCCATGAACATGGGAAATCCCGGAGAGTTCTCCATTCTTGAACTTGCCCGGCAGGTTGTGAAATTGACCGGATCTCAGTCTGAGATTGTTTTCAAAACCTTGCCCACTGATGATCCAAAACAGCGGCAACCGGATATCACCCTGGCGAAGACGAAGCTGGGATGGGAACCGCAAATTGTGCTTCAAGATGGATTACAAGAGACAATACGGTACTTTTCGGCTCTCATAGCTGGGAACTATTGATCTCTCTTCCTGGATTTTTCCATGTCGTAAAATGGCGCCGGTCGATACAACTTGTTAAAACAAACTGTGGTAGTGGAAGGCCCTGTCGCAGGCTGGCCGGGTCTGTTTACCATCAGATTCGTGTGGCTGCACAAGGGAAGGCGTCGGGGCATATGCAACCATTCTTTTTTTATAGAAACCCAGGCATTAGGATAGATTTTAAAGTTACTTAGGGTGAGTATCGAGTGAAAAAGATGAATTCCTGCGATATTATCATTCCCACTTATAATGGTGTTTCACATCTTCCCCGTCTCTTGTCATCAATCCGAAAGCAGACATTGCAGAAGTATTCCTGCTATGTCATTGATGACAATTCTCAAGACGATACAGTTGATGTTGTCCGTAGAGATTTCCCCTGGGTTCATCTTATTGAACAACAGAAGAATATGGGCCCTTCGCATAATCGTAATGTGGCTATTCAGAAGGGGACCAGTCCCTATGTTGTTATTTTTGATGATGACACCTATCTGGAGGACGACACCTGGCTCGAAAATGCACTTGCATACATGGACAAAAATGAGGGAGTTGGACAGCTTGCAACAATGATCGTCAACGGCTTTCAACCGAATATCATACTGGACTGCGGAATTGTGAAAAACCAGTATATATTTGGAGGCCTGTTTCATAATGTTCATCAGGGAGACACTGGAGGGGAACACAGGAAGGGAAGAGTTGTACTTGGTGCCTGTTCAGCAGGAACTGTCCTGCGCAGAAAACTATTTGAGATGGTGGGTGGGTTTGACCCCAGATACTATTATCCTGCCGAAGATCTGGACCTTAGTCTAAGGTTTCATCTGGCTGGTTTCAGAGTGTGGTATGAACCTTCGCTGAAAGTGTTTCACTATGAGAGTCAGGCGATGGGAAAATCACTTTCAAGAAAAATGTATCTTTACCGTCGTAATTGTTTGTTAGTATTGGCTGACAACTATCCGGCTACTCATGTTTTGTACATGTTGATGGCTGTTATTGGCCGTGAAATTGTGAAACCCACCCTGTTGCTTGCTTTTCAGAAGTTGAAAGGGGGTAACCCCAGTTCACTCCCTGAGTCGGTCAGGGATTATAGCAGAGCATTGGTGTTTCTCGTGAAAAACAGCCCGGGTATTATCAGGAAACGAATTGCGTCCCGGCAGTATCGCTGTCAGTCTCGTCGTTACCTTTTACATGTTAACAGTGAGTTACTAAAAGATGTCTCGAGCTGATGACTTTGAAGCTGTAACTTTACTTTCTGGCTTTTTGATCTACTTAACAATGATAAACTCGTAAAAACCTCAAACCTAGGATGGCTAAGTATTTATGCCCGGTAGTTAGGGTATAAATACGACGCCATTAACAATACTGTAATGTTATGCGCATAGGGGTAAATTGTTTTTTGCTGCAACCTGATGTTGGAGGGATAAAACAGTATTTTTTGTCTTTGTTCAGGGAACTTCTGTCTAGAGAAGATTCCAATCAGTATGTCTTCTTTTATTTCAAACAAAATGCAGCTGAACTGAACAAGATTGACAGTGAGCTGTGGCGTGAAAACGCTGTGTTGCTGCACTCTCAGAAGGAGATTGTACGTTATCTTGATACAATAGATATATACTTTTGTCCTTTTGGAACCCTCTATCCCCGGCCCCTTCCCCTTCCCACGGTTGTAACTCTTGTTGATATCCAGGAAGTATTTTATCCGAACTTTTTTACTCTCCATAATCTGCTTGCAAGAAATTATCAGTATAGAGGCTCTACCAGGATGGCCGACCGGGTAGTGACAATTTCTGATTTTTCAAAACAAAGCATTGTCGCGCATCATCGGGTGCCTGAGGAGAAAGTGAAGGTTGCCTACCTCTGTGCAGATGAGAGATTCTACAGGGCTAAAGAGGTTGCCCGGCGACCTGACAGGCCCTTGCCTGAAAAGTTCGTTTTTTATCCCGCTAATCACTGGTTCCACAAAAATCATGATATCCTGCTGCGTGCGCTGGTGTGGCTCAGGGACGAGAGAAAAGTGCTAATCAATGCTGTTTTTACCGGATTTGATCAGGATGCGGGATATCAGATAAAAAAGAAGGCACGGGAGTATGGGCTCCAGAAGCAGGTGTTTCAGTTAGGGTATGTTTCGGTTGAGGAGCTGGCTTATCTGTATAGTAAAGCACAGATGCTCGTCTTTCCGTCTCTCTTTGAAGGGTTTGGTATTCCACTGGTTGAGGCAATGGCCGCTGGGTGTCCGGTGCTCGCTGCTGAAGCGACATCATTGCCGGAAGTTGGTGGTGAGAGTGTTGCCTATTTTGACCCATCCTCTGCTGCAGGGTTGGGTGAGGCGATTGTTGAGTTGGCTGAAAATGAGAACTTGCGTCAGGATCTTATTGTTCAAGGACAGTATCGGGCAAAAGAGTTTTCAGCGGCTAGAATGGGTGATGATCATCTGAAAATTTTCAATGAAGCATGTGACTCCTACCGCCGATCAACGTATTTACGAAACCGTTGGTTGCGAAAATATTACGATATTGGCAAACTCCTGTCAAAAGTTATTGGCCATGGTTTGTGGAAGAGGTGCAAGAGGCTGTTTGGCCGTTGTTCAGATAGTCAAAAAAGACAGTTGAAATAAACAGGCTTGTTGGTGGCGATGTGATTTTTTTGTGCTGCTATGTTGGGAAATAGAAGTAAGTATCGTTTTTCTGAAAAGGTGATATGTAATGGATGAATTTTTAAAAGAACTGGAAAAATTGAAGGGTATAAGTGCGGTCTTCTCCATGTGGGATGTCTCATTTGCCTTAATCCTTTCTTTCCTCTTGGCTTTGGTTGTGGGAAAGGTCTACAAAGAGACGCATAATGGCGTATCGTATTCCCAGTCGTATGTGCAGACAGTTGTCCTGATGGCTGTGGTGGTGTCCATCATCATGCTGATAATCGGTTCAAATATAGCCAGGGCTTTTTCTCTGGTCGGTGCGTTATCAATCATTCGTTTCAGGAATGCAGTCAAAGAGACCAGAGATGTCGGCTTTGTTTTCCTTGCCATGGCAATAGGCATGGCCTGTGGAACGCGGTTTTATTTGATGGCCATATTTTCCACCTTTGTCATTTGCGGATTTATTTTATTTATGGCCAAGATGAATCTCTTCGCCAAAGATATCAGAGAGCGTATCCTCATGGTTCAGGTTCCGGGTGATTTTCAGTATGAATCAGCTTTTGATGAAATTTTCAGGAAATATTTCAGCGATACCGGGCTCATTAGTATGGAAAGTGTAGGTAAAGACGATATGATTGAGCTGATTTACAGTGTTTCGCTCAAGAGCCGATTTAAGCCCCAACAGTTTCTGGCCCAGCTGAGGAAGATAAATAATAACAACAAGGTAACGTTGATTGAAGGGCAACAGCAGGTTGATTTGTAACAGGTATTCCTGCCGCTGTTTTTTTGTATGCTGAAATCATAAATGCGTCTGTTAGCAAAAAGAAATCCTATAAGACATCTCTATCGCATCTCATTTGTGACAGCTGTCATGCTTACTCTGCCATTGTTCATGATGGTCGGCTGGATGATTGTGGATGCAGCCCTTGAATACCACCGTTTTATTCGCGTAACTTCCTGGGCAGGGTCTGCTCCGTCTTTTAATGTGGACATCATGCACTGGTACATGCGTGATAATCTCCTACGCGCATATAATCGCGCAACTGCCCCGGAAATGCCAGTGGATGATCGTTTGCCCCTCATGCAGATGTCCATCGCCCCGGAAAGTCTCACTGAGCTCAATGATGATTTGCCGAGAAGCGCTAAGGAGAAATATCACCGGGCCTATGTGAAATATGGCGGGAACTCCTTTACCGTAAAAGCCCGTTACATGGGAGACAATTACTGGCACTGGCTGTATCCCCAGAAATCGTGGCGCCTGAAGACAAAAAAAAATAAGCTTATTGATAACCGGCGTAAAATAAATATTAAAAATCCGCGTACAGTTGTAACGTTCAATGAACCTCTTGCTCAGGATCTGGCGCGGGATATCGGTCTCATCGCTCCCCGTGTTTTTCCGGTTAAATTTGTTCAAAATAATATTTATATGGGGGTCTATCTTCTCTGGGATAAAATTGATGAAAGTGTTATTCGCAGTTTTAACAGAATGCCCGGTAGTGTCTACGAAGGAGACGCTGCACCTGTCGATCTTGCAACGGGTGTCAGCCTTCTCTGGACAGATGAGAAATACTGGGAAAAAACAGCCAGCAGAAATAAAGAGCAAAAACAAAACAGAGAAGATATTCACACTCTGATTGCAGGTATTAACACCCCTGATTTGAAAGATTTCTATACCTTTGTCAATACCTATGTCGATAAGGATTCCTATGCCTCGTTTATCTGTCTTGATAGTGTGACAGGAACTGTCCATCATGATTATCATCACAACAATAAATTCTACTTTGATCCTTATACCGGAAAATTTGAACAGATATCCTGGGACATAGATGAATGGCGTCCGCATGAGAAATATCTGGATGGGGTGGAGAATCCTTTACTGGCACGCTGGAAACTGATACCCGAGTTTGACCTGCTGCGCCATAGGCGACTGTATGAACTGATACAGGGTGGGGAATTATCCCTCGAGCGCATCCTGACAAAAATAGAAGAGTATGATCAAAAGGTGAGACCGGCTCTGGCCAGTGATGTCTATAGGGACATCAAACGTACTCTGGTTGCTCAATCCCTGAAAACGCCCCTGTTTCCCAGCGGCTTTTTCTCCATGGAGGAATATGATCAGAGCATAGAACAGTTTAAGGAAGGGGTGAAATCCCGGTTTGGGCTGTTGCGTCGGTATCTTGCAAATAGTGCTGCAACCCACAATCTATCCACTGGAGAAGATAAACAGTTACTCCGAATAGTTTCGACTGGAGATGTGGCTGTGGAAGTAACCGGGATTGTTTTTTTCGGGAGCGCATCAGCGGTGCGTCTGTACCGGGATAGTAATCGTAACGGAACCCTTGATAAGGGGGACGTTTTTGTCGGCAGTGCCAATGGTGATGGAGAAAAGGCATATATGGAACTGCACGAAGAGCTGTTCTCCGGCTATAGAAAGATATCCCGGGCAACTCCCTTTAAAATGCTGCACGGAGACTCCCGATTGATCCTGTCACCTCTGTTGTATAATTATTTCATCGAGGCAGACGGTGGAGAGATCGATACAGTCGGACTGGAAGCGGAAAACAGTGTTACAGGAAAGATGGTCTCCATCGGTCATGAAGATTTTGGAGCAGATATCGCTGACAATACTCTTTCCCTCCACCCGTGGGATCTGCCGCCGGCATCTGAAGAGCAGGCCCGGACCATTGGCCCTGGTATTGTGCCTGTATTAGAAACAATGGTTTTCCCGAAGAATGTTCATCTCACAATTATGCCCGGAACAACGTTACGTCTTGCTGAAGGTGTCTCGATATTTTGTTACGGCAAAGTGACTGCGCTGGGTACGGCTGACAGACCAATCCGTTTCGAGGGAGCTGCAAAGGAACGGCCCTGGGGAGCATTTGTTCTACAGGGTAAAGGGGCAAGTGACAGCGTGTTCTCCTGGTGCAGTTGGGCGGACGGTTCAGTGGCTTCCAGGAATCTTATTAACTATTCGGGGATGGTTTCCATGCATGAAGTTGATAATCTGGTGATTCAGAATAGTCGCATCGGTCGTAATTACATCGGTGACGATGCTCTCCATCTTGCCTATTGCCAGGATTTTTCAGTTACAGATTCACTGTTTGAGAACGCCAGAAGTGACGCCTTTGATGTCGATATCTCAAGCGGCACAGTGGCAGGAAGTCGTTTTGTCGGGAGCGGTAATGATGCGTTGGATTTTATGACCAGTCGTGTAGGCGTGCACGATTGTTATTTTCACCAAAGTGGGGACAAGGGGATCTCGGCTGGGGAGAAAAGCACAATCGATGTCGAGAGTTCTGTTTTTGACGACTGCCAGATAGGGCTGGAGGTGAAAGACCAGACAGTTGTTCGTTACGGGGAAAATATCATCAACAGGTCTCCAGTTGCTATTAACCTGTATAAAAAGAACTGGCGTTATGGTGGCGGCGGTAGAATTGATGCGGAGATTATTTATGCTGTAGACTGTGAGGAAACCTTAGTGATGGATAAACATTCGAAAGCTGTCTTTACGGATATTAAAACAGTTGTACAGCCAGTTGATGACTGGCAGGATACCAGGCAGTATGCCGGAAGTAGTGTCCCCGGAAAAGTGGATTGATCCCGTGTCGAGAAAATGGCCTAGTATTGGTTTTCTCTATTTATTGCTGGCTGTCGGCAGCTTTGGTGTGTTTTTCTCCTGGTCTGTGCGGGTAGGTTGGTATGAGAGAATTCACACCTCCGCAAAAACTATGGATGATCATATCCGGTGGGCCTCCTATCTGGAAGGACTCGCAGGTGACATCTCCGGAGTCTCGAAAAAAACGGCCTTTTACCTCGATGCTGCACAACTAAGAGAATGGGCAGGGCAACCCGCTCAAGCTATTGCTGTGCTGGAACGAGGGCTCTATTTTCTGCCGGATCAGACTGCTATTCGATCAAAACTCTTTGAGTTGTATGAACGTTCCGGCCAAAAGCAGAAAGCTGTGAACCTGACCCACCCCCTTTTTTCTGGTGGAGAGCAGAGGCGGAAAACGGTTTTCTCCCTTCTTGTTGACGCTTTTGGACACAATGATCCCGATTTTGTTAATCGATTGACTGAAAAAAGTGTGTCGTCACTGGGAGATGGGAGAACGATAGCCATAGGGTTTGGTAGCGGCATGTGGACAGTGGATGACAAGCCCGGTTACCTTGTTGTGCCTGGTTTTCCTGATAAGCGCTTATCTCAGGACCTGTTTTTGTCCTGTTACGCTGGCGATAGCGATTTACCGATCATTGTAACGGTCACCGGGGAAAGGGAAAAGCTTGTCCATGTGTTTCAGGAACGTGGACGGGTCAAGATCACCCTGCCTTCTGTCGCACCCGGAAGCAATGGACTTTTTATGATTACAACTGATAAACAGTGGGTTCCATCCGATAATGACAACCGGAAACTAGGGGTTCACATACAACCGACAGATTGACGTGCAGCAATGATACGAAGATTTAACAGATATGAGTTGAAATATATCCTGCCCTATAGGCAATACCAGAAAATTGTTCAAGATTTTAAGGGGTTTCTCAAGCCTGATAAACATGCTGATACCGGTGGGGTGTATCGGATATCCAGCCTTTACTATGACAGTGCTGATCTCTCCTGTTACAGGAATAAAATAGATGGTATCAAGTACCGGCGAAAACTCCGTTTGCGGGTCTACAAGGACTCTGATATGACGTTCGCGTTTGTTGAAATTAAGCAGCGCATTAACCGTACAGTACAAAAGCGCAGAATCTGTTTACCCATTGATGAGGCGAGGAGGCTCTGCGCCGGCATGGAGATTGATACGGAGCGTCTTGATCAAACCGATCAAGAAACGGTATCTGAGGTACTGTATCTTGTGAAATCCCTCTCTCTCAAGCCGCAATGCATTATAAGTTATCATCGGAAAGCATATGAGGGGTCACGTTATGAGCATGGATTGCGTGTGACGTTTGACACCCACCTCAAGTACCGATTGAACAATCTTGATGTTACTCAACTATCAAAGGACAGGTTTTTCCTTCCTCCAGACTCTGTGGTTATGGAGGTGAAGGCAAATGAACGGGTGCCGGTCTGGCTGACCTCTTTGTTCGGTTTGCATCAATGCAATCTGCAAAGGGTAAGTAAATATTGTTTAGGGATAGAGCAGGGTGTTGCTCACCTTCGGCAAAGCAGAGTGATAAGTTGACAATGACGAATGCTTTTTAATTCACCTTTTTATATATTTTGTTTTCTTCCGCTGGTTGTCGCCGGCTACTTCTTCTTGAACCGACATCGGCTGGTGACGGCGGGAAAGGCATGGCTGGTCCTGGCGTCACTTTTTTTCTATGGTTATTGGAATTCCAGCTATCTGCTGCTGATCGTTATATCAATGCTGGTTAATTACGCAGTTGGTTCGGCCCTGCAGCGGACTCAAATTTCCAGCTCAAGAAGATGGTCAGGACAATATGAGGTGTATAGCAGAAGAGCTGTGCTTGCTGCGGGACTTCTTTTTAATCTTGGTCTGTTAGGGTATTTCAAGTACGCTGATTTCTTTATAAGCAATGTAAATAGGGCAATCGGCACCCATTTCTCCCTTCTTGAGTTGATACTGCCACTCGCCATCAGTTTTTTTACCTTCCAACAGATTGCCTACCTGGCAGACTGCTTTCAGGTTGAGACCCAAGAGTATGATTTTCTCAACTACTGCCTGTTTGTCACATTTTTCCCACAATTGATTGCCGGTCCCATTGTTCATCATAAAGAGATGATGCCCCAGTTTGTGTTTCTCCGCAACAAACTGGTGAACTGGAAGAACCTTGGTACAGGAATATTTGTTTTTACACTGGGACTCTTTAAAAAGGTTATTATCGCCGACGCATTTGCAGCATGGGCCAATGCAGGATTTGATGGTGCTGGCGGAATGACATTTTTTGAAGCCTGGGGAACAAGCCTCAGTTACACGTTTCAGCTCTATTATGATTTCTCCGGTTATTCGGATATGGCAATCGGTGCCGCCCTGATGCTGAATATTCGTTTGCCGGTTAATTTTAATTCCCCATATAAAGCTCCCACTATCCAGGAATTCTGGAGAAGATGGCACATGACCCTGTCCCGTTGGCTTCGTGATTATCTCTATATTCCATTGGGGGGTAATCGCAAAGGTGTAGCGCGCTCCTATCTGAATCTACTGTTCACTTTTCTTCTGGCCGGTCTCTGGCATGGTGCCGGTTGGACATTTGTTGCCTGGGGGGCAATGCATGGAATAGCTTTAATGGTGCATAGAGTCTGGAAGCAGGTGGGAATGCGGTTACCTGCTATCGCAGGCTGGCTGCTGACCTTTCTTTTTGTCAATGTTGCCTGGGTTCTCTTTCGCGCGTCTAGTTTTGAGGGAGGGATACAGGTTCTGAAAGGCATGGCAGGGATGAATGGGGTCACCATTTCCACTCAGTTTGCCACGGCCTTTCATTGGATGAATAAGTTGCCATTCTGCCGGGTCGCAGATGTCAAATATGTGTTTGTCGGGTCAGTTGAGACCCTGGGATACCTGGTTGCATTTGGAGTTGTTGCTTTTGTGTTTCCCAACACCATGCAATTAATCGGTTTCACAGAGTATAACGGCAGATTTGCTCTGAAGTTAAACAGGATCTTCGGTTTTATCACAGCAATTCTTTTCTTTTTTTCTGTCCTCTCTTTTTTGGGTGGGGCCGGACAGAGTGAATTCCTCTATTTTAATTTTTGACACAGTATGAAACTTGCAAAATCAGCAAATTTTATAAGGACGTTTTTTCTTTCCTTGACACTGTGTTGTGGTATCTATCTCCTTCTGTTTTATCTGCAATTTGGTGCGTCGGTTGTTGCTGAATGGTGGGTAAGGGACGTGTATTGGGTAAAAGACAGTATTGCTGACAATATTCATGACAAGAAAGTTGTAGTTATCAGTGGATCCAACTCTTTGTTTGGTCTTGATGGAGAAGCCCTGGAAAAGGAAACTGGCCTTCCCGTTGTAAACATGGCTGGTCACGGAGGATTGGATCTTGATTTCTACAGGTTTAAAATAGACCAAATTGTTGGATCGGGAGATATTGTTATTATTCCCCTTGAACCGGAATATTATTCACGGAACAATCCTTACAGTAAATGGTTTCTGGACAACATGATGGCTTGGGGAAAAGATTATTTTTTTTCATTGTCCCTCATAGATGGCATACGTTTTGTTTTTCACGCTGAACCGGAACGTGTAATAGAGGGTGTTAGGACAAAGCTATTTCGAAAGGAGATTGATACGAGAAAAGATGTCTCAAGGGAGGCGTTACTTTTGTCTGCAAAAAAGATATGGGACGGTGACGCATCGGCTTGGAGTGGTTATAATTATAAGAGTATAGACAGGTATGGTGGGATAAATGTGGTGGGCGGACCCACCCGTAATGCCGTGTTCGAGATATCATCGTACCGGAGCTATTTTCACGATATTCAGCTATCCGACTATTTTATTGATAAATATTTTGAGATAAAGACCCTGGTTGAGAAAAAAGGTGCGAAAGTATACTTGATTTGGTCAGTGACCGGAAAAAATAAAAAATTTAATCTATTTGATGTTGGTGAGCAACAGAGACTCATAGGGTTTGCATCCCAACTCCAGGAAAAAGGAATTGATATTTATTGCAACCCGGCAAGTTTTTATTTTCACAAGGACTTATTTTTTAATACCGGGTATCACCTGAACAGCCTGGGGACAATTGTCAGGACAGAAAACCTCGCTGATTGCCTTGCTGATATTGATAATAATCTTTTTCGCGGGGCGTATGATTTTGAAACTGTTTTACAGAAAGTTCAGCACCAGGAGAAAGTGGTGAAAAAAGTCGGCAGTCCGGCAAATGAGTTGCTGTAAGGAGTTGTTAACGCAGGACTCTTTGGCAGGGTGGCGGTCAGGATGAAAAAAATGAGATCATCGACTACAGAGAAGCTGGAAATCTTTGAAATCTCAGTTTTTCTGGACTAGATGTATTAAGTAGGCTTGGTGGTTTTTTGCGTAAAGTGAAGAGACCGTCGAATGAAAAGGTTGGCCCGGTGGATAAAAAGATAGATCGCGGCCTGTAGTGTGTTTCAGTGATGCGGGGAATGGTTATGTTGAAGAGAGCAGGGCAGGATAAACGAGAAAGTACCTTCGATAAAAAAGGGGGGACGAATCGCTTCAGCGTTTGTACCATCCTGTTGTTATTCTGTCTGTTCTCCATTGACTCAGCCCTGGCCGTTGTCTATGTCGATACAAATAGCCCTGGTGGAGACGGCACATCCTGGGCTTCCGCTTATACAACTCTGGAGGCAGCAATTGCTGCAAACGACGAGGGGCAGGAGTTCTGGATAGCCCAGGGTACCTATCTACCATCTGCAACTATGTATCCTCTTGCAGGATCCTCTTTTTATGGTGGTTTTAAGGGGACTGAGAAAAAACGTAATTTTCGTCATATTGATAAATATCCTACCGTGATAGATGGGCAGAATATGTTGCCGCATCTTTTTTACATTCGTAAAAACGATGTACGTCTCGATGGCTTAACGATTAAGCGTGGCAATGCAACAGGGGCTGGTGAAAACAATTTGGGAGGTGGATTGCTTGTTAATCGAGGGAGTGCAGTCATTGAGAGCTGTAGCTTCCAGAGCAATCGTGCCGGTAGTGGCGGCGCAATTTACGGATTTGATAGTGACCTGGCCATATTGAATAGTGAGTTTCTGGACAATAGTGCCAAGGTTGGTTCAAAAATGGGCGGTGCCCTCTGGATACATCTGCAGAGCCCTGAAATCAGGGGCTGTACTTTTACCGGGAATTCAGCTGGGCATATGGGGGGGGCGGTTTTACTCTCCAATAGCCAGGACACCTTGATTACAGACTCTACCTTTGTCAACAACAGTGTTATCACTGGAGGAGGTGGAGGAATCTCCCTGCAGTGGGATGGCGTGTCCCCCTTTCCTAATTCTGCAGTGGTGGAGAGGTGTCTGTTTCAAGGGAATAAGGGGGGGCAGGTAGGGGGAGGAATTTATTCTCTTTACTTCCCGGTGACGGTTTCACAATGTAAGTTTGTTAATAATACTGCCGTTGCCGGCGGTGGCCTCATGCTGGATTATAAAATCGAGGGTATCGTCGACAATGTCGAACGCTGTCTGTTTGTCAATAATCACGCTTTTGATCCTGACCTTACAGATTATAGTGGTGTCGATGAAGGCATTGGTGGAGCAATACGATCTTATGCACGAAGCATGGAGATCGGAAATTCGATTTTTTCCTCTAACACCGCCTCAAACAGTGCCGGTGCAATAGGATTTCACTCTGGGCAAGTCCTCGTCCCCGACCATTATAATCCCAATTACAGTGTCAAGCTCAGTAACTGTACCTTATATGGTAATGAGGCTGTCAAGTATGGTGGAGCCATACAGAATACAGGCGTATCAATGATGTATCTGTACAATTGCATTTTATGGGGAAATTACGCAGAAGTTGCGATTTGGGCTGGTGGCAGTTTGTATGAAAGGACGATAGATGTTTTCAATGGCGGGACCAGCTCTATGACATTATATAACACAGACATGGAGTCCCTTGACTGGGAGCATGGGTCAGTCAGTGAGAACCATATTGAGAGCTTTTCCACAGATCCGCTGTTTGTTGATCCGGATGGTGAAGATAATATTCAGGGAACTCTGGATGATAATTTTCAACTACAGTTAAACTCTCCTTGTATTGACAGGGCAGACGGTGATGAGGCCACTGAGTGTGATGCCGCCTGTTACCCACGGATAGACCACAGCAACATCCCTGCCTATGGGACAGGGGTTCCTGATTATGCGGATATCGGTGCCTTTGAAAATATTGAGGGTTCCGGAACGCTCCCCTGTCTTTCCTGTTCCATGACCTCGCCCTATATTCCCCCTTCATTTGGGAACACGGTTATCCCTCCTATTATTTATTTGCTCTTGAATTCCTATGGGAATGGTGGAACTATCTAAGTTAAAGGTTCTCCTCACAGAGTTTACTCTTAATGACCTGTTCCATAGTGTCTGGTTAATAATCTTTTGACTGGCTATACCGCACAATCATTGACTGACCAGGTCAATTATTGGCATCAGTAAAGATCAAGTGAAATTAATGGGTATCCGCTTAATCATACGATTTTTTGGTGGGATGTGGAAACTGAGGGAACGTTGTCTCAATACACACAGCAAGACCTTAAAGTATCTCTATCTACTGCTCTATCGCGCCGGACAATTTGAAAGCAGTTGCTTTATTTCACATAAAGCGTGGATTAAGAGTAAGCCATGCTTTCCTCATGGTTTACATGGCATATTCATCTCTTCAAGTGCAGTGATAGGACATAACTGTGTGCTTTTCCACCAGACTACCATTGGTTCAAATACGCTCCTGGATTCTCAAGGGCTCGGAGCACCGACCATTGGGGATAACTGCTATATTGGAGCCGGTGCCAAAATTATAGGGAAAGTTGTCATTGGAAACAATGTCAGGATAGGGGCAAACACTGTGGTTTATAAAGACGTCCCCGACAATTCAATAGTGGTCTCTAATTCACAAACCATAATTCAAAGAAATGAGCCATTGAACAACCGCTATTATTCATACAGGGACGGCTGGGTGTATTGCAATAACGGGGAGTGGCTGCAGGAAGGGGACCGTAAGATTCTGGAAATTCTGGACAAGAAAGTTAATCACTCGGTTTTGGGAAATGATTAATACAGCCTGTTTCAGGTAAATATGGTAATGCCCGCACCAGCATGTTGCATGGAAGACGTGTGCCAAGGAGACGTCCATGTCTTCTGGTGATGTGGTTTCAGCAAAATAAAAGATGACAATCCTCCTCGAAAAAAGCTACTCTGTATAATCGTCCTAATACACTGTAAGGCGTATATCTTCTCATCGAAGTCATCCTCGAGGGAGTAATCGGGTATGACGGACGAACCCAAAACGGCACATCAAGGGTTACGCTGTCCTAAATCATTATGAGTTCTATCTCTTCATTCTCATGAAACATCTTACTGGTTGCTAGGGGACTGGTCTGTAATGGTCAAGCTGTCTATAATTATTGCATGTTACAATGCTGCTGATACTTTGTCCCAAAACCTCGACAGTATCTTTGCCCAAACCTGTCAGGACCTTGAGGTGATTATTGTCGATGGTTGCTCCCTGGACGGTACAGTTGCTGTCGTAGAAGGATATAGCAGTGACAGGATTCGATATATTGTTGAGGAAGATAAGGGGATATACGATGCCATGAATAAGGGAGTGGCCATGGCACAGGGAGAGTGGCTTCTCTTTTTGGGAGCTGACGATAGACTGCATGATAAGTATGTCATTAGTGACATGCTTGGCAGCGAAAGGGAGAGTAAGCAGTATGATGTTATCATGGGTGACATTCAATTTGACAATGATAAGGTCAGAAAATCCACTGTGTCAACCAGGACTCAATACAGAAATACTGTTCATCACCAGTCAGCGTTCTATAGGAGTTCGTTGTTTCATGCTTTCAGATATAATGATACCTTCAAGGTTTCTGCTGATTATGAGTTGAACCTCCTGGTGTTTTTGAACGGGCTGAGTGTATTAACTCTCGATAGAGTAGTCTGTGTCGTGGGCCTTGGTGGGGCATCCAGCAAAGTGGATTATTGCGGGTATGCGGAGGAGATAGCAATCAGAAACAAGTATCTGCCAAGAAACCCTTCAAGAATGACAATGAATTTTCTGACTCGTTGCAGGTATGTGTTTAAAAAAGCAGGGAAGTTGGTTGGGTGGAATTTCCACTACTATAAGTGATGGCGTCGTATTTATACCCTAACTACCGGGTATAAATACTTAGCCATCTTAGATTTGAGGTTTTCACCCAAACTACGGGCATAAATACGAGTTTGTCAGTAGTTTGCCACTATTATTTTAAGGTGAAGAGTGTCTCCCCGTATTTCTGTTATTATCGTCAATTACAACGCCGGATTGGAACTCACCCAATGTGTTCAGTCCGTCGCCGAATCAGGAAACAACTTGGAAATAGTTGTTGTTGACAATGACTCCAGCGATCAGAGTATTCAACAACTTCATGAAAGATATGATGGTGAGAAGAAGCTCACTGTTCTCCAAAATGACAGGAATTTTGGCTTTGCGGTAGCCTGCAACCAGGGAAGCAGATTCGCCAAAGGAGAGTTCTTTCTCTATCTCAACCCCGACTGTATTGTTGAACCGGAAACAATTTCCACTTTGCTTCATGTGTTGGAGAGTAAAGACGATGCCGGGATGGTGGGCGGGTTAATTCTCAATCATGATGGCACCGAACAACGGGGTTGCCGGAGAGCCATCCCGACTCCATGGAAATCGCTGGTTAACTCACTCGGTTTGAGGCGATTGGCCAGATTCAATAAAAAGATTTTCTCTGATTTTCGACTGGATTCCGTGGAGCTTCCCGCTGAACCAATTGAAGTTGATGCCATATCCGGTGCCTGTATGCTGGTGAGCAGAAAGGCCTTTGACGATGTCGGTCCCATGGATGAGGCATATTTTCTTCACTGCGAGGATTTGGACTGGTGTATGCGATTTGGTCAACAGGGGTGGAAGATCCTGTTTGTCCCGCAGGCTAGACTGCTGCACAGCAAGGGGAGTTGTTCATCTTCCCGTCCGGTCTTTGTCGAGTGGTCAAAACACAAAGGAATGGTTCGGTTTTACAGAAAGTTTTTTGCTGACAATGATTCATTGCCCAAGTTCTGTCTTGTCTGGCTAGGGATATGGTTGCGCTTTTGTCTTTCGATTGTGAAGATTTTGCTGCAAAAGATATTCCCCACAGGGCGGAACTGTGACTGACAAACGAGTTGGGCTGATAGGGGCCAGCAGTTTTGTGGGGGAACAACTGCGTCTTTTTCTTGAAACGAGAGGGTATCAGGTGGTTGCCTTTTCACGACAGGGAGGGGAGGGGACACTCCCTCTGCGTCAGGCCGGAGAAGATGTTGTCGATCCTATCAGAACCTGGTTTTATCTGGCTCCAATCTGGACCCTGCCCGAGCATTTTCATCTTTTTGAGATCCATGGAGCACAACGTCTCATAGCCCTGAGCTCCACCAGTCGTTTCAGTAAGAAGGCTTCACCATCCTCCTCTGATCGTGTATTGGCTTCCCGGTTGATAGAGGGAGAAGAGCAGGGAATGAAGTGGGCAGGGTTGCATGGTTGCAGTCTGGTTATTTTTCAGCCGACCCTGATTTATGGATTGGGAAAGGATAAAAATGTAACAGAGATCGCCGGGCTCATCCAGCGGTTGGGATTTTTTCCCATCTTAGGGGCGGGTACAGGGCTGCGGCAGCCTGTCCATGTTGACGATGTCGTATCAGCCTGTATTGCGGCTCTCCAGGTACCCGATGGCACAAGACAGGCGTATGTTCTTTCCGGGGATGAGGTTCTCAGCTATCGCTTGATGGTGGAACGGATTTTTACCGGCCTGGGGCGTAAGCCCCGTTTTGTCAGGTGTCCGTTACTGCTCTTTTCCCTGGTTGTGTGGCTGCTGAATCTCGTGCCTTTTGTGTCAGCACCGACGACAGAGATGGCCGTCAGGATGAATAAGGATCAGAATTTTGACCACGATAAAGCCACTGCAGATCTCGGCTTTACTCCCCGTCCCTTCAATCCGGAACGTTCTGATTTGGTGTGACAAGTTAGTTCGGGAGTAGCACTCAGACTATTACTTTTCTCGTCACTGGGGGGGCGAACATTTACAGGCAGCCTTCACAGCTGATTCCATAGGGGGCCTTGGCAGTAGTTTGCTCTTTCCTCTTAGCACTTTTTCAGTGTATAAAACCGTGTATGGGGTGATGATGGCCAGTTTTTTTCTCCTCACTTTTGACTATTGTTGGGCGAAGAGTAATATGCCGGCACAGAACTGATCAATTTGAGAATTTGCAGGCTGAAGAGCGAAGGGTATAACAAGATATAAAACCATGGCTGAAGCTCGAAGAGATAAGAGAATGGGGAAGCGTTGGGCCGCTCTTTTGCTTGGTTGCCTGTGGCTTATCCTTTCCCTTATATCACTAAACCATATTTTAAACGTGGTCCCTGTTCCGTATCTTTCTGTTACGGCGATCGGTGTTCTAGGCTGGGGAGTAATCTCTGTCACCCTGATTATCCTTTCCCGTAGATTCTGGCGTAGCGCCCTGACAGTATTTGTCCTGTTTTTTTCTTTTGGGGTGTGGTTCGGGCCTTTTCTGGAACCTCCTGCTGATCCCCTGGAACATCTTCGGAGAACACAGAGTTACTGTGATACGCAGGTAGATCAGTTGCCGACAAACAATAAAGGGTTTTGGCATTACAGCATGTCCGGGATATTTCTCTGTTCCGATCAGGAGCATGTCCAGCCTGACAACATGCTGAGACGTATTAATGTTCTGCATGGAACCTATCTGGGTGTACTCTGTGTCGGGTTGTTTATCCTTGGCAAGAGTTGCGGTATGCCAAGTCGATGGGCATTTTTCAGTTGCCTGATCTCTTTTCTGTTTTTTGGCACGAATCGTTTCAGTTATTTTAGTTATTATAGTCTGGCCCCAACCTTTTCCTCTCTCTTGCTTTACTGGCTATGGACTGCGATATTCTTTTTCAGGAAAGATTTTCCTGCCCTGGTAGGCGGAGTCCTTTTTGCCCTGCTGCTCATTCCTATCCTATGGGTGAACCATATGCAGGAAGTATTTCTTTTGTGCTTTTTGCTTAGCTGCTGGGTGTTGCTTAATCTCCATGAGCGTATCTGGCAGCTATCACGCAGCAAGAGACAAAGAGAGCAGGGAGTTATACACAATGGACCCGGTTCTGCCGGTGAAAAGCAAAGGGAACCTGGTCGTTCAAATGCAATGACTCTTCGGGGTTTTTATCTCTTTTCTCTCGTAATTATATTTTTCCTTCTGCCGCAGTTGGAGTCTTTCCGGAATTTCCTGGCAACATTCTTTCCAAGAAATCTTTGGGACCACAATCAACATATTGTGGTCCACTGGATGGGTTTTCATCTCTTTGGCAGGGTATGGGAATTCCGGGTCAACGATTCCTTTACCTCGATTGGTCTCCTTGTTGTCTTGTTGGCACTTCCATTTTTTTATCCGAACTGGATTAGAAAACACAACGCGGTCAAGGTAAGAGTCTTTGTTTTAGCTCTGTTACCTTTCATCGGGTATTTCATTCCCCTCTTTCATTTCACCTGGCTTTCTCTTGTAGAAGGCCGTGAGTATTATCGTTTGTGTTATGCCACAATGTTTTGGTTGTTCTTTGCTTATTTTTTCTGGGGTGTTGAGGCGAGATGTATACTTGCAGCAAGAAAAATAGGTAGAAGGCTGATGGCTTGAAGAGACAAAAAAATCGGTTTTCGATTAAAAAGATCAGGATAGTCTATTTTACTGTTTGTGTCTTGTTGCTGTTTCTGCTAGCGGGGATCCGCTCAGGGCCAGTGTATGGGAAATTAGACTTTTTGTTGCTGAATTCCAAACCTTGGTGGCCTGATTGGCGGCCAATGGTTACCGAGGTCATTGCACAGGGAAGACAACCTGTTTTAACGGATCCAACGACAAGCGCTGTTCTCAGCGGAGTGTTTGCTCAGGATACCGTTTTTCAGCGTCGAGTGTACCATCAACCGTTTCTCTATGTGGAGAATATGGAATTACTCAACAGGCCAGCAGTGCGTATGATACCTTTTAGTGCTCTTCTTCTGTTGCTGGAAAATGATCCTCAAGCCAAGGTGTCAGTTCATCAAACACTTATTGATCTGGCTACCGACAAAAATATAACAGGTGATGCCACGTTACCCGTTACTGTTAACAGAAAGTACCCATTCAGATGCCTTATCAATATCCATGGCTTTACTCCTGCATGGGTAGCAGGGGAGACCACCCACTGGGAACCGAGTCTTGCCGAGACCGTTTGGTTCTATCGTTACAATGGCAGCCGTGGCTCACAGCTGATTTCCCGGTTACGGGAGAATCCTCCTGAAAATTGTACTGTTTTTTTCTGATCCCCTTTTTTCCTGTCTTGCCATGCTGTTCCGAGTACATTACTATGAAAAATTCGAAAAAAATCCGGGTGTTGATTTTCACTTAAAAATCAGTATTCCTATGAAAAATAAGATAAGTTATTGAGCCGTGGTATGAGCTTTTCTCAGGCAGAACCATGAGGTAAGAGAGTGTTTACAAAATGGTAGAAAATTCGTGGTGCAAAATATGAAAAGGTCTTCACTGGCAAAAACGAATGATTTGAGCCTTTCCTCGTCTGGAGTGTGGACTGCTGATGGAAAGAAGCCTTTTGATTATTCGGATGGTGACACAAGTGAAAAATACCTCAATAAGGTGATCAATGGTTCGCAGGATCGAAGTAGCCTCTCCCTGGAGCTGGAATCTCATGTTTTTGACTGGACGTCTGAGTATCACTTAAGCAGTGACAGGGCAAATGTATATCGTTTCTTGAACCTGGATGGAATTGCATCCGGTCTTGAGTTGGGTTCAGGGTGTGGTGCGATCTCCAGGTATCTCGGTGAGCAGGGGATGGTACTGGATGCTGTGGAGGGGAACATAAAAAGGGCAGAACTGACCCGTTTGCGTTGTGCTGACTTGGAGAATGTTCATGTCCACCATTCTAACTTTAATGATTTGCACTTCGAGAATTCATCTTACGATGGTGTGTTTTTAAATGGGGTGCTGGAATACGCAAGCAAGTTTCTCCCCGGTTATGATGATAGAGATGCCCTGGTTGAGGTTCTTGGCCGTGCTCTGAAAACCTTAAAACCCGATGGGGTTGCCTGTATTGCTATTGAAAACAGAATGGGATTGAAATACTGGCTGGGCTCCAATGAAGATCATTACGGGCAGCCGTTCCGGGGGTTGTATGGCTATCCGGCGGGTAAAGGAATCAGGACCTATGATTATGACGAATGGAAATCCATCCTGCGTGAATGTACAGGGGGATTTTTCCATCGCTTTTTCTTTCCATTTCCGGATTATAAGATGGCCCGGGCAATCCTTTCGGAAAGTTTTGTCACAACCAACCCGTTTGCCCATTCAAACCTGTACAGGACACTTTCTACAGATAACGGAAATCCTGTCAAAACGAACCTCAATGAATACCTGTTGTGGGAATCACTGCATAACAGCGGTCAGCTGGAAAAGTTCGCTAATTCTTTTTTTGTAGTGCTCTCCACTGAGGAGCAACGGTTGGACGAGGTATGCGGTTCTGATTTTATGCATATTTCCAGTCATGGCAGGAAGCCTGAATATCGTACCGTTACCCATAAGCAGAGTGCTCACGCCACAGTAATCAAAAAGCGGTTGATCGATGGCGAAACAGCAGCTTCAGATTTCCTCCAGCAGGATTTGTTCGACACTGAGTATGAAACCGGCACCCTCCTGGTGTCCAGGTGGATTCATGCAGCTATGGATGACGACCTGACCTCTTTTACTTCCTGTCTGCAGGACTATTATGCGTATCTGTGTGAGTATTGGCAGGAGACTGAAGATCCATCAGATGCCCTGGATTTACTGCCGTTCAATATTGTGGTTGCTGAAAATGGGGACTATCGGGCCATTGATAAGGAGTGGAGAACATCTGCCACTCTGATCCCGGAATTTGTCCTTTTTCGAGCCCTGCTCTGGTTTCCCTGCTCTAATGAGATGTTGTTGGGAAATATCGCTCAGCAGAATAATCTCTCTACCCTGTTCGATTTTATTGAGTACGGTTTCTCTCTGTTATCACTTCCCCTGCAGAAGCATCTCGATGACTTTATTGGGCTGGAAGAAAACTTTCAAAAAGAGGTCAACGGTCAGGTTCGTGCAAACCCTGTAAAGGCTATGCTTGTTGAGCCGCTCATTCGCGGCAGGCATTCTGTCGGTGCAAATGTTTTCCCAGCTCAACTGTATTGGGCTGAAGAGGATGAAAGCTGGAGTGAAGACAGGAGTATCCTGGTTTCTGCCGGAGAAGGAAAAGAGACCCAGACACTGGTTTTCGATTTACCCCATATCGGTGAGGGGGTGTCACGTTTTCGTTTAGATCCCTGTGATCGTCCGGGGTTTTTTCGTATTCAATCTGTTTCTGTATTTGGCTGTGACAGAACAGTGGAGAGTTGTGCGGAAAAGCTGCTGTTTGAAGCCAGGGGTGGAAAAGAGCTTGCGCAGGTTGCTGAACTTGATGCCCTCTTGTATTGCCATAATGGTTTGGGAGAGACATTCTTTTCCATTGGTGAGGATCCCTCTTTATCTTTTGATTTGCACGATAGTGTCGAAGATCTAGCCAGGTATAGGATAGCACGGGTGGTTGTGGAGATGGATTGGCCTAAATCTGCCGATTACCTGATCGCCATGGAAAAGGTGGGTAATGAGTTGTTTAAAAAGAATGAAAAATTAAAAGTTTTAGAAGAGCTTGAGAAAATAAGTCAGAAGCAGGCCGAGAGAATCAGTGATCAGGCCGCTAAGCTCAAGGAGAAGAGTGATCAGGTCAAGACCAAAGAGATCCATATTCAGCAATTGGAAGAAACAGTCACTCAAATGCAGCAAACCCGCCTCTGGCGTGCAGCAGAATGGATAAGGCAAAAAATATATTATCGTTTTCTTGACGGCAAAGCCCTTCTCAGCAAAAGTGTCCAGACAATAAAGAATGATGGGTTTAAACATTTTTACAGAAAGGCCAAAGGCAAGTGGAAGGCCAATCCAAATGTTGCCACCCTTGGTTTTCTGAAAAGTGATTATGACCTCTGGGTGAAAAACCATGAGCTGACAGAATATGACATCCAGGAGATCAGAAGCAACATAGAGGCATTTGTTCATAAACCTCTCATCAGTATCGTTGTCCCGGTCTATGACGTTGATCAGAAGTGGCTGGAGCTGGCCATAGAGTCCATTCGTGGTCAGTTGTATGAAAACTGGGAGCTCTGCCTGTGTGATGACTGTTCTCCCAGCCCTCATGTTGCGGAGGTGCTGAAGCGATATGCTCAGAAGGATGAGAGGATAAAGGTCTCCCTTAAATCAGTCAATGAAGGGATTGCCCTCACCTCCAATGCGGCCCTTGCCATGGCAACGGGTGAGTATGTAGGGCTTCTTGACCATGACGACGAGCTCAGTATCGATGCCCTGTATGAAAACGTGAAGGTGATCAATGAATATCCGGATGTCGGCCTGATCTACAGCGATGAAGACAAGAAGGATATGCAGGGACACCGGGTCGACCCGTTTTTTAAACCCGATTATTCGCCTGAGCTCATTTATTCACAGAACTACATCTGTCACTTTACCGTTATTCGAAAAACAATCCTTGATGAAATCGGCGGATTCAGTAAAGGCTTTGACGGTTCCCAGGATCATGACCTGATTCTTCGTTCCATAGAAAAAGCTGCTAAAGTCATTCATATTCCCAAAATTTTATACCATTGGCGAAAAATTCCCGGTTCCACTGCAGCGGTTTATGATTCGAAATCATATGCGTGGGAAGCTGGACGGCGGGCAATTGAGGCATCTCTTGAACGGAAGGGAATTCAGGGAACGGTCTCTTTTGCAAAATATCAGGGCAGTTATCGGGTGAGTCATGACATCACCGGAAATCCGCTGGTGACGATTATTATTCCATTTAAGGACAAACCGGAACTCCTGAAAACCTGTGTCCAATCAATCATTGGCAAGAGCAGTTATCACAATTTTGAAATTCTAGGCATTGATAATAACTCCGAAGAGCAGAAGACGGTCAAGGCTCTGGAGAGCCTTACGCGTCTTGATAAACGGATTTCTTTTGTTCCCTACAGTAAAGTGTTTAATTTTGCCGCCATATGTAACTACGGTGTTGAAAAGGCCCGGGGAGACTATATTGTTTTTCTCAATAATGATACCGCGGTCATTTCTCCGGAATGGATAGAGGCTTTGCTTGAGCATGCCCAGCAACCTGGAATTGGAGTGGTGGGAGGAAAATTATATTATCCTGATGACACCATACAGCATTCAGGGGTGGTCATTGGCATGACAGGCGTTGGCGGCCACCCGTTCCGTCTTTTCCATAAAGATGATGTGGGCTATTATGCCAGACCCCATGTGATTCATAACGTCAGCGCCGTGACTGGTGCCTGCCTGATGATCAAAAAGGAACGCTATGAAGAGGTAGGCGGTATGGATAGTGAAAAGTTTGGTATTGCCTTTAATGACGTGGATTTGTGTATGTCCCTATTGAAAAAGGGATACCGGAATGTTTTGACACCATACTGTGAATTGTATCACTATGAATCTCAGTCACGGGGGTATGAGGACACACCGGAAAAACTCGCACGGCTGGAGAGAGAGACAGAGGCCTTTAACGCAAAGTGGGACAATTTCTTTGAGAACGGGGATCCTTATTTCAGTCCGCATCTTTCTCTGGACAACGAGAGGTTTACTATCCAAATAGGATAGTTGAGTGGTGACAGCTTCCGGTTACTGCAAATCACGACTTTTCTTTAAACAGCATTTTTTGAATTTTTTTCCGGATCCGCAGGGGCAGGGCTCATTTCTCCCTGTTTTCCTGGTGCTGGAGTTGCTTTTTCCATCCAGGTAGTACCAGAGATTGTTGCGTTTGATAAACCTGGATTGTTCATGTAATTTACAGTGATGGCCGGAACTGAGAAATCTGGCAGTAAAAGTGACTGTTCCCTCTGTATCCACTGTTTCACCCTGATCGTATTCTTCTATGTCGAGTCCAAGCCACTGGATGGCTGGATCTTCCACATCCAACTCTTCCGGCCGGGTCTCAGTGGCCCAGCTCTCCTTAAGGTAATCATTCCTGGCCAGGGTAAATGCGGTGTAACGGGAACGCATAAGCTGTAAGGCGGTAAGGGCCTTGCTGTGGTCATCCAAAACCACAGCACAACAGTCTGTGAAGAGTTTACCGCTTCCACAAGGGCATAAAGTCTTTTTGTTCATTGGCTGGCCCCATGGGTTTTTAGACGGATCAGCTTGATTGCAAGGAGAATAAAAGGTGCCCCATGGTACAAGAGGTCAAAAATATCGATTGGCTTTGTCAAGGTCCCCTGGCTCAGCATACGAATTTTTTCCACGATGTGCGGCTCTGGAACAAATGGTGCAAGTCCGAGAAGAACGCATAAAATAAGGAGTACAACCATTGGGATTTTATCGATAAATTTCATGTGTTTTCCTTTTGTTTGGTTTGCCTCTACAACTAGAGGCGCGGTAATCGTTTCAATGACATTTGCTGGGCGACCTGGGTTGCTGTCTCCTCAATGGACCTGCCGTCTGAGACAATAATCGGTATATTGTAATTCAGAAATATCTGGTTTGCCTGTCTGAGCTCATTGGCGCAGGTGCTGGGGCTGGCGTAGGTGGAGCCTTCGTAGCGTTTTTCTCTGACAAAATGGAGGTTTTCCGGGCTGGTGGAGAGGCCGATAGCCCTTGCCTTGTTACGAATGATGGCTGACGGTAAGCGATAACTGTCAAGATCCTCGGCAACAAGTGGATAGTTTGCCGCCTTGATTCCCATCTGGGTCGCCAGGTACACGGAGATGGGAGTTTTACCGGAACGGGAAACGCCAAGGAGAATCACTTCTGCCTCGTCGTAATCCTTGAGCAGAGAGCCGTCGTCATGGGCAATGCAATACTGGATGGCATTGACCCGGTTGGCCATGGTTGATTCGTCAAGGTGCCTTGAACACCCTGACAACCGGAGAGGTTTTGCTTCCAGGATAACCTCAAGTTGTTCCAGGTAATAATCGCAGATGTTGAAAAACTCAACCTCCGGGACATCAAGGATAGCGATAAGGGCTTTGCTCATGATGGTTGAAAAGACCAGGGGATAGCGACCAGTTGATCTGGAGAGGATGTGTTCAAGAGCCTTGGTGGCATCCTCTTCAGTGCGGATAAAAGGGATTTTCTCCGTATTGAAACTGATCTCCGGAAATTGACAAAGCAGGGATTTGCCCAGATCCTCTGCCAGGATCCCAGTACTTCCTGAGATGTAATAAACATCTTTTGAATGCCACATCTGCTTGTTTCCTGTGATTGTTTGGTTTATTACTGATGATGGCGTCGTAAAAACTCTTCATCTTGTTCGTTGTTACAATTTTTCTATCATTACGACGTACCGTATGTACGCCGAAATGATAGAAAAATTGCACGCCTCCAATATGAAGCTTTTCACCCTAACTACCGGGCATAAA
>JAIPEF010000112.1 GCA_021737265.1 Desulfocapsa sp. | reverse complement strand
GACGTGAACATGCAACTCAATGATATCACAACTCAACAGAGTGCTGCCCACGACTGTCATTCCCGAATTCTTTTATCGGGCTTGTCCAGAGGGTGTTTCTGGGAATCCAGCCTGAAATATCATCTTTATCAAGAGATGATACCTATCTCTGAAAGCTGGCTGAGTTTCAGTGGTAATCAGATTAATTTTTGCTTGTTTTGCATGTGAAGCCTGTAGGAATCAGTTTGAAGATGCTTTAAGCAACTGCCACCAATTCCTGGGCCAACACCTTAGCCTCCTGACAATGACAGGGAGGCATCTCTTTATCAATAACATGAAATTTTACGCTTAACTGCTGCAAGAGACTGTTCAACTCCTGCCATGCCTCCTTGTTGCTAACCACTTTTCCGTCACGGGTCTTCCAGTGATTGCTCTGCCACCCCTGCAACCAGCTCCCTGCCCCTTCCTTCAAGTAACCGGAACTGGTATAGAAGTGCACCGGAATTTTCCTCTTCAAGCTTTGAAGAGCAGCAGTGGCAGACTGGATATGAATACAATTTGCTGAGGAGTCTTCCACAACACCACCAATCACTTTACTATGTTTCTGGTACCTGAGAACAGCTGCCCAGGAACCGATCTGCAACTTTTGCTTCCAGGTAATTCCAAGAAAGATATGGACAGCAGTTTGATCATCCAGAGGGAGTACTTCTCTTCCTCTTGCCTTTACCGCAAGTTCGTCGGCACGCTGATTATACTTATTTTCTGCATGCCCTTTGACCCAGAACCATTGCACCTGGTGCTTGTTCATCTCATGATCCAGAGATTCCCAGAGATCCCGGTTTTTCACCGGTTCATTATCGCTGGTCAGCCAGTTTCTCCTGCGCCAGTTGTCAATCCAGGAACTGATTCCATTTTGGAGATATCTGGAATCAGTATATAATTCGACACCACAGGAAGCTGGTAAGGATTTCAAAGCTTCAAGGGCAGCCTGCAGCTCCATCCTGTTGTTGGTGGTTTCTGAGACTCTGCCTGACAGTTCCCTTTTCTTACCCTTCTCAGGGAGAATAACCGCTCCCCAGCCACCAGGACCAGGATTGGGACTGCAGGAACCATCTGTATAAATTTTAACTGCTGCAAGTGACATAAAAAACTTGATCTGATCGGTGAAGGTTAAGGATTCAGTATTTTGTTTTGGATCTTGTTTATTTTATCGAATAGTAGACAAAAAGAACAGCTGTAATACAAGGAAACAGCTTCTCCTTGTCGAGAGAAGAAAGGATGTGTACAAAGAAGTCATGAACGATCCCTTCCTGAACCATAAAGAACCAGAGGAAATCTTTCTTCCCTTGAGTCGTGACCAATATGCGAAGTTCTATGGCATAGAGATGGACGCTTTTATCCAGGATATCCAATTCTACAGAGAGCATACGACCAAAAGTTCGCAAATCCTTGAACTTGGTTGCGGGACAGGACGTATCAGCCGTGCTCTTGCAGCTTTCGGCCACTCTGTTATTGGACTGGACCTTTCTTTTTCAATGCTGAAGAAGGCAACACATCATGTTGGTAACTCACCCCTCTATGTCTGCATGGACATGACTAAGATGGCGTTCCGACAAAAATTCGACCATGTCCTTATCCCCTATAACAGTCTCAACCTCCTGAGAGACAAAGTATCCATCGCCAGATGTCTGCAACAGACCCATGAGCTTTTAAAACCAGAAGGAAGCCTTCTTCTCCAACTTTACATTCCGGACAAGCAACTTCTCCAACACAATGGAAAAAAAATCTTCCAATTCCAGATATTCCCTTTGGACAACATTGGTGGAAAGCTGATTAAGGAGACCCTCCGCAGTTATCAGGCTGAAACAGAAGAGATCCTCCTTGAAGAACGCTACCGGATCAGACCCATCCAGGATAATGGTAATAGGGAAGACCTCCGCCACATCCTTCATCTGGCTGGTTTTTCACTACAACAATGGATTAGTATCCTCCAGGCAAATGGTTTTAACACCCTTTCCCTCTATGGCGATTACAACTCCCGTCCCTTTCAACCACAAAGCGATTCCCTCCTGTTAATTCAAGCTCACCCTTCTTGATCTTCTCCTTAATTTTTCACAAAAAAATAAAAAAGATAAGAAAAGTCCTGTTCCTTGATCTATGTCAATGATGCAAACGCCTCGAGAGGATAAGATCACCTCATATCTTACAGAAAACAACTTTTGTCCGTTTGACAAACATTCTTTTCTACCATTTACTTATAGGAAGTATTTCTACCATTAAATATTCAGGAGGATTTGCCCATGTATTGTAATCAGTGCGAACAAACCGCCAAAGGCGTAGCCTGCACCACCGTAGGTGTTTGTGGAAAGAACGAAGAAGTTGCCGGACTTGAAGATCTGCTCACCCACGCTGTTCAGGGTCTCTGTATTGTTGCAGATGCAGGCCGCAAAGTAAATGTAATCGACAACGCTGTTGATCGCTTTGTCTGTGAGTCGATCTTTGCCTGCCTCACCAATGTTGATTTTGATCCTGCCCGTTTTGTAGATGCTATTTATAAGACCGTTAAACTTCGCGATGAGCTGAAAACAAAAGTTGAAGCTGCCGGTGGTACAATAGACTCTACAGCTGCTGCTCTTACTTTTACTCCCGCCGATACCACCGCAGGACTGGAAGAACAGGGTGCAGCATTGAACTACATCACCACCCTCGATGCCAATGAAGACCTCCAGTCACTGAAACAGATTGCCATGTACGGTATGCGTGGTCTTGCCGCCTATACAGACCATGCAGCCATTCTTGGCCAGGAAGACGATGAAGTCTATGCTTTTATCCACCACGTCATGGCAGCACTTACTACTACGATGGAGCTGAACGATCTCGTGGCAACCGCCCTCAAGATCGGTGAAGTGAACATCCGGGCCATGGAGCTCCTCGATGCCGGAAACACTGGAACCTACGGTCATCCTGTTCCCACAGAAGTGGTTCTTGGTCACCGGCCCAACAAATGCATCCTGGTTACCGGCCATGATCTGAAAGATCTCGGTATGCTTTTGGAGCAGACTCAGGGCAAAGGTATCGATATCTATTCCCATGGTGAGATGTTGCCATGTCACGGCTACCCTGAGCTGAAGAAATATGCCCATTTTTATGGCCACTTTGGTACTGCCTGGCAGAATCAGCAGAAAGAAATGCCTGAATTTCCTGGTGCCATTCTTTTCACCACCAACTGCATTCAGAAACCAAAAGACTCCTACATAGATAATGTTTTCACCACTGGCCTTGTTGGTTGGCCTGATGTGAAACACGTTGGTGATGATAAGGACTTCACACCTGTTGTTGAGAAAGCATTGTCCATGCCCGGTTTCAGCGATGAAGTTGACAACGGATCGGTTATGGTTGGCTTCGCCCGCAACACAGTTTTTGGAGTGGCAGACAAGGTAATTGATGCTGTTAAATCCAAGGCCATTCGCCACTTTTTCCTCCTTGGCGGTTGTGATGGTGCCAAACCCGGACGTAACTACTACACCGACATGGCAGAGCAGATTCCCTCAGACTGTATGATCCTGACCCTGGCTTGCGGTAAGTTCCGTTTCTTCGACAAGAAACTTGGCGATATTGGTGGAATTCCGCGTCTCCTTGATGTTGGACAGTGTAATGATGCCTACTCAGCAGTAGCTATTGCCACGGCCCTTGCAGGAGCATTCGAGTGTGGAGTGAATGATCTTCCTCTCTCCTTTGTCCTCTCCTGGTACGAGCAGAAGGCTGTCGTTATTCTCCTGTCCCTGTTTAGTCTGGGTATTAAAGATATCCGTCTTGGACCCTCCCTGCCGGCCTTCGTGACTCCAAATGTCCTGAATGTCCTGGTAGAGAACTTCAACGTCATGCCGATTGGTGACACTGCTGCTGACGATCTGAAAACAATCCTCGGATAAGTATTCCATGCATAACCTCTTCGGGATTGCCACCTGGTTCTCCCGAAGAGTACATTGTATGTCTTCCTCCTCCGAGCAGGGTACGTAGAAAATTCACGTATTCTGGTTTTTTTCATAAATATTCACATTGACTTGTTAGGGATATAATGGACAGTAAAACCAATAAAAAAACATACAGCGTTGTTCCCGGGTTGAATATGGGACTCTTTGATCCTGAGGACTTGGAAACCATCCTGAAAGTGATAAATAAGTATGACGTACCATCAACAAAAATAACCTCGGCTCAGCGCCTTGCCCTTCTGGGTATGGAAAAAGAGGAAATGGCAAAGCTTCAACAGGAACTGAAAAGCCATACCCGTGAGATTCCAATCAACGGTGTTACCTATGTGCAGTCCTGCCCAGGTTCTGAGTGGTGTAAATACGGTATTCGTGATTCACTGGCCCTTGGGAAAAAACTGGAAGAGCTCTCCATGAAAAAACCCTTCAAGGCCAAGGTAAAAGTCGGCGTTGCCGGGTGCCGGATGTGCTGCACCGAACCCTATGTTCGTGATGTTGGTATCTTTGCCTCAAAAAAAGGATGGACTCTTGTCTTTGGTGGTAACGGCGGCAACAATGCACGCATTGGAGACATTGTGGCAGAAGGGTTAAGTGACGAGGAAGTTCTTGCTCTGGTAAAAAAATGCCTTAGTGTGTATCAAAAAGAAGCCAACCCCCATTCGCGCACAGCACGTTTTATGGAGCGTTTCGGTATAGAAGCCTTAAAAAAACGAGTTTTAGAGCAGGAGTAAATTTTTATGCAATGCCCCGGACAGGATAATCGATACTGGGACGGAGAGGCAGTTTTTGAAACCCCCTGCCCTCACTGCGGAAATGTCCTGGAATTTTTTAAAGACGATAGTCAACGCAGTTGTAAGCAATGCGGTAACCGGGTTCTAAACCCTCGCATTGATTTTGGTTGTGCCGCGTACTGCTCACACGCGGAACAATGCCTGGGCTCCATGCCCCCTAAACTTCTTGCCGAACAAAAAAATCTCTTCAAAGACAAGCTTTCCATCGCTGTCCGCAAACAACTGCTTGGCAAAGAAGAACTTTACAAAAAAGCAACCAGTCGGACCGAAATTGCTGAACAGCTCTGCAAAGATGAACAGCGCGGAGATATGGCTGCTGTGCTTGCTGCCACCCTTCTGCTGGACTGTAACAATCCTACTGCCCTGCTTGAAGCATTAAAAGCAGATGCTGGAATGATTAAAGCGATTGTTAAGCTCCTCGAGAATAAAGGAAATACTTCAGACACGGAACAGGCCTCGGCAGATATCTTTTACGATGCCTGCCTGCTTGCGGATATCAAATCTGATCCTCAAAAGCACACACAAGTATCTTGTAAAACCCTCAGCGGACAAAAGGTATTTAGCCAGTGATGCTCCTCCCGCAGAGCGGGAGGCCTCAGGAATCCCCCTTAAAGGGGGCGAAAAAACACATACTCCCCAGTGACCAGGAGTACTTCATCTAAGAATACTTTCCTCTGGATTCCCAATTAAAACATGTGGGAATGACTGGAGCGATCGAGAATTATGGCAGGCCGGCTGAGCTCGTTATGCCCGGATGTAGTTATTACCGGGCATCCAGAAAATCACCAGGAGGCTGACCGAGAACAGCAATTTTTTCTCAGATTGCTTCAGTAAACATAATCAAACAATCTAAATCTTCACTCCAACGAGGATACTATTATGAAAGTAATGCGTAAAATAATCGAAATCGACGAAGAACTCTGCAACGGATGCGGGCTCTGTGTCCCAGACTGTGCCGAAGGATCTCTTGTTATCGTTGACGGCAAGGCCAAAATGATATCTGATAAGCTCTGTGATGGCCTCGGGGCCTGTCTAGGTTCCTGTCCCACAGGTGCCCTGAAGATTATTGAACGGGAAGCCGAAGACTTTGACGAAGAGGCTGTGGAGAAGCATCTGGCAAATCAGAAAGCGGGCGTAGACTTACCTAAGGCTTCAGGCTGTCCTTCTGCCCAGCTCAAGACCTTTGCGCCACAGACTTCATGTAAGACGGCCAATAAGCCAAAAATGCAAATGGCAGCTGGTGGCGGGACTTCATCTTTAACCCATTGGCCGGTGCAGATTCGTCTTGTACCACCCACCGCGCCTTTCCTCCAGGGTGCTGACCTTCTGGTTGCAGCTGACTGTTGTGCCGTTTCAGCTCCAAACTTCCAGCTTGATTATCTTACCGGTAAGGTTGTAATGATGGGCTGCCCTAAATTTGATGATGCCGAAAGCTATGTTCAGCGCTTCACTGAGATCATCGCCAATTGTAACCTAAACAGTCTCACTATCCTGGTTATGGAAGTTCCCTGCTGTTCATCCATGAATGGCATCATTAAACAAGCCATTGAGCGTTCCGGAACAAACGTACCGGTTGAGCAGATCACTATCTCCACCCAAGGTGCTGAAATAGAGCGCAAAACCTGGTAACCTGAGGCCAGCATTATTTTAATCTACAGGGCGGTATACATTCTTTTGTATGCCGCCTTTGTCTATTCTGCCTTCATTATCGTAATTACTGTTCCCTCAGGACGTATTTCTTTTGATTCCTTTCCACTGCAAGCGCAACACATTCCCGGATTGAAAGACAGTAAAACCGAAAGGGTGCAGTAATTGAAAAAGTGGTCTGCCAAATAAAAACAGCTCCTCCTGTGCAACCGTTGTAGAATCCTGAACAGCCCGATCACGAAACCTGACATCCGCATTTATTTGATCTTCCAGTGCAGCAATACTTTTTTCAGGTTGTCTCCGGATATCCAGGGAAAGCACGTTAAAATCAGGCAGAGGACAGGCCTCTTCATATTGAATGACAAGTTCCTGCAGAACCTTTTCCCCGTCGAGGATATTCATACGTGACAAGAGATCAGTCTCAACAAGGGCCAGGCTTTCTTGTGGATCCCAGCACCTTAACGTACGACAGGCCAGTGGACGATGCGCATAAATAGTGCAGCCACAAGTCGACGGATTATAATAACAGCAGGTCCATTCCCCGTTTGTTCCTCGTAATTTTACAATTTCTGTAGAAGTTGCCTGAACTTTGTCGGAAACAGGATTATGGGCAAACTCCCCTTTACGGAGGGTGATCAGGTCCCTGCGGGGAATCAATTTCTTGCGCAATATTGAGATATCAGTCCTGTGGAGAGCGGCTCCCCCCTTGGTGCAACAGATTCCACATTGCTTACAGGCTGTCTGTTCCTTCCCACTTGTGTTCGATGTTTTATGCAATTGCACCATTAATTCGTTTCCAATCTCAACAATTCATTCATTTTACACCACACCTTTTTTTGATGGTGTCGTAAAAACTCTTCATCTACTTCGTTGTTGCATTTCCCTATATCCTATACCCCACGTATTAATCATTAGCTAAAAATTATTTCTTTATCCCGGAAAAGCCATTATACTTTTTCATACATTCCCAGAACTCATTTTTCCTCTTCCAAATATAAATGAATTCACCCATCACCAATATAGCCTGTCCAGGATGTGACCTGTTACTGAAAATTGCTGAAGCACCCCCCGGCAAGAAGCTTTTTTGTCCCCGCTGCAACACCCAACTGTATCAGAAAAAAGTTAACTCCATAACCAAGATTCTTGCCATTTCTCTCAGTGGTCTGCTGGTGTACATTCCTGCCATATTCATGCCACTCCTGACGCTTAACACCATGGGCATACACCAATATGGTTCAATTTTTGACGCCTTCCTGACTTTTCATCATCAAAAATATTACTTTGTCGCAGTACTGGTCCTTCTTACCTCTATCCTTTTGCCGCTCCTTAGGCTGAGCTTTCTTTTTTCCGTTGCCCTTCAACTGAGACTGCGCATGTATAGTCGTTCACTGCCCTTCCTCTTCCGTACCTCACACCTCTTTGATGAATGGGGGATGCCCGATGTATACTTAATTGCACTTTTTGTGAGTATCATCAAAATCGAAAGTGTAGCGTCCATTGAGTATAACTTTGGTTTTTTCTGCTTTCTCTTTCTGGTTCTCATGACTCGTGCAGCTGTTTCAGCACTTGACCCTGAAGCATTCTGGAATGAAATAGAAAAGATCAAAGCGGAAGCCTATGGAGCAGCAGGTCCCGACAATGGCTGATTCTCAAAGAAGCAGGCAAACAGCGATGAACGCCGGATTCATCTCCTGCCACGATTGCAGAAAACTTGTGGACGCCGGAAAAACGGAAAAGGGTGTCCCACTGGCTTGTCCCCGCTGCCATGCAGACATTCACTTTCGGAAACCCAACTCCATTGCCAGGACATGGGCCCTTATTGTTACCGCCGCCGTACTCTTTATCCCTGCCAACCTGCTCCCCATCATGCGTGTTGATTTTCTCGGTTCTCAAAGTTTCTCAACCCTTATGGATGGAATAATATATTTTTTTCATGAAAAAGAATATGGGATCGGCCTCATTATTTTCATTGCCTCAATCCTGGTTCCTCTATTTAAAATCATTGGTATGACAATTATTCTGCTCTCCATTCGCTTTAAATGGAAAAGCTGGCTCAAACACAAAACAACCATGTTTCACTTTATTGAGTTTATCGGACGCTGGTCAATGCTCGACATCTTTGTCATAGCCTTGATGTCGGCACTGGTGGATTTTGGTGGTCTGACATCAACCCACGCAGCACCGGCAGCCACCTACTTTACAGCAGTGGTTGTCACCACCATGGTTGCCGCCCTCACCTTTGACTCACGATTACTATGGGATGCATGATGACTCCCAGTAAATCCTATTACAGAAAAAAATATGGAAGCCATGGAAACTCCTGTAGTTAAGGTAAAAAAAGGTATTTCTCCAATCTGGATACTTCCCATTGTTGCTATTCTCATTGGCAGCTGGCTCATTTATAAGGACATCCAGGAGTCTGGGGTCATGATCACGGTACAGATTAAGGATGCCAGCGGACTCACCGCCGGAAAGACTCAAGTCATGTTTAAGGGTTTACCGGTAGGAATCCTGAAAAGCTTTCAGATAAGCCCTGACCTTCTTTCCATTGCCGCTGAAATTGAGATGGTCAAGCAGTCCAGAGCAAAATTGACCACTGACACTAAATTCTGGGTAGTCCGCCCCGAGCTCTCTGTCAATCGTATAACCGGCCTTGATACTCTGGTAAAAGGGAGTTACTTTGAGGTGCAACCGGGAACCAGTTCAGAACATGCGCTCTCCTTCATAGCTCTTGACGAAGCGCCTCCCCTTTCAACGAGGGTTCCGGGTCTGCACCTGACCCTGAAAGCAAAACATTCGGTAGCCTTGTCTCCCGGCTCTCCTGTCTATTTCAAAAAAGTCGAGGTCGGTGAAATTGTCTCAAACACTTTACTGGACGATCGCTCCATCGAAACCAACATCCTTATCTATCCCAAATATATGAGGCACGTGAGCTCTAATTCACTCTTCTTTGTCAGTGACGGAATCCACTTTGAAGCCAATCTGCCAAAGGTCTCCCTGCGCATTGATCCCATTAAATCTATAATCAGGGGCGGTATCAGCTTTATCACTCCTGATGGAGGTGTGGAGATTAAGACCCAACTAACACCTATTCCTTTATATCAAAGTTATGAAGCTGCTCAACAGGCAGATGACATTGAAATCCAACTTACTTTTTCTGTTGAACATGGGCTGGAATTGGGCTCTGAAATTCGCTATAATGGGATAAAAATCGGTTCAATTAATGAGTTAACCATTGCCGAAGACATGAAAACTGTCCATGCCAAGGCCTTTATCCAAAAATCTCTTGACCATCTCCTGCGGACTGGGAGTTACATCTGGTCAGTCAACGCAAAATTTAATGCAGGCGGCATTGCCAACCTTGAAACACTGGTAAGAGGCCCATACCTGAACCTAATTTCTGGTCAGGGAAAACATACAACAGAATTTCTGATTCATGATACCCGCCCACCAAACATGACAGTGGATACAGGTCTGAATCTGGTCCTGGAGACAGATCGCCTGGGTTCCCTTGGGTATAACAAACCTGTTTACTATCGGCAGGTGCAGGTAGGACATACCACAGGATATGAACTCTCAGCCACCGGACAAAATGTTCTGGTATACCTCAACATTCATGATCCTTTTACCAATCTCATCCGCGAAAACACTAAATTCTGGAATACCAGTGGCTTACATATCAAGGGAGGGGTAATGACAGAGATGAAAATCAGTACAGAATCTCTGGCCTCACTTATTGGAGGAGGGATTTCATTCAGCACACCTGACAATGAAGACATGGGAAATCGAGTCTCCAACGGCCAACACTTCACCCTCCACAATGACCCTGATGATAAATGGTTAAACTGGAGTCCGGCGTTAGAACTTGGAGAGATCACCTCCCATTTACTTCAGGAGCAAGAAAAAGAGGTGAAAAAAAAATGAACTACCCCCAACCGTTCTCCCCAGGGTAGTCCATCATTTTTTGCAAATAGTGATTCTCCAAGAGATGCTCTTCCCGCAGAGCGGGGGAGTATCACTCTAACCCAATCATATCCAGCAAACAACCCCACTTGCTACTTGTTGAAAAATAGTGTGTCCCTTAAGGGGGGGGATGTTGATTTTACTGTATAATCAGGCTCTATCCAACCCTTTTGCACCTCACCCGCTACAGTGGATACACCCATGCTGTACTTTAAGCAGACAGCATCATAACCAAGCAGTTGAAGCAAAGTAAATATTTGACTTGCGACAGGCCCTGTTCAACAGCAGACAATTATAGGGTTGTTTTTTGGGTTTTCTTGTACATTTTTATCTTGGAAAAGATCATCAATGAATATACTTATTGCCACTTCGATCTGTTATCCACACATCAATCAAAAGATTGATAATCTGGCACCAGAGAGCCCACGCCCCCTGAGGCGATTCCTATTTAAGTCATTACCCCAAATGGAAATCGCTTTATTCCTTGGTTTCCGTTTTTCTGACCTTTAAAGTTTTTCTGACTCGAAAGCTTCACCTTTTTTGCGATCAGTCCCTGCTTATCTCGATGACATTCAAACTCAACTTTTGCGCCAACTTTCAAAAAGGGACAGCCAACAAGATCGGCTTTGCGTACCATTATGTCTGGGCCACCTCCGTTGTCGAGAAATCCAGAGTCTTTATCGCGGAACCATTTTTTAACTACTGCTTGCAAAAATCTACCTCCTATTTGATGTTTATTTCTAAACCTTTCCGTTACGCACCAATTCACCACAGATATGATTGATGGCGTCGTAAAAACTCTCCATCTGCTTCGTTGTTGCAAATTTCACTATCATTACGACGTACTCTAGTACGCCGAAATAATAGCAAAATTCACACGCCTCGCATATGAAGCTTTTCACCCTAACTACCGGGCATAAATACTTAACCATC
>JAIPEF010000111.1 GCA_021737265.1 Desulfocapsa sp. | reverse complement strand
ATACAATTGGCTATGCTGGTTCTTACCTCCGAAAGCGTCTTGATATCCTGATCAATTTTCAGGCGTTGCATATGGCACCTCCTGTTGTTTTATTTGTGGTGCAATATAACGTACGTTTTAATGCAAAACAAGTTTTTCCGTTATAAACGGACCTGCGGGGGTTTCAAAGAGGAAATAGTCTGGTTTGTTGAAAGACTGAAAAAGGCTGCCGGTCTTCTACGTCCTGAGAAACCCAGAGGTCATGCGAAGGTTCTTTCTGAACAGCACCTCGAAAAAGATATTTTCTTATAATATGGTCGTCACCCCATCATGTCCGGGCTTGTTCAACAACCGGATAAGATCGTGGTTCGCTCCTCTCACACGATCTATCCTTATTCGTTAGGCCACATTTGATTCGTGCCTTTGTCAAGAGGCTACATGATTAATATTCATAAGTTGATTGGCCGCCTTTTTGTAGATCTAAAACCGAAGAAAAGTAAAAACATGCTTAAGATTAAGGAAACTGAGAAAGTTTCCATATGCACTTTGGGCTCGCTTTTCAATAAAGCGACTGCGACTATAAATAGTCCTATACTACCTAGTGCCTTACCAAGCAATAGGCCACCCAAGAGAGTAAGGAGACCGCGCCAAAAGGTAACAGGCGGAGATGAGGAACGTTTCACTAGAAGAATTCCTCCAATTAAAAATGGTAACGGCAATAAGCAAAGGATGGTGATTGAATCTATTAGATTGGTTTTTGTTGAAATCAATTGCGGTGCATATATCAAAAACCCAAGTAAGATGAAAGCTACACCTATATATAATGATGGTTTACTCCGGGGAAGCTCCACAGGGACGACTTTCTCTTCTATGCGCGTTTCCTGTGGCGGAATTTCACAGCCCCGTTCTTCGAGTATCTCTCTAATGACTTGAAAAGTCTGATCAGAATATTCTTCCTTGTCATTTAGTTTCCATATTTCGATGAGGTCCTCTGTATTCTTCCTTTGCATATTTGCTCGAATCTGATCATGTAATTTGGTGTTCATTTTTCACCTCCTGTTTATATTTCCATGATGGACGGTAAGAGGATTCACACAGCACGAAGTGATAAACATAGTATATTGGCCTAACGCCCCGCGGATCAGGAGCGAGGCCGGAGGCAAACGCAGTTTGCATCCGGACGTGGCTGCTGAATCCGCTGGTTGTGAGGCGCTTTGCGCCGAGCAAGCAGCGGGTGTTATTCGCGGGTCGTTGTTGCCGGGCGCGAGGCATCCGGCAACAACGACAGAATCAGCTACGCAAAAAGCCGCTCAAGGCATTACAAACTTGCACAAAATCCAGTCGGCTTTTTGTGTTAGCTGAATTCTATTGTTGAGCATGCTTTTCCTACCTACTCTCGGACTACACCACGCACCTTGTCTATGGCGATCGCTTTGCCGTCTTTTATTAACCTTGCTTTAATCGTATGATTATTAAATTTCCCTTTCCCCCTTAAATAGCATGGTGCATAGCTCCACCTCCCATCGTCGTTTACCTCCGCTTTCCCATCCTGCAGGTACCAGTCATTAGTTAAAACGCTTATTTCTATAGTGGCTCCTGCAGTCGCTCCTGCACCCTCGATTTCAATAACCTCACCTTTTACTGTGCTGTTTGACTCCGGATACAATATCTTAAAATCGGCAGCTAAGACATGATCGGGAATAACGCAAAACACCGCAAGAATAAGGCTTAGAAAACAACACAAACCAGCTTTATTGATATACATTAATATTACCTCTCTTTAGAAATGAACATGTTTATCCCATAATCCGAGACGGATATAGGGTGATAAATAAACCACTCTTCTCCCAAGAAAATTCTCTGGTTGCGTCACATCGTAAAGCCTCAGATGAAGACGCTGTTCCATAACATGGAAAACAACAACTTTAGTAATAGCCAAGTCTCCTGCAAAAATATTGCTACTTATTCGAGCTGGATCAATATTCCCATCAAATTTTATCGGTACAATTCTTACACGAAGATTTTCAACTACGGTTGGATACTCGGTTGGCGCATGGACATGAACCGTTGGTTGACCAGGTATAAGAGGGTCGAGAAGTAAATGTACTCCAACTAGCCCAAGAATTAACCGAATGACCATTTTTGCATAAAAGGCCTTATTTACCTCTTTATCAAAATATTTCTCAAAGATCTTAGAAAGCCATGTCAACTGAGAGCGTATTGACCAATATAAAAGAATACTTCCGAAGAAGAACTCAAAGACAATCTGTAACGACGTGGACATCATTTCGATCCTTGATATTTAATAGCCCAACGAGTAATGGTGTTAGTTTTATCAAAAAATATCCACCAGCAAGGGAGAATAATCGCCAATGAAGAAAGAAAAGCGACTCCGAGTATCGCGTTTTCACTACTCATCGCTGCCAAGCCGAAGAAGGCTGCTGTCCCAGTGATGGAAAGGGTGAAATATTGAATCTGGCAACCCTTTAGTTGCGTTAGCTCACTACGCAATATACGCTGCTCCTCTTGTAGCACTGATATTTCAGACATGATTACCCTCTCTGAATATTGCCGAACAATGGATTCAGTCGACCTCAGAAGGTCGACTGAATCCTTATTGGTTATGTGTCGAACTTAGTCCCATTCACCCCAGTTAACTGGGTGGTATCCAGGCCCTGTGGTAATCTTATAGCCATGTTTACGAGCCCACTCTTCAGCAGCTTCTTTTAATTCGCCAGAACCAGAGTTTAAGTACGCTTCGGCCATCGTCTTTGTTCCTTCCTGATTCAGCACAGTTACTAGTTCTGGTAGCGCATCTTTCCTGCCAATACCAATTATGCTAGCCAATGATTTCAAGATACGGTCATATTCCCCAGATCGAATTTCTTCAAATAAAACATGTTTGACGGCAATCCAATTATTCCTCGCTTGCTCACCTAGTTTTCGTTTCACAATAGTTAAAATTGGATCATTCAGGTAATCAGGGATTGCAGGATTTTCTGATTTGATAGCCAATTGAGTAGCAATCCAAATAGCTCCAGATACGACATGCTTATCGTCACTATAAACAGCTTTCTTAAGAGCATCTTTTGAAATAAGTTCACTATTTTCAACAAAAGCAGGAATCATGGCGTTTCTTAACCATGTATCAGATTCTGCATAATATTCTGGACTACCTTTGTAAACTTCTTCCACTGATAGTGAAGCGATTAGAGCTGCTTTTCGTAAACCAGATTCTTGTAGAGCTTGTTCCGTCTTAGATAGTTCTGCTACAATCAAATCCACTGCTTTTTTATCCTGAAAGCGACTTAAAGCAATTACATACCTTTTTGTAATGTGATCAAGCCCTGTCGAAATATTGTTGTATATTGGCGTAATTGCTTCATATGCATCAAAATCTGCTAACATTAACGCTAGTTCCGCTTTTGATTCCCTATAAACCTTATTATTAATAAATAACTGTGTAAGCCCTTGAATCGCTTCTTCATTCCCAATTGATTGAAGAGCCTCTATAGCAAGAGAATCCATATCTAGCATATCAAATCTATCAATAATTGCAATTAATCCTTTTACATCTCGAGATTTAACTAATTGTTCAATTTCACCCTTAACAGCAATCGGCCCTAATACAATAATGTACGCTATCCATCCGAATAAACAAAAAATGAAAATCCCTGCGAACACCTCAACCCAATATTTCTTCAATATAGGATGCTCCATATCAAACCTTCACCTTCCAAAACTTGATTAATCGCTCTGCCTAAGTAGTTGTGTTTTTCGTAAGCAGATAACGTCACGCATGACAATTTTTGAAAAAGCGCGCTTTTTCAAAATACTTGTCCATGCGATTGCGTTCCGCTCACTTGAGTTTTTTCCGCTCAACGGCTTCGAGAAACTCAACGATCGAGCTGCGACTCATGCCCTTTGCTGGCACCAGAATTGTCTCTCCACCATTTGAAGCAATAGATATGACCGCCCGTCGAGTGAGGAAATATGCAACCGCCAATACGGCGGCAGCAACAAGAAACACCCCTTGCGCATCACAGTGCTGAGTCAAGGCACCGATGACAGCAAGGGCACCAACCAAGAGAAGAATCGGATACGACTTCGTAATTAGGCCGCACCAGGAGACGGAATCGAGAGTGATGCTGATGAGCTTCGAATTCCCGAAGGCCGTAGTAATTCATTCTCTGTACTCATTGTGGTTGAACCTCCCTAGTGATGGCCCCCTGTGTCAGGATAGATGTCGCCTCAGTTAAAAATTGAAAATGGGGCATTGAGGAGACTGACATGGGATATTCTATCCAAATCAAGGAGACTGTGTTACAAAAGGCTTTATCAGGCAGAAAAACCCAACATGAAATAGCAACAGAATTTGGTGTTGGCAAATCGACCATTCGGAACTGGTTAAAACACTATAGAAAAAGCTGTGATATCAATTTGAAATCAAAAGAAAAACGCCCCCAAGACTGGATCCCTGAAGAACGGATATCCGCATTGATTGAAACTGGTGCCATGAACCCGGAGGAACGTTCCACCTGGTGCCGGAAGAAAGGGATCTTTCCCCACCACCTGAAACAGTGGAAAAAAGATGCTATATCCGGCATATCCAATATCCCTGAAAAGCAAATGCGTGAAAAAGAGACTCGATATAAAAAGGAAATTTCATCATTAAAACGGGATCTTACTCGTAAAGAGAAAGCTCTCGCAGAGACAGCTGCACTGCTGGTTCTTAAAAAAAAAGCCCAGGCGATCTGGGGGGAGCCCGAGGAAGATTGATTTCATCTAAAGACAAACAAAGGACATTGATGTTGATTTCAGAGGCCCGCAAATCAGGCGCCAGGAAGCATCTGGCTGCGGAATTGCTGGGCCTTACTCTCCGAACACTTCAACGCTGGGGTAAAATCGGAACGTCCGATAAACGCAAAGACTCTCGTGCAGTACCTGCAAACAAACTGTCCGGAGAGGACCGCCGGCAGATCATTAAGATCCTTGAGTCACGGGAATTTGCGGATCTGAATCCAAACCAGATCGTGCCAAGGCTTGCGGATCAAGGGATTTATGTTGGATCTGAGGCTACGATGTACCGGATATTGAGACAGCAAAGCATGAATACCCATCGACAGAGCAGCCAGCCGGTCCGGATAAACAGCCCGGAACCGTTGTCCGCAATTGGCCCAAACCAGCTGTGGTCCTGGGACATAACGTATCTGCCTTCAAAGGTAAGAGGCCAATTTTATTACCTTTACATGATAATGGATCTGTACAGCCGCAAAGTGGTTGCCTATCAGGTGTACGACTGTGAATCTGGAGAACTGGCTTCCGACCTGGTAACGGATGCCTGCCTGCAGGAAAAGATCGTCCGGGAACAGGTCACCTTACATTCAGATAACGGCTCTCCCATGAAATCTGTAACAATGCTGGCGAAACTTCAGGATTTGGGAGTGATCCCATCATTCAGCAGACCCTCTGTCAGCAACGATAATCCTTTTTCCGAGTCATTATTCAAAACGCTGAAATACCGGCCTGAGTATCCTGAGAAGCCGTTTGATACTATTGTTGAGGCCAGAGAATGGATTCATAAATTTGTAACCTGGTACAATACCGTTCATTTACACAGCAGCATTCGATTTGTCACCCCTGCTGACCGGCACGCTGGCAACGATGTCATAATCCTCGCCAACAGGCATCAAGTTTACCAGGAAGCTAGGTTGAAACATCCTGAAAGATGGTCTGGAAAAACGAGAAAATGGGAGCCTGACACAGAGGTTGTTTTGAAAAAATTTAAACGGTTGAAAGCAGAGGACACTGTTTATAAGGATGCCGCATGAACGGTCGAATCCGGCACAGCATAGCAAAATTCTCTCATGACCGAGAATGGGCCTCAAATACCCGTCGGAGGGCATGAGAGAATTTTGCGGAACTCTGAACAAAGTATAGGAAAAAAAGGCGACAACTTGCTTGACACACACCGATGGCTTCAGTCAGGCCCTAAACCTGATTTCATTTTATCAAAGAGAATAAGATCAGTTTTCTGGTAAATCGCTTTGTTGCTAATAACCAAAAAACACTGAGTTCATGGAAGGTAATAATAAAAATAAAACATACTACCGTAATAATCCAAAAAGAAGTGTTAGTTAATTGACCGCTGATAAGAAAGTATAGATTTATCAATTCTGTTAAGGTTATTGATACCATACAGTTAAAAGAAAATTCATAATACGAAAAATACTCTTCCATCATAAATCTCAAACTGTCTTTTTCCAATATATTGAGAATAGCCCACCTGTCTCCACTCGTTATGGTGGGATTGTTGTATTCCCTTTCAAGGATAACATTGGCTTTGATTTTCTCATTCACTTCCTTATGTTTTTCCAATTGCAACGACAACCATAGTTTTATAGATTCTTTTTCCTTTTCATTATAATTTTGAAAACTTCTCTTTAATGGTAGATAACCTACTGGATGTTTCTTGATTTTGGAAATTATCAATGCAAAAATATATCTAAGCCATGTTAAGTTAAGCCAATTTATAAATATTTTCTCGAATTTATGCCTCATCAAGTCTATCACAATACCCAATACTATGCTGCTTAAAATATAAACTGTAATAACACCACCAGTAGTTTCAAATATCTTAGGTTCTATTTGGCTCATCATCACACTAAAAAACAGCAAGGTTGGAATAAACCCTGGCAATAAATGCGCTAAAGCTATTCTTATTGTAACCCATCCCATGTTTAATTTTCCCTCTATTTGCCTTGTCCACACTGACAGATAACCACCAAATAAGCTCTATCATCCGCTTCATTTGGCTTGCTGATCATTCTCTCAAAGCCAACTGTGGACCCCTTCTTTTCCCACAGTTTTTCTCCCTGGCCAATGTAAAACTTCCGATTTAGAATTTGGAATCGGGCGTGGCAGTATAATGGTCCCGAGGCCATCCCCACCCCCGACTTCGCAGCCGCGGCCTTTAATGAATTCAAAGACTGTAACTGCCGAAATGACAGCATCTATCATGTCCTTGGGACCAGATCGAAAATTTTCGAATGACAAAGAACAAGATATCTCTGGCACGTTCTGAAGTATCTTATAACTTGCCGATGGAAACACTTCATAAACCTGGCCCCACGACTGGAATTCTTTAAAAAGAGAAAATCCAATCCTCATCCAGTCAGGGGCTTTATCCGCTATTGGAGTCCATTGTGGATTGGCTATATTGTGCGCCTTTATAACCACTTCACAATGACGGCCAGAACCCACCTCTGTTATCCTTTTCCCCCACCTGCCTTTCCGCCAGTACCATTCACGAAGGCCAGGTAATGGCATTCGGGGACAGTCCAATCCAACATGTGAATTGGGATACTTTGAACAAATATCAGCGATAAGGTCACCATTGGAGGTGTTGCTCGGTATCCATCCCGAGTCAACCATTTGCAATGATTTGTTAAAAACTGCATATGGGCAGCCTCTATTAGACTGTACATCAATACCTATGAAATAATTTTCTGAAAAATTCATTATACCTGGCTATCAAGGTTCAAACATTGATTCAACCCTTTTTTTAAAGTTTTTCCATGTATTTGGCTGGTCGGAATCCTGATTTAATCAAGGCTTGATCTGTTCTTATCCTTTGAAAAGCTAAAGCATAAGTTAAAACTACATCGACATTTCCTGGGATTATAAGTTCCATTCTCAAATCTGCTTTGAAAAGATAACTATAATGGCATTTTAGAATGCCGCTGACAGTTTCTATCATTTCCCCAATTTCCACAGGTTTTACAGGAAAGGCTTCTAAAGCAGAGCCTGGGTTTTCAAAATAGGTTTTATCGAGATGTGCGAAAAGCTTATCACGCAAAGCTTTAATCCTATCAATTGTTTCTGAGTGCGATTCCAATTGAAAAATATGTTCATCAATTATTTTTTGATATTCATATGGATTAATTGTTTCGCGATCACGGATTTCACTATTGTTGGAATATCGAGATGGTTCCATTGATTTTGCATGTGTATGGGCCTTCTTCAACCAATCAAATAGAGAACGGTCTTCTTTTTTTGAAAGTAAAGAGGCCAACTCTACAAGATAGATTCGAGTCATACTATAATTTACCATTTGAAAGAAAGGACCACTTAGATTAATTGCTCCAATCCGTTCTTTCGAAGTTTTCCAAGCTGAGATATGAAGAAGTTCTGAATAAAGGCTTTTACAATTCAAAAATCTGTGAATAAGAATATTGAGATATTCGCGTAATTCTGTTTTAGGCTGATTCAAATCTTTATCATCCCCTCCAGATAGAGTGCTGCCCGGCCGGCAATCCTGACACGGTCATGGGCAAGCCGGCAGAATAGCTCTCCACCCCGTTGAGAAACCTGCCGGGCATGAAGGTCATTTTTGCCCAAAACCGATGCCCAAAAGGGAATCAGCACGCAGTGGGCAGATCCTGTCACCGGATCTTCGGGAACGCCCACCTTTGGCCCAAAGAACCGGGATACAAAATCGCAGTGATCTCCCGGTGCCGTAATAATGATTCCCCGGCAGTCCAGCTGTGCCAGCAGGGCAACATCCGGCTGCATTTCGGCCACGGTGGTTTCGCTGTCAAATACGGCCATCAGGTCTTCGGCTGATTTGTACACCTGTTGGGGCGCCTCACCCAGAGCGCGGCTGAGGGTATCAGACGGCTCACAGGCGGCTGGGGGGCGGGACGGAAAATCCATTTCAAGGAGATCTCCCTTGCGGGCAACCGTCAGCGGTCCGCTGTGGCGGGTGTCAAAAAGGATCGTATCTTTGTTCCAGTGTTGGCAAAAAAACTGCACAAACGCGCTGGCCAGTGTGGCATGACCGCACAGGGCCACTTCTGTGACCGGGGTAAACCACCTGAGGTCAAAACCGGTGGTGTTTTGAACCAGAAAAGCGGTTTCTGACAGGTTGTTCTCAGCGGCAACCGCCTGCAGGACGGCATCGTCAAGCCATGTGTCCAGCAGGCAAACAGCGGCGGGATTGCCGGAAAAAACGCTGGATGTGAACGCGTCAACCTGATACATCGGTATGTTCATTTTGTTCTCCTTAAATCAGATGTTGGGTGGTGTTGCTGCGCTCATCCCGGACACGGAGCACCAGATCCCCCTGGTCCAGGTTCTTTGATGGCAGGGGGAAGCGGATGTTGTCATTGCGGGGATAGCGTTTGCCAGTGGCGGGGAGATCGCTGTCAAGCCCGGCCCATTTCTACAGCACCAGGCGATCGTCGCTGCCCGGCAGAATACTGCTGAGATTCAACTTTCACCGCTCTCCACCGCCTCCAGCTCGTCAATCATCAAATACCCATCAATTAAATTAATAAGAGATATTGTATTTATTTTCAGATACTTATACTTTTCAACTGTCTTCATATCACGTGCTCCATCAATTACCCATCAATTAAACCTGCTATGCCCAGAAAGGCACATATTTCATCATCCTGCGGGCCGCGTCTTCATCAACCGGTCTGATCATGCCGGCGTCTATGGCTTCTCTGATATAGCGCGAAACGGCTGCCTTGTTCTTTTCTTCCACGCCGAACCGTTCACGAAGAGAGGTGTTGGTCAGAAAATCCCGCTGCACATAGCGCAGACAGGCATGCAGATAACAGGCGCGGATGCGGTCTGTTTTGTCCATCTCTTTCAGGTCCCGATGGGCATAGAGGACTGCGCGGGTATGCTCGCCAGTGGTTTCAAAGAGCGGTGCTGGAAGCTGAAAAAGCTCGGTTTGCACAACCACCTTGTCGATGCCGCTGCCGCGTTCCTCACAAACGCCGATGCGGCGCATGAAGGAGGCCAGAGCTTCGTTGCGGGAGCGGGGCGGGCTGTCGAGAAAGCGGTCGGTCTGGACCAGCGGCGTAGCCCTGGCCTCCCTCCTGCTCACGCACTGTTTCCACCCGGCTTTCACCCTTGTAGAGTACCACGCGCACTGCCTTGCGGGTAAGGGTACGGAAATCGGCCAGCCGTTTGGCGAACAGCACGGCGCCGAGGTTGGTGATGTGCCATTTGCCGCTTTTACCAGGGGCAATCATGTCTTCGGCCGCCAGGGCTGACAGAATGCCGTCCCGGCCTTCGGGAAGCGGCAGGGACAGCAAATCGAAATAGGCGGGATAATCGAGCAGTCTGAGCACCTTCTCAGCGGCAATGTTTTCGGCGGCGACCTCCTTTTCAAAAGGAGTGCGGTCAAACACCCGCCACAGTTCCCGCTCTTTTTCCGGGAAGTCTTTCAGCTTCTTTTTGTAGGAACCGACGCGGATGAACTCCATTCCCTTGAATTGCACGGGATGACGAAAGGCTGCACCGATTTCCAGCAGCACGACCGGCTTGTCTTCAGCCTGTATTGCATAAAAGCGGAAGTTGATCTTGGGTGAGAGCAGTCGCAGCAACCAGCTTTCCAGCTCCTCGTTGCCGACTTTGGCGGATGCCGGATTGAAGGTGGTGCCGATGATCTCATGGGTGTCATTATTCACGCCCCAGACGAGCCAGGCATGGACCTTGCCGGTCAGGGCTGCGGCATTGGCCAGGGCGGAGAGATATTCACCGATCTCGTCCGGTTCGGCATTGTTGTGCTTGAACTCGGCCCATTCGGTTTCTTTGGGCAATTTGCGCAGCTCCGCCACGATGCCAAGCAGATCATTCTCCGGACGGTCGATGCTCACTGCGTTACCTCCCGCAGCAATCCCGTAATCCGCCTCTCCACAGCCCCCCGGCTTCCGGCGTATCCCCGCACGTAAATGATGGGTAGATATTTTTCCATTGAATTCACAACAGCTGTATCCGGATTCTGCCGGCGCCTTCCAGCATTTTCTGAATTTCAACTGGCAGGTACAGCTGGCGGGTGCCTGTGATGGCTGCCTCCTTATATGTGTTTTGCGATTAAAAAGGTTCTGCTGACGGTGCCAAGGATCCGCTTGTCCTGCATGTTTTTCACCTGGGTGCCGCTGAGGCGTTCAGATGACAGAGGACATTCAATGCGGTGGGTGATTTTCCATCCTGTTTCGGACAAAAGCCGGTGAAAATCAAACAGGGTGATGGCGTGATCCGGAGATTCCTGTTTTGCCGGGGTGGATTCAAAATCGCGCCAGTCTGCGTTGAGAAATGCCAGGATGGCGCCGGGGCAGGTGTTTTTATGGGCCAGTTCAAAAAAACGGGCAAAAAACTGCATGTATTGGTGCCGGGACAATGAGGAGATGGGCGGGGTTTGGGGATCTGCCTTTTCCTGGTAGGCTTTCTTTTTTTTGGTGAAATAGGGGGGATCGAAAAAGATCAGGTCCGGTTCCCGGTGGCAGGGCCAGATGATGGTGTCAGCGGTCCAGTGAAAGGGTTCGATCTCGGGCCTATCCGGGATGGGGGCCAGGTCAAAGGCCTGGCATTTGCGTTCAAACAGCAGGCACACATCCGGCACCACC
>JAIPEF010000110.1 GCA_021737265.1 Desulfocapsa sp. | reverse complement strand
TCAGTGAGACAGTACGTCTCATATATACTACTTTCTGCGGCCATGTTGTCCTCCTTCTTCTTTTATAGAAAAAACAGGATATTGATGACCTTATTGTAGCATAAATCCGGTCGTTATTTTATTACGTATATACAGTAGAGCTCTAAAGTTGCACTGGTGGATAAAATCAAAAATATGACTACCTGGCCCTGTGAGGGGATGAGAGTTTTGAATCAGTGAGTTCCGTGACTGAATAAGGTGTCCCCTGTCAGTCGTGAGAGAAACCAACCAGGAATTACTTAACTGAACCCCCGTCTAAAAAGAATTCCCAGTAGTGTTCTATCCCAGAAAAAATAATTTAAGATCTGTTTTTCTTTTTACCGGCAAGAGTCAGGACGGCCAACCCAAAAATACCGGAGATCAGGGAACCTCCAATGACTCCGAATTTTGAAAGATCTATTAGCTCCTGCTCGCTGAAGGAAAGTCCGGATATAAAAATGGACATGGTAAAACCAATACCACCAAGCATGCTGGCACCAAAAATATGGAGCCAGGTAACGCCCCCGGTCAGCTTCGCCTTCATGAGTTTTGAAGCCGCAAAGGTAAAAGTAAATATCCCAAGGGGCTTGCCGATAACAAGACCGAGCATGACACCCAGGGTGATTGAACTCGTCAGGGCATATTGCAAGTCCATACCGCCAAGGTAAACACCCGCATTGGCAAGGGCGAACAAGGGGAGAATAACCAGGGCAACCCACGAGTTTAAGCCACCCAGCATACGTTGGAGAGGTGTTTGGGTTTGGTGGCATGCATTTTCTATGTTCTGGATAATGGTGAGGTGTTGCTGATTAATAAGCACAGTAAAACCACAACCTTCCAACCCACAGTCAAATTTATCGAGAGAGTTGGAAACTTTTTGGATAAAGGTTGCTGTATCATAGCGCCCCTGGGCGGGAATACACAAGGCGACAATTACACCGGCAACAGTAGCATGTATTCCTGAACCGAGTATGCCAAACCACACAGCAAAACCCAAGAGTACATACAGAATGGTATAGCGGACCCAGAATATATTGGCGAGGATGATACATCCTAAAAAAAACAGTGCAAAAAGCAGATAAGACCAGGCGATTGATTCTGTGTAAAAAAGGGCAATGACAAGGACCGCCCCTATATCATCGGCTATTGCCAATGCTGAAAGAAATATCCGTACACCGAGCGGAACACGTGTACTGAGCAGGGAGATAACTGCCAGGGCAAAGGCGATATCAGTAGCCATCGGTATCCCCCAGCCTTTGGCTCCAGGTGTTGAGAAGTTAAGCAGGGTATATATGATGGCCGGTACAACCATGCCTCCTATTGCTGCAGCAACAGGAAGCAGCGCTTTTTTGGCAGAGGCAAGCTCTCCGATAAGCATTTCACGTTTTATTTCCAGGCCAACTGTAAAAAAGAAGAGCGTCATCAGAGCCTCGTCTATCCAGTGCTGGATAGACCTGCTGATATGGTACGGGCCGAGGTGTATTGATAACTCGGTGTGCCAGAAAGCATGGTAGCTTTCGTTAGCGAGGTTGGCCCAGATCAGGGCAATGATTGTCGAGGCAAAGAGCAGGAATCCGCCGGTGGCTACCTTGCGGACAAATTTTTGAAAGGGACCGACGAGGACCAGCATTCGAGGCCCTGCCTTGAGGGTGAATGGCATAATCATAAGGGAGTGTTTTATAAGCTTTCGTGATCAGGTTATAGCTGGATGCCTGGAAAAAGGATACTTAACTTTCTGAAAAGAAAAACAGGAAAAACAAAATGGCAATAACTGAAAGTTTCTTCCCCGCCAACTTTGCCGATCGTGCAATGTGGTCAAGATGGGGACATCTCTCTCACTCCTGATTATTTCAACCTGTTGTTTCAGGGATTGTTTTCAGGAAAGCCCTTTCACCCGCGGGATTACCAGTCAGTCACTCTTTTTCTTCTCAGCGACACAGTAGATTCCGCCTTCCTTAATCCCCGGCATAAAGCATCCGTTACATGAGATACATGTTGCAGGGCTTCTGTCCCCGCTTTGCCACCTGTTTGGCAGGTCCGGCTCCCGAATCAGAGGCCTGGCCATGGAAATATAGTCCAGCCCTTCTTCCGCCACTGCATTCTCGGCAACGTCATAGGAGCGCATGCCGCCGACAACCATGACTGGGCAGGATACGGCATTTTTAATCTGCAGTGCAAGGCTCAGGTGATACGCTTCCTTCTCCGGTTTATTTATTTTTGCCCGAGCCGGTGATTCATCCCCTGATGCCGGAGTACCGGCAGAGACCTCTATGGCATCAATGCCAAGATAAGACAGTTGCTGTGCACAATAGGTTGCATCCTCCACAGAGAGTCCACCCTCCAGATTGTCAGAGGCATTAAGCTTGATCAGTACCGGATAGTCATCACCGACGGCTTCGCGAACCTTTTTGTAAACATCGATGGCAAAGCGGCTCCGATTTTCAATGTTGCCTCCGTAGTCATCGGTGCGCAAATTTGTCAGCGGTGAGAGGAACTGGTTGATGAGATAGCCATGAGCACCATGTAGTTGTACAGCATCAAAACCCCACTCTTTTGCCCTTTGTGCACCCTTTCCGAATGCATCAACAATGTTGTGGATTTCGTCGAGTGTTAATTCCGCAGGCATTTCCGGAAACTGGTCCACCTTGATGGCTGATGGTGCAAGGGGCTGGCGACCTGCATTGCCGGAGTCAGTCTGCCCTCCTGCATGAACAAGCTGAATAGCAATTGCACCACCGGCTTCGTGTATGGAACTGGTCATTTTTTTATACTCTTCGGCAAATTCATCGGTATGGATACCCATTTTCCCCGGCAACTGTTTTCCTTCAGGGCTGACGAAGGTATAACCGGTAATTATGAGCCCTACACCTCCAGTGGCAAGCTGGTGATAAAAGTCTTTCAATTTATCTGTTGGTCTGCCATCCGGGTCACACATCCCCTCCCAGGTGGCAGAACGTACCATGCGATTTCTCAGCTTCATTCCGTTGATTGCGCATTCCTCAAACAAGGTTTTCATACTGACCTCTCTCGCTAAAATCCTGTTTTATTCTTTCCTGTGAGCGTGATATAACTACACTGTTATTCTATATTTTTATCCATAATCAGCAGTATATTTCTCCCAGCCATAAAATACAAGAAGCCATGAATGATGGCGTCGTAAAAACTTCAAACCTGGGATGGTTAATCCTTCCATTCATCCTACTGGAGAAACGAGGGGTAGGCCAAACCAGGGCAAGCGGCAGTGCTCCGCCCCGTTAACGATCAGTTCTTCCGACGAGCTTACAGTTGCTGCCAATTCTCTCGATGATGCGGTATTTTCATACTGCAAGAACTGATGGAGAGTGTCAACAGGGTCATTCGTCGCGTATTTTTCCCATTCCAAGTAGGTCAATTTGCAGTTTTGGATATATCTTCTTGTAGTTCCGCTGGCAGAACAGGCATAGCCCCTTTTTGGGAACAGACAAATGCCGCAACTCTGTTTGCATGATCGTTAATTGTTGATAGGCTATGTCCTTTTAATAAGCCAAGAGCAGTTGCAGCCGTGAAGGAATCGCCAGCGCCTATTGTGTCCACGATATTCGTGGGGTACCCAGGATGACCAGAGATCTCCGTGGGTGATACTAAGAGGCTCCCCTTCCCGCCGCGTGTGAGAACCGTCAATTGCAGTTTATATTTTTTCACTAGCTGTTTCAGGAGAGAACTTTCATCGCCTTTTATGTTGTTCATGCCCCCAATCACCTCAAGTTCCTCGATATTTAATTTCAGGATATCAGCTAATTCCAAAGATTTTTGTATCATTTCAGTATTGTAAAAATGTTGCCTCAGATTAAGATCAAAAATTTTCAGAGTATCAGGGCGAGTCGCCTGGAGAAATGAAATGATTGCCTGCCGCGCCTTGGGAGAACGTTGTCCAAGGCTGCCGAAACAAACCGCGTCAACCTCTTTTGCCAGGGACATGGTTGTTTCCGTCAAAGTTAATTGATCCCAGGCCACGTCGTCAGGAAATTCATACGAAGCAATACCTTTGTCATCCACCCTGGCAAGCACATATCCGGTAACACCATTTTCAAGAATAGTAATATACTCTGTCGACATGTTTCGTTGTTCCAGCACTGCCAAGGCCGCCTTGCCGCGCTTATCATCCCCTACCGTTGAAATGGCATAGCCTTTTGCACCCAAGCCATTTGCATGGTAGGAAAAATTAATGGGTGCGCCACCCAGCTCCTCGGAATCCTCTATAACATCCCAAAGAAGCTCACCTATTCCTGCAATTATAAATTTGTTCATGGTTTCCTGTGATATCGAGAATTATACAGTTCGTTGTGGGGAAAGAGAATATTCTCTGTCGTAGATGTTGGAGTTGCACGAACAAGGACAAGGGGTATGCAACACATGACAGCAGAATTTAAATCACTAACAAAAAATAAGTTACTGATCTGTCAACCAGTAGAATCCGTAAGGTGGAATAACCAGATCCTCCTTAAACATTGCTGGTTTTTCACCCGAATACAGGTCGCGAATAGTATCATTACGAAAATGGACTTTCCGGCCAATATCCTCGAGATTCAGATGTTGCGGTGCGCCATCGAAATTCGCCACGACTAATACTTTGTTAGCCGGTTGAACATACTCAAAGCGCGAAAAAACAAAAAGATGCGGATTGCCAACATCAAGCAGTTCGCGGTTGTTGAAATCGGCAAAGGCAGATATTTCCTTGCGTACTGCTATCATTTTCTTCAAGGCAGAAAAGAGCTTATATTCAACTGTGCCGGGGGTGTTGCGCAGTTCAGCTTTTTCCCAGTTGATATGAGGACGATGCGCCCAGCGGTTATCGTTGGCCTTAGCCGGGTCTTCGAGATAGCTGTTATCGTTCAGGGTACCGATTTCGTCACCGTAGTACAGCAGGGGGATCCCACCAAAGGAGAGGATCAGACCATGCAACAATAGAATAATTTTGATGGCATCGTCAATCTCTGACTGGTCACCGGAATCTAGTGCCGCTTCCAATCCCACCAGTGAGGCCAGTGATCCGGAAATACGGGTATCCCCTGTCTTGTCATTGTGGCCAAAGGGAAGGCCCCGGGATGAGGATTCACCGTATTTCCCGGTGTAATAGTCTATCAGAAACTGGCGATGCGCATTTGGCTCGTAGTCCACCGCTCGTATGTCATTATCATCATAACCAAGGCCTATATCATCATGGCAGCGCACGTAATTAAGCCAAGTGGCACGTTCAAGTTTGTCGGGCAGACTTTTTATACCCTGCATCAGGAGCCTGGCATTCTTGGTCGCAACCGCATCCCACAACAACGCCATCAAACTGGCGTTGTAAGCTATTTCGCATTCTTTGGCGTTGATTGCATCTTCTCCGAAATATTTGATAATTTCGACTGGAGCAACGATGGCCTCAGCAATGAACAATACGCCGGGAGCGGTTACCTGACAACAATCTTTCATCAGTTGCAGCAGCAGATGTGCTTCACGCTCGTTTTGACAGATACTACCGATTTTCTTCCACAGGAATGCAACCGCATCCAGGCGCAGAATGTCAGCGCCCTGATTTGCCCAATACAAAATGATATCGAGCATTTCAATGAATACCTCAGGATTACTGTAGTTCAGATCCCACTGATAGTTGTTAAAGACGGTCATAACCCACTTTCCCATAGCCTCGTCCCAGGTAAAATTACCGGAGGCGGTTTCCGGAAAGATCTCCGGCATGGTCATCTCAAACATGTCGGGGACTTCGCGGTTGTCAAAAATGTAGTAATAATCTTGATATTTCGCGTAACCGGCCTTTGCCTTTTGCGCCCACTCATGTTCATCAGAAGTGTGATTGAGCACGACATCGAGGGTCAGGAGAATTCCATATTTATGAAATTCTTCAGCAAGATTGTGTAAATCTTCAAGACTACCAAAGCGTTGGTTTATTTGGCGAAAATCACTCACTGCATAGCCGCCATCGCTCGCACCATGCGGACAGACCATCATCGGCATGAGGTGGATCATATTCACCCCGAGTTCCAGGAAATATTGAACATGCTGCTGTAGTTCCGATAGGTTTTTGGCATATCCATCTGCATACTGTGCCATGCCGACCCACTCCTGACTAAGAAACCAGTTGTGATCATTTTCGCGAGCAAGATCAATCTGTTTGAAGTGAGCTGGGCGCTGGATATACTGTCCGGCCATCGTTTCCACCAGTTTTTGCATCTGCACTTTAAAATCATCGCGCTTGCCATAGAGAATAGTAAACAAAGAATGGATGGAGTAAAAATTTGCCCCGAGGCGTGTGTAAAAGTGGCGTAAATCCTCTTCAAGCATTTCAGGTTTTAAGTCAGTGAGTATTTCGTTCAGGAGGGAATGGGACACTTGTTCGTACATTTACTCAGACTCCAGCAATTTATTGATTTCAGGGTAATAGTAAGTAATACCTTCCAGAATGCCTGCCGCATAATTTCCATTCATCTCTTTGAAACCACCACGTGCAAGATAGAAGGATTTCTCTGTTCCAGCCATTTTCACCATGTGTTGCCCCTCCCGTTTAACATCGATACTGGCGTTGTGAACTAAGACAGAGCGAATCGGACTGGCAAGTACCGGGAGATCATTACCGCTGTCACCACAGAATACAGTATTGTTAAGTCCGTACCCCTGGTTATCCATGAGGAACTCAATGGCATGACGTTTGGTGGCACAGGCTGGCAGTATATCTAATAAGCCCCTGTTGGCAGGTTCGTCTATACTCCAGATCAGGCTGGCTTCAATGTTTTTTTCTTGTAATTGTCCCTGTAATTCGGTCAGAAGTTTCTTGTGATTGATATGTACGGAGGCGTAGTAACTTACCTTATAAGTGTTCTGCTTGCTCTCTTCCTGTAACTGTATGCCTGGAAGTCCCTTCAGGAGGGCAACAAGATCCGAGTGGGTAAAACCGCCCCAGTCCTTTGCTATATGTGCCTGCCAATCTGACATGGGATGCCATTCTTGTTGTTTACAAACATAGATGGACGAGCCCACATCGCCGAGCACAAAATCCGGCATGGGCAGGGAGTACTCATTGATAGCTTCCCTCACTAATTTTTGGTCACGTCCGGTAACGTAAGCAAGAGTGATTCCAGGCAGTGTGGCAAGCTTGTGAAACCATCGGCGAGCATCGGGTGATTCCGGCTCGAAACCATTGGGCAGCAACGTACGATCAAGATCAGTACAAACCAGGAGGTGCATGCTTACATTTCCTTGATTTCGCAGGTCTCGAAGAAATCGTAGAGCTCAATAGCCTCAAGGATGCCTTCGGCGTACGGACGTGAGGCAAAGAAAATTTCATCAACAGGCACAAGGTCGGAAAGTTCCTCATTATGCCTGTTGGCAACCACCACGGCAAGTATATTACCGCGCATCATGTCTTCATCGGCCCCGGAACCACCTGCCGCCAGTATCCTGTCGAGAGGAATATCATGCCGTTCAGCCACCCAGCGCAGGGCAAGTCCTTTGGAGGCGCGCACAGGAATGATGTCAAGATATTGCCCAAAAGAGAGTATCACATTGGCCGACTGTCCTTGCTGGTTCAATAGTTTGTTGATGTGCTGAATATCCGGAGCAATCTGTGGGTCAATATAGTAACTGACTTTGAAACGGCCTTGCTCCAAACGCGGTTGCAACTTTATCCCCGGCAACTCCCGGAGAGTACGGCGGATGATACGTGGATTCCAGAGATAATCGATATGTAACGCCCACGCAGCATCCGGTACCAGGTTGGGGTTGTAATAGATTTCAGTACCAAGGCTTGTTATCAGGACGTTTGGCATGGGAATCCGGTGCTTCTTCAGGGCCTGCATTGCCGAGTCCAGCCTGCGCCCGGTGGCAATGCCAAATAGTACGCACTTTCGGTTCGCCTGCAGGGCTTCGATGAAAGTAGTGAGGGCACGAGGATTACCCAATAAGTTCTGATCGAGATCAGAGAACAATGCCCGATCATGGTGCAATTGCTTGCGGCGTTTGACATGAAATGGTGGGGTAGTCACCTTACTGGTAATCAGGGGATGCAATATCTCGAGGAATTTCTCCGTATGTGCTTGCCAGGAATAGTGCTTTCGAACACCGAGTATCCCGTTTTGAGCAAATTCTTCCCACTGCTGCCGATTGGAAAGTATGCGAAGCAGTTTGCCCACAATGTCCTCACGATCAAGCGGGTCAATGAGGTAACCATTTTGGCAATTGCCTATAATGTCAGTGGGCCCGCCGTCTTCGGTCGCAACAACAGGCAAGCCACTGGCTGCTGCTTCAATCATGGTCAGACCAAAGGGCTCGGTCAATGCAGGATTGATAAAAACCCCTTTACTCAGGGCCGCAAGACGGTAAATAACAGCCACCTCGGATTGCTCATGGTGCTTGGGGTATGCAACTTTACCATAGAGGTCATATTGATCAATGTGCAACAGGATGTCTTGCAAAACTTCCTGAGCATCATCCTCCATATCACTGATATCATCACGATTGCCCGCAATAATAACAAGATTTGCGAGTTGCTGGAGTTCTGGTGACTCACCGTATGTAGCAATGAGCTGAAGAATATTTTTGCGCGGATCAGGGCGAGAAAGAGCGAGAATGATCGGTTTGTCAGGGTTCTTCAAAAAACGGTAGATTTCTGTTGCAATGTTACTGCTGCCTTCATTGCCTTCGGGAACAAAAAACTGCTGGAGATCAGTGCCCGGAGGGACGACGCGCATACGCTCAGGCTGATAGTGGTCATAGGCAGCATATTGCTCAAGAACTTCCTGCCTGGTACTTGTAATCACACACTCTGCAACACCCAGTGTTATTTCTTCGGCCTCAATGCGAGTGGTAATATTATAACGAGCTTCCAGGACTTCTCTTCTGTATCCGGCCGCAAGAAGTTGACGCCGCTTGCTGCGCCCGAGAGAGTGACCGGTGAAAACCAGCGGAATACCAAGAAGGTGTGACAGGCGTGTCCCAACATAGCCAGCATCAGCGTAATGACTATGAATAATTGACGGTAAGTCGGGTTGCAGTTTGATGTATTCGAGGGTAGAATCTGCAAAGTTGTCAAGGCAATCCCATAGCTGTTCTTTTGGGATATATGTTTCTTCTCCACAATCAATCCGAACTATTTGTACATTCTCAGACAGTTTTTCATAGTGTTGGCTATAGTCGTCACTTACTGATTGATCAACAACGCGCCGAGTCAAAAGATCAACTCGTTCTACGTCAGGATGTTCACCAAGAGCACGCGCCAGTTCCACCACGTATTTGGTCTGCCCACCAGTGTCAGCATCGCACCCAAGTTCAAGGTCTTGACCACGAATCAACCCATGAATGCTGAGCAAGACGATGTAGATTTTTTTATCGTACGTTTTCATGTGTTCAATAACTTGTGTAGAGGTGTATGGCAATCATGTTTATCGAGTAAAAATTGATAAACAATACCGTATTATAGGGCTTTTTAACAAAAAGCGCTTTATCATTCGTCCTGCCCCGGAAAACCCCCGTCCAATGTTCCATGCTAGAGCTTCGTGTTCCCAAAATTTTTTGAAGCAGCTGCTTCAGGTTTGAAAAGTCACCGACCCCCAATTGGTCCTGCTGCCTCGCTTTGCGGGTCGAGGTAAATACCATACAGGTTGGCATGGTTGTCCTTATTCATTCAAAATAGCAACAAAGAGATTTCTCAGGAAAACACCCCAGGCCCAAGGCTGCTGATCAGTCGAAAATTGAAAACAAGCTTGGCCGGTAACGGCAGATTACTTTCAATCAGCTGCTCGCTGAGGTTCATGATCATCACAAGGAAGCAGGCGAACAGATAAAGATATCGACTGGCGCTCTCAAGGCAGGAGGCGTGACAGAGAACTTGGGATGTTTCCCGATATTCTCAACTTGGTAAAATTAACCCTGACTACCTTGTGGAAAGGATGGTGTGAGATAGTATTATCTCTTCCAAGTGAGCTTTTTGGTTAAGTTCCAGATGCTCAAACTGTACACGGCATTTTCTGCAACTTAACCCCATGTCAAACTCACCTGAAACAGTATTGCTGTCGAGAACTTTTATAGGTAAGCCCTGAGCTGACAGCTTTGCCGTTTTGCAGAAGATATCAACTTCCCTTTGCTGAGAATCATTACTACATCTATTGTCCTCCAGGCACATGCAGGACAACAGTCCGCCCATGCATAGGTCAAGAATGGTTCCAACAGAGGCGGCAGAAGTTAAAAAACAGCTCTGTTCAAGAAGAAATCTCTGGTGTTTTCTTCTGTCATGCATAATTTACGTCCCTACCTTTTGATAAGTTTGGTATTTTTTTTCAAGCCACAAGATAATAGTATCTCTATTTGAAAAGAAAAGTAGAGAAAATGAAAGTCAATATGGCCTCAAGTCACTATTGATCGTGTTGCTGATCATTGAGATATACAGCATCAACATGACCAGGAATAATCAAAGTTGAGACTATCCTAATAACCTTCAGTTGTGCCAAACAAAAAAATGTTCCGATTTTTCCGGGGCAAGGTCAAATGGCCGTCACTCATTTGTCAGGCTTGGAACAAGAAAAAGGGTCCAGCTGGCAGAACCTTGGGCGGTGGTAACACCGATTGTTTCCCCACTAATCATGGCTGTTTTTTGATCAAACGGATAAGAACTGTCGGTCCAATCAATGGGCTGGGTAACATTAACTACCTGCTTCCAATAGGTATTGAACCAAACCCACTGAGTAATCGTTTCACTTCCCAGGGGTAAAGGGCTGACAAGGCAAACACCGTTACTGCAAGAACCGACAGGATTAAAGGTTATATGTCCAGTGCGCCTTATACGCGTTGAACCGTCATTTTCATCTGCATCATAACGAAGAGTGGCACTGGTGCAGATCAAGAGGTCTTTGCTGTCCCGATGTTCGAGACTGCACTTAGAGGTTGCTGACTCTCTAAAATGAGGCATTGTATTGTTAACAAGGCGCAGTGTCAGACCTCCTCTGGATTTTGTTGCAGAGGTAATTATTGGAACCATGAACATGGTCCATGAAGTTGTTTTTCCGGCAGCAGTGGCAGGACGAATAATCAACGTCGTAAAGAAGAAAATAATTATCATGCTGATAAAAAGCTTAGATCGAGTCATATAAACCTCCTGTTTTCCCCCATGAAAAGTCTCTTATTTCTGGACATGGTGTCAAATCTTCATCCTTGACCTTTCAGAATATAATTTTTGTGAAATCAACTCTGTCTTGTTATCTTTTGGTTCATTTTCCAATAAATGCTTTCTATCCTGACTTGTTGTGAAGTTATCGACTGGATAGCCCGAATAAAAAAAGCAGAACTGCCTCGAATTAAGGCAGCCCGGCTATCTGTTACAGACCCGTAGCTTTCCGTCCCAGCCTTTCAGCAGGTTTGGCTTTGTCTTAGCTGATTACCACCAATCTTCAGCCAGAAACGATTTTCTGGATCCCCGATAACGACACTCGGGGATGACGTGAACATGCAACTCAATGATATCACAACTCAACAGAGTGCTGCCCACGACTGTCATTCCCGAATTCT
>JAIPEF010000004.1 GCA_021737265.1 Desulfocapsa sp. | reverse complement strand
CAATACATTGCAAGCACTAAATCGTCATTTACATGGGTACATTTTGCACGTAAAAAACAGCTTATTACGAATAAAGATATATGATATGAGCGTGTTACGGGGAAAATAGGAGTGATTACTGCCGGAACTTCAGCTTAAAACAGAATGACTTCAATCCTCGTTGTCGATGACGAACGCAGTATGCGGGACTTCCTCAAGATCCTCCTTGTCAAGGAAGGGTACCAGGTGAAAACTGCCGCTGACGGCAACCAGGCCCTTGAGTCAATTGCAGAACATACCTTCGACCTTGTTATCACAGATATACGAATGGATGGTATGGGTGGTCTAGAGCTGCTAAACAACATAAAAGAGAAGCACCCCTCCCTGGCTGTTGTCATGATTACCGCATTCGCCTCCCCGGATGATGCTGTCTTTGCTATGAAAAACGGGGCATTTGATTACATCAGCAAACCGTTTAATGTTGATGAAATCAAAACAGTTATCATTTCGGCAACATCAAAAAAAGAGCAGACAGCAGAAGCCAGATCACTTTCCGCTTCCTTTCCGGAAATTATTGGTGAAAGCCGGGAGATGCTAAAAATCTTCGAATTAATCCAACGCGTAGCTCCTACACCTGCAAATGTATTAATCTACGGCGAATCAGGGACAGGAAAAGAACTTGTTGCCCAGGCTATCCACCGCCACTCTCAAGTGGCAGACCGGGAATTTGTCCCTATTACCTGCAGTGCCATTCCCCAAGAACTGATGGAAAGCGAACTTTTTGGCCATGTTAAAGGTTCATTTACCGGTGCCATCAGCGACAAGAAGGGTTTATTCCAGATGGCTGATCATGGAACAGCATTTCTGGATGAAATAGGTGAACTCACTCCCATTATCCAAACCAAATTACTCCGTGTACTTCAGGAACGTGAAATCAAACCGGTTGGTGGAACCCAGATTCAAACCGTCGATGTCCGGATTATTGCTGCAACCAACAAGATCCTTGAAGAGGAGATCATGGCAGGCAGATTCCGGGAAGATCTCTTCTACCGGCTTGCAGTTGTTCCTATACGGGTCCCCCCCCTCCGTGAACGAAAAGGTGATGTACCAATCCTGGTGGATTTTTTCCTGAAAAAATACTCCGAAGCCTTTGGCAAAGAAGTACAGGAAATGTCATCTTATGCCATGGAAGTTTTGATGAAATACGACTTCCCCGGGAATGTCCGTGAGCTGGAAAACATTATTGAACGTGGAGTGGCCCTTGAATCATCCAACATTATTCTGCCTGAAAGTTTGACACTCTCAGCCTTTCGTTCTGGAAAAGAGGAGAGTGTCTCCCGGGATTTTTCTCCCTTCCAGGTTGTTGCCAATGAGGATGAACTTTTTGCCATGGGATTGGAAGACGCAATTGCTGAAACCGAGAAGAAATATCTCAAAGCTGCTCTGGAGAAGAGCGGCAACTCGAAAATGGGAGCGGCAGAACTGCTTCGTATCAGTTTTAGATCCTTGCGCTACAAAGTCAAAAAATATGCAATGGGATAACCCCTGATGGCAACACCTCTTACCGACATATCCGATACTCCCGAGAATACTGTCAAGAGACTGCTGGTTAACCAACTTCTCTGGATGCTACTGCTTCGTGTTGTACTTTACACCCTCCTTCTCGGAGTGAGCGCGTATCTACAGAGTGGTCAATTTGATATCATTGTCCTCCCTCCAACACTTTTACTCTTTTTCATTATTTTTATTTACATCGCCTCTATCTGCTCAGGGCTTATCCTCCTGAATACAGATGTAAACCCCAATAAGTTTGGAAGATTTCAAAACTTACTGGACACTCTTTTTGTCGCAACTCTTATTTGTCTAACTGGTGGATCTCAATCGATTTTTTCCCCTGTTTTTTTCTTTCCCATCATCGCCGGCGGACTTATCATGCCACGTCTTGGTGGCCTTTTTGCCGCAGGGGCATCAACGTGTTTGTACGGTACCATTCTCACGTTAGAATATTACCAGTTGTTTCCCGACTTCCTGTATGCCTCTTTCTCCGGCAAGGAAAGCGACGCGCTTGCTCTCATCAACCTTTTTGCCGTATATGGCCTCACCTTCTTTCTGGCAGCAACTCTCAGCAGCCTCTTTGCCAGACGATTGAGAAAAACAGAAGACGCCCTTTCCGATTCAGTTCGTGATTTTGATGAGTTGACATTGCTTTACCAGCAGATTTTTGATGATATCACTACTGGTATTATTACCACCAATAATCAGAATCAAATTACTTCTGCCAACAATGCCGTCACCCGGATCACAGGCTATTTGCTTGACGATTTACTGAACAAAGACTTTAATTCAATTTTTCCAAACGTCTATTTTACAAATTCCGGCTCACGCCACTCAGCGGAACTCCAACGCAAGGATGCTCGTCATATATACATAGGATATTCCTATGCCAAGCTGCAATACAAACAACTAAAAGATACCGAAAACACATCTAAAAACAGTACGGACTGTACAAACTGTAAAGTTATAACTATCCAGGATATAAGTGAGGTAAGGCGACTTGAGCAACAGATGCGTCAGGCCGAAAAGCTTGCCGCCATAGGCCGTATGAGTGCTGGAATTGCCCATGATTTCAGGAATCCACTGACTGCCATTTACGGCTCTGCTCAAGTATTGGCAAATGAATTTAACCTTCACCCCTCATCGCATCACCTGGAGGACTCTGAACTGATCAACATTATTCTGAGAGAATCCAATCGGCTCTCGAATACAGTTTCCGATTTTCTCAAATTTGCACGCCCCGAGCATGCAGAAAAAGACTGGTTTTCCCTGAATCGCTGCCTTACCGAGGTGATAGAAGTGGCACAGGCAGATCCCGCCTGGCCCGCCAATATCACCATCGAGAGAGATACGACTCACATAGTGGATATATGGGCGGATCATTACCAACTCTTCACCATATTCAACCATCTCTTGCAGAATGCGCTGTTTTTTTGTCCGAAAGAGAATGGAAAAATACGAATCGCGGCAAAAGAAGTTAAGGAAGAGGATGATAAAATTGAAGTAACGGTGGAAGACAACGGACCGGGCATCCCTCCAGACAGGATTGAAAAGGTTTTCGAGCCCTTTTACACAAAACGAGTTGATGGCACAGGTCTGGGGCTGGCCATTGTTAAGCAGATGATGGAAGAACATGAGGGGAGTATTCAGGTAGACACTTCACCTCTTGGTGGAGCCAGGCTTACCCTCTCTTTTCCACTACCACGAGAGGGTTGAGTTCATTCTTCTTCCTTCCAGACAGTTGCTCCCAGACCGGTCAATTTTTCCACCATATCCTCATAGCCCCGTTCCAGATGATAAATCCTTGAAATATCTGTTCGGCCCTGGGCCGCAAGGCCGGCAATTACAAGGGAAGAACTTGCCCTCAAATCCGTTGCCATAACCTGGGCACCGGTCAGGGCATTGGCTCCTGCCCCCTTCACCATTGCAATGCGCCCATCCACCTGAATATGTGCCCCCATTCGCTGTAATTCGGCCACATGCATAAACCTGTTTTCAAAGATGGTTTCATGGATAACACTGACACCGTTGCTGCAGGCCATGAGGGCCATAAACTGGGCCTGAAGATCCGTTGGATACCCGGGATAGGGCATGGTGGTCACATCCACTGGTCTGATTGTATTCACGCCTTTCGGAGCAGTAACACGAAAAAAGGTATCTCCCACGTCCACCCCGATTCCTGCCAATTGCAATTTTTCCAGAAGGGAAGGCAAATGGGAAGGTTCACAATTCTGAATAACTGCATCGCCGCCAGCAGCTCCCGCAGCTATGGCATAGGTTCCAGCTTCAATCCGGTCAGGAATGATTGTACTCTCAGCTGCGGTAAGTTTTTCAACTCCATGAACAGTAAGACGATCGCTGTCTTTTCCCTCAATATCAGCACCCATGGCAATGAGCATATCAACCAGGTTTCCGATCTCAGGCTCACGGGCTGCATTTTTAATGTTTGTCGTTCCTCTGGCTAGTGAGGCTGCCATGAGAAGATTTTCAGTCCCGGTCACCGAAGGAATATCAAAACAGACAGTTCCGCCGTGCATTCGCCCGTCTATATGCGCGTCGACATAGCCATGTTCAAGTTCACACTGCACACCCAGCTGCTCAAACCCCATGAGATGAAAGTTAATTGGTCGTGCGCCAATGGCACAACCACCAGGCAGAGAGACCTTTGCCCGCCCTAGTCTGGCCAGAAGGGGGCCGAGCACAAGAATAGAAGCCCTCATGGTTTTAACAAGATCGTAGGAAGCCTCGGAGTATTTCAGTCCGCTTCCATCTATCCTCAATGTGGCTCCCAGCCGTTCCCAGGTAAGTCCAAGGGACTCGAGAAGACGAAGAATAGTCCGGGTGTCTCGCAGATCAGGAACATTATGGAGGACATGCACTCCGGGAGCAAGCAGTGCAGCGGCAATGAGTGGAAGGGCGGCATTTTTAGCCCCGCTGATCTTCACCTCGCCATGTAATGGTTTTCCACCTTCAATAACTAATTTTTCCATGTTACAATCAACTCAATGCGTTTTTTTATTTATGGAATTCATCTTCCACTTGTGCGTGAAAAATACGATCATGCCCACTATAATCTTTTTCAACTGTAAGGTGTGAAAACAATCCTTTCTCATTTTTCCTGGTGGTAAACAGAGAACAGACATCATCTCCCTGCTCATCTCCTATCTCCATAAGAAGCTGTGCTCCCGGAAAAAGCCTCAGAGACAATTCATCTCGCATTCGTTTTATTATTTCAAGCCCTTTCCTGCCTCCATCGAGGGCAAGATGCGGCTCACAGTTGCTTACTTCAGGTTGTAACCCTTTCTCAAGTGCCTCTCTACTGACATAAGGGGGGTTTGAAAAAACAAAAGAGAAACAGGGTACGGGAGAAAAAGCTGACAACAAGTCTGCCTGAATAAAAGATATAAGATGAGAAACCCCGTGGTGCTTAGCATTTATCCGGGCGATGCGAAGGGCATCCAGGGAAATATCCACTGCCAGCACAGGTATGCCAAGCTCTTTGGCAAGAACCACAGCGATAACACCACTGCCGCAGCAGAGATCAAGAATTTTCCCTCTATTATCAGGATGTTCCCGCCAGAGTGCGATCCCTTTTTCAAGCAACAGTTCAGTTTCAGGTCTTGGGATCAGAACAGCAGGGCTGACAATAAAATCAAGGGACCAGAATTCCTGGGTCCCGAGAATATAGGCCAGGGGAATACGCTGTTCACGCTGTAGAAGAAGCTTGAAAAATTGTGATTCACTTTTTTCAGAAATCACTTCTCCAGACATCAAATAGAGCTCTGTTCTGGATTTTCCAAGACAATGACCAAGGAGCAATTCTACATCTCTCTCAGAATATTCAACACCAGCTTTTTCTAGCCGGAAAGCGGCTAACTGGAGAAGATCACGAATCAGCACATCCAACCCTCAGACCTGCATCTACTGGATCTTTTTGAATTTTTCTTCCTGATCGTGGACGATAAGCGGCGTGAGGACCTCATCGAGTTTCCCTGCCATAATGGCATCAAGCTTGTAGAGGGTCAGATTGATACGATGATCAGTCATTCTCCCCTGGGGGAAATTATAGGTTCGAATACGTTCACTGCGATCACCACTTCCCACCTGACTTTTCCGGTCAAGTGATATACGATCATGATGTTCCTGTTCAAGCTTATCTAAAAGCCGTGCCCGAAGGACAGTGAGAGCCTTGGCTTTATTTTTGTGCTGTGACTTTTCATCCTGACAGGTCACCACCAGACCAGTGGGAAGATGGGTAATACGAACGGCAGAATCTGTAGTATTTACAGACTGACCACCAGGACCGGAGGCACGGTATACATCAAACTTGAGTTCATGGTTAGCGATGTTGAGTTCAACTTCATCCGCTTCTGGAAGTATTGCCACAGTAACCGCTGAGGTATGAATGCGCCCCTGGGTTTCCGTTGCCGGGACACGCTGGACACGGTGGACTCCACTTTCGTATTTGAGCCTGGAGAAGACTGCCGTTCCGCTGATAAGGGCAACAATCTCTTTGAAACCGCCAATCCCGAGAGGACTGGAGGTCATAACTTCTACTTTCCACCCCTGTGACTCAGCATATCGGGAGTACATGCGAAAAAGGTCGGCAACAAAAAGTGCCGCTTCATCACCGCCAGTTCCAGCCCGAATTTCAAGAAAGGTATTCCGCTCATCGTTTGGATCTTTGGGCAGGAGCAGAAGCATAATATCTTTTTCCAGTTGCTGTTCCCGAACGAGCAATTCCTCTATCTCTTCTCTTGCAAGATCCAGCAGTTCCTCATCATCATCGCCTTCGTGGAGGAGATCACGGTTGCCTTTAATGTCAGAGACAACACCATCCAGTTCATTATAAAGTTTCTGAAGTTTTGATAGATGAGAATGCTCCTGAGCAACCTTCTGGAATTCCTTCTGATCACCGGTCAAGGAAGGATCAGAGAGTCTTCCCTCAAGGTGAGATATTTTCTCGTTTAGGTCGGTCAGTCTATCTATCATGGCAGTGCCAAAAGAAAAGGTCGAAGGGGTAAAACAGAAAATCCACAGCCAATATTAACAGGCTGTGGATCAACAAGAGACTACTTCAAGGTACAACGTTAACAATTTAACAGTGCATCACATCAGATTCATTTATTATGGTTTTGGAGTCTACGCTTATCTGGCGCAATAGTTAAAACTTTACGACGAGACCAAACGAATGAATCTGTGGTGGTGTTACGCTATAAAAATTACTTTTTGTTTTCGAAGTGTTTAGCGTAGCGTTTCTTAAACTTCTCAATCCGACCAGCGGTATCAATCAGTTTCTGTTTTCCGGTGAAGAAAGGATGACAGGCAGAACAGATTTCAACAGTCATTTCTGTATCAACCGAACCGAGCTCAACCTCGTTTCCGCAACCACAAACAGCTGTAATTTTATGATACTCAGGATGTATGTCGCTTCTCATAATGTTTATTCCTTAAAAAATACGTGCCCTCTCGGTACACATTTGTCTTTTTATATTTGAAAAGAAGAAGAATATAATAAACTGGACAGGAATTTCAACCAAAAACAGATATCTTAGCTATTCATGGAGTCAAAAAAATCTTCATTAGTCTTCTGGTGTTTCAGTTTATCAAGAAGAAACTCCATTCCACTGGCAGGGTTCATCGAGGCAAGGAGCTTGCGCAGGATCCAGACACGGTTAAGGACATCGGGACTCAGAAGCAAATCTTCCTTGCGGGTTCCGGAACGTTTGACATCGATGGCAGGAAAGATACGCCTGTCTGACATTTTGCGGTCCAGAACAACTTCCATGTTACCGGTACCCTTGAATTCCTCAAAGATCACTTCATCCATCCGACTTCCAGTTTCTACAAGGGCAGACGCAATAATTGTCAGACTGCCACCTTCTTCAATATTTCTTGCAGCTCCAAAAAATCGTTTGGGACGATGCAGGGCATTGGCCTCCACCCCACCCGAAAGAATTTTCCCACTGGCAGGAGTGACGGTGTTATACGCTCGGGCCAGACGGGTGATACTGTCAAGGAGAATAACCACATCTTTCTTATGTTCTACCAGTCGTTTTGCCTTCTCAATGACCATTTCCGCAACCTGGATATGGCGCTGAGGAGGCTCATCAAAGGTTGAACTGACCACCTCGGCAGTGGTCACTGTCCGCTCCATTTCCGTAACCTCTTCCGGACGCTCATCAATGAGGAGAATAATAAGATACACTTCCTTGTGATTGCTGGCAATGGCGTTAGCAAGCTTTTGAATAAGAACTGTTTTTCCTGTTCTGGGAGGAGCGACAATCAAACCACGCTGTCCTTTTCCAAGAGGACACATCATTTCCATCAGGCGCATGGAATAATTATCAGGCTCACCCTCAAGATTGAATTTTTCTTCAGGATGAAGAGGGGTTAAATTTCCAAAGACAGTCTTTTTCTTCGCTTCCTCAGGAGCATCAAAGTTGATGGACTCCACTTTGAGCAAAGCCAAATATCTCTCACCATCTTTTGGAGCCCTGACTTGCCCATCAATGGTATCTCCGGTACGCAACCCAAGACGACGTATCTGGGAGGGTGAAACATAGATATCATCGGGGCCGGGAAGGTAATTATAATCAGGTGCCCTCAGAAAACCAAACCCGTCTGGAAGAATCTCGAGCACACCACTGCCACGCATTATTCCATCTTTATCTGCCTGAGCCTGAAGGATGGCAAAAATGAGTTCCTGCTTACGCAGGTTATTGACCCCCTCCACCTTGAGCTTACGTCCAAGCTTGACGAGGTCGACAATTTTCTTGAGTTTTAATTCAGCCAGATTCATTAATTCAGTTCTCCTGTTGTGAGGCTGTTTGGCGGGTAGCGGTTAGATTATAGAGTGAATAGTTCTTTGCCAGATATGACAAAGAGTAGTTATCAAATCATACAATTACAGTAGACTTTTTTCCCCACATTTAGTGGCAAATTATCAAAGTAGTATCAAACGGTAGAAGTTTACAACGAAGGATTAGCGACTCTATAAGTGAGCTGACTATGCGATAATAGACGATGGGAGTATAAAGAAAAGATTAAATAGTAAAAAGTTATGGGCACAGTATGGATCAAAGTCTCCACACGAAATCAGTTTTAATGACTGATGGTTATTTCATCGAATTATTATATTCTTTTTGATCAGGTGTCAGGCAGGATTAGAGTTGATCTGTGGTCATAGTAAGGTTTCCGTAAAAAGCTGTCAAGCACTTTTCACTCTTCTTTAGTTTTTCCTTTAAAATTAGACTCTCCAGCTAATTTCCCTACAAGTTGCTTCACCTGTTCAAGGGTTACACTCAGTGGCCCGGAATTATCTATGACCGCGTCACCGAGATTCACTTTGTCGGCAAGGGGCACCTGAGAAGAGATACTTTCCTGGGCATCATCCCTTGACACAAGGTCCCGCGCCATGACCCTTTCAATACAAATGTCAGCAGCTGAAAAGACGACTATGGTGTAGTCAAAGTCAACCTGCCATCCTTTTTCAAAAAGAAGAGGAACTTCTGCAACCAGATCAACACCCTTCTGTTCAGCGACTCTAAAAAGAGCAAACAACTCTTGACGGACTAGTGGATGCAAAAGTGCATCAAGTTTTTCACGAACAACGGGATCAGAAAAAACAGCTTTGCGCAACACCGGCCTGTTCACCTGACGGTCTTCTAAAAAAAAAGCAGAGCCAAAACTCTTCTGCATTCTTAGCCACCCAGGATTTCCTACAATCAGTAGTTCTCGACAAAGGGTGTCTGCACTGACGCTAACAGCACCAATCATATCAGCCAGTGCCTTGCCCACCACACTTTTCCCGGAGCCCATCCCTCCCGTAACGGCTATCTTCATAATCTCAATGTTTTTTATGGGGCTGCTTGCAAATCATGATCGGAGTGTATCCAGTATCCCCTGAAAGTCAGGCCACAGTGGTGCAAAGACTGTCAGTTTTTTCCCGCTTATGGGATGAGTAAAGCGTAGCCTATGGGCATGCAACATCTGTCGGGGAAAATAGCTGGTATTCCTTGCCCGACCATAAAGACGATCTCCGGCAACCGGATGTCCGAATGAAGCCATATGAACCCGTATCTGATGGGTTCTTCCGGTTTCTATACGAATCCGAAGAAGACTAACTCCTGATTGGAATTTTTCAACAATCTCCCAATTGCTGGCAGCATATCTTCCTCTCCCCTCTTCACACACTGCCATTTTCTGACGATTCACAGGATGCCGGCCAATGGGCGCCACAATACGACCACTACTCTGCTGAAAATCACCAAACACCAGTGCCAGATACTCCTTATCAATAGTTCTGGCCTTAAATGCATCCGCCAGCAGTCGATGGGATTTCTCAGTCTTGGCAACTACCATAATTCCTGAAGTATCTTTATCCAGGCGATGAACAATACCTGGTCGAATCTGCTCACCAACCTCAGCAATCTCCCGGCAATGATAGATCAGCCCGTTGACAAGAGTGCCGTCAGGATTACCACTTGCAGGATGAACCACAATTCCAGGCGGTTTGGAAAGAATCAGAAGATGCTCATCTTCAAGAAGGACATCAAACGGTACCTTTTGCGCAATCAATACCGGAGGAGATGGTTGAAATATGGTACCGCTGATGTTCTCTCCAGGTTTTAAACGATAACTGCTTTTCTTTTTTTTACCGTCAACAGACAGCATTCCCTCACGAATGGAATGAATAAGGTGGGTTCTTGATATTTCCGGTATAAACTGCACAAGGAAATGATCAAATCTGCTGCCGCCATGTTCTGAGGTGACCAATAGGTTCACCACAGGCTTACCCTGTTCAGACGAGATAGAATTCGAATAGGACGTTGTCATGACATGATGCCATGCGTAGGATGGTTTAAGATGGGGAGATACAATACTACTGACAATAAAAAACCTTAGTTAAACATGTCCTCAATAAGGGTTTCGATTTTGGATCCATCAACTTTTCTGGCAAGTGAAATCTCAGTCACCAGCAGACTTTTGGCGGTATCCATCATCTTCCGTTCACCGTAGGAAAGATCTTTGTCAACACTCAACAAATACAAGTCTCGAAGGACTGCAGCCACTTCATGGATTGAGCCGGTTTTGATTTTTTCCATATACTCTCGATAACGGCGATTCCAGGTCTGTGAACCAATCTCAGAATCACGATCTCCAAGTATCGCCATTACAGTTTCAGCTTCTTTCTTGCTGATGATAGCGCGGAGCCCAACATTGTCACTACTCGCTGTGGGAATCATGATTTTCATGTCATTATCAAGAATTTTCATAACATAAAAATCCTGATCAACTCCAGCAATAGTCTGCGTTTCGATGGACTCTATAACACCTACTCCATGGGCCGGATAAACGGCCATATCGCCTTCAATAAACAAAGTTTCCTCCTGGAAAAAATTCAGATTCAGACATCTATTTTCATGGGGAATGAGAATACTCCTCACACAACAGATGAGGACGTGCCTACCTGCGACAGAACGACCTGTCAGACTATCCTTAAAGCTAAACCAATAACACTTTTTTATAACACCAAATACTTAACATACCATACTTTCCACAAAAGTGCTCTGAAAAAACAACAGCTTGTCAGGTGTCAAAATTAAGCCTATTTCACCGCATTGAGAATATTCATGGCTTGCTGAGCGCCCGAGGTTATAAATGCCTTTATCCCTTCAGCAAGTACAGACATTCTTTCATCAAGCAATTTTTGTTCGTCAGCAGAAAAGGAAGTCAAGACAAAACGATCCACAGGCATCTCGGCATGGAAACCATTCTGACCCGGCCTTCCGATTCCGTATTTTAACCTGTAAAAATCTTTTGTCCCCAGGCAATGAATCAGTGAACGAATCCCGTTATGGCCGCCCGCTCCTCCGGTTGTCACAAGCTTTACACGACCTGGACGCATATCAAGGTCATCGTGAACAACAAGAATGTTACCAGGGCTGATTTTAAAAAAATCTGCAAACCGGACAACAGCTTTACCGGAAAGGTTCATATAGGTTTGGGGTTTGACCAGAAAAATACGCGCCCCCCAGAAAGATCCACCGCAATAGAGGGCATCCCATTTGTTTTGATCGAGAGAAAGCCCTTGACTGCGAGCGATACTATCGACGACCTGAAACCCCACATTATGCCTGGTGTTCTCATAACTTGGGCCGGGATTGCCTAACCCTGCAATCAAATACGTCTCTTCATCCACGTTCAATTCTCTTTAAAAAAAAATCCGGAAAAGGTTGCCCTCTTCCGGATCAAAAGCTGATTACATAACAGCTACTGTCAGTTCTTTTCTTGCTTCAAGGCAGATTATTCTTCAGGAATAGCAGCTTCCGCACCTTCAGAGGCATCCTCAACTTCAGGAATGGCAGCGGACTCACCAGCAGCAGCTTCAGCAACGGCAGCCTCATCAGCGGCTTCAGCAGCATTAGCCGCCGCATCAGCAGCAGCATGGGCGGCTGCGGCCGCACGAGCAGATATCACTTCAACACAGAGATCGGAACCAGCGGTCACAATCGTCACACTTTCAGACAACTTGATATCAGAGTAGTGAATGGACTCATTAACATTAAGCCCGGAGACATCAACGCTGAGCACATCAGGAATATCAAGGGGTAGTCCTTCAACTACAATCAATGAATTGTGTACCACCATTTCACCACCAAGATCTTCACCTTTGGCCTTGCCTTCATACTCAATTGCAACAGTGAAACGTTTGGGAGCCTGGAGATTGATTTCAAAAAAATCGGCATGAATCAGGCTGTCATTCACAGGGTCGGTCTGAATTTCTTTCATCATTACGTGACGGGTATCACCACCATTGATGGAAAGATTGACCACGGCATTTTTCCGGCTAATCTTAAAAAGATTTTTCAAAAATGTTTTAGTATCAAGCTGCAGGGCCAAAACGTCTTTATCATTTCCATACAGGACAGCCGGTGTTTTTCCGCTTACACGCAGACGCCGCATGGCACCTTTGCCAAAGCTTTCTCTCATTGAAGCAGACATGTCTACTTGTAGCATATGTTCCTCCTTGGTCCCGGTGCCGTTATCTCGACATTAACGGGATTTCTTTCAAATATGTTTTATCTTCCGCACACCAGTTACACAAACAGTGAACTGATAGAACCTTCATTATGAATACAATCAATGGCCTGGGCCAGCAGGCTTGACACAGACAGCACCTTGATCTTATCGCATTTCAATGCTTCATCCCGAAGCGGTATAGAGTTGGTGACAACCAGAGAACTGATTACTGATTTAGTTATTCTCTCAATAGCTGGGCCTGACAGCACAGGATGAGAACAACAGGCATGGACTTCGTTAGCCCCATGTTCCATAAGAGTTGCAGCACCATTACAGAGTGTCCCTGCAGTATCAACCATATCATCCAGCAGGATGGCAGTTTTCCCTTTTACATCTCCAATAACATGCATGGCCTGACACTCGTTCGGCCGATCTCGGCGCTTGTCGATAATGGCAAGCCCTGCATCCAAACGCTTTGCAAAGGCCCGGGTTCTTTCAACACCACCTGCATCAGGAGAGACCATAACCACATTGGAGAACTTATCTTTAATATAATCCAGAATAACCGGCGCAGCATACAGATGATCAACGGGAATATTAAAAAAGCCTTGAATCTGTCCGGCATGGAGATCCATGCTCAAGACGCGACGGATACCAACTGCCATAAACATTTCAGCCACAACTTTTGCCGAAATTGGTACTCTGGGCGCCACCTTTCTGTCCTGTCTGGCGTAGCCATAATAGGGGACAACCGCGGTGATCCTTCTGGCAGATGCACGTCTCAGCGCATCAACCATGATCACCAGTTCCATCAGGTTATCATTGACCGGGGTACAGGTGGATTGAATAATAAACACATCTGCGCCACGTACATTTTCTTTTATTTCAACAAAGATCTCGCCGTCGCTGAATTGTTTTACATCAGCCTCAGCAAGAGGAATCTTAAGAAAATCAGTTATTTCCTTAGCCATTACCGGATTGGAATTTCCTGAAAAAACCTTGATAATATTTGACATAATCTATTCTTCTCGGTACGGTGGTTTATCGATGTGTTATATATGATGGCGTCGTATTTATACCCTTTTCACCCTCACAACCGGGCATAAATACTTAACCATCCTAGGTTTAAGGTTTTCACCCAAACTACGGGCATAAATACGAGTTTATCATATATCTGATTGGTTCATTCTCTATCTAACTCTAAGTAATTATTAAGCGGTGCCTCCACGTTGTTTCGTTTGAGTCTTGACGCCATAGTACGCTATGCGCCGGGGATCACAAACGAAGGCAATTTGGTGTGCTGCTTAATAATTTGGCTGGGGCGGGAGGACTCGAACCTCCGAATGCCGGGATCAAAACCCGGTGCCTTAACCGCTTGGCTACGCCCCAACTTACAACCGTGTTTTAAATCTTAATTAGTTGATCCAGTAAATCTCAATTAATTAACACCAAGAGGCCTTGTCACAAATACTCCACGCCCATACTTCTCAACTAACAATGCTGCACATCTCTGAAGATCACTTTCATCCCCATTTGCCCGATCAGGAAAAAGCCCAAAAACGGTTGGTCCACTTCCGGACATCAGGGCGTCAGAGGCTCCATTATCAAGCAAAAATCGCTTGATTGCCGCAATCTCGGGATAGTGTTCAATCGTCACTGTTTCCAGATCATTATAGAGAGGAGAAAAGCCCGCTAATGTATCAGCATTTTCACGAGAATCAGATAGATTAGAATCTTTATCCGCCCTTGTCAACGTAAAATTTCCATAAACCCAGGCTGTGGACACAGAAAATCCTGGATTGACAAGGAGCAGAGAAAAACCAGTGAGCGCAGGAACAGGTTTCATCCTGTCACCGATCCCTCCGGCACGTACGGAACAGTGCGGAACCACAAAGAAAGGAACGTCGGCACCAAGGGGACTGCCAAGACGAATCAGTGTTTCCTCAGAAAGGTTGGCGCCAAACAGATGATTTAAGGTGACAAGCACGATACCCGCGTCGCTGCTGCCGCCACCAAGACCGGCAGCCACCGGGATGTTTTTTTCGAGGATAATTGAGACCCCGGATTCTTTCTCAAGACAAGTTTCCCGCAGGAAAGCGGCTGCGGCCTTCCATACCAGGTTGGTATCATTTTCGGGCAGATCAGAATCGGGACAGGAGAGCTGTATGGTCGGCTCCGATAAACGCTGAATCTTTATTGTATCAGCAAGGTCCAGCTTCTGCATCACCGTGTCAAGCTCGTGATACCCGTCAGACCGTTTCCCTAGAACATGCAGGCTAAGATTTACCTTTGCAGGGGCCGAGACAACAAGGGTCCCTCCTGTCTGTACCATTTCAGGAAGATTTTTTGGCAGATGCCCTATTCTTTACTACCTGGACAAAACGCATCTTCACATCATAGAGAATATTTTTAAGCATCTCCTCTTCATCCCTATCAAGGTTACCTTTAGTCTTTTCCTGCAGTAGAGCCAGGGTATCAATAGCATGCCGGGCAAGAGAAAGGTCAATCAGCTTTTCACCTGTTGCCGGATCAGCAATATCACCAAGGTGAAACATGGCTGAGGTGTTTAGAGACATGATAAAGGCCATAAAGGTCACCTCGGGCATAACACATTGCCCATGCTGATCCGGTACTTTTCCATCTTCGCAGGGACAACCCTGCTCATATTCAGAAACCATATGATTCTCTCGCAGCAAAAGGGGATTTCACAATAAAAAATCGGGACAACAAACGAAGCCCCGATTCATACCTCTACTTCTCAAGTAAGATCGAGAGCCAACGCGCCATCGATATTATCAAGGCCCTTGACCTCTTCCAGCAGTTCTTTGGAAATAACAGAATCAGTGCTGAGGAGGATAACGTTCTGGTCACTGGCCTCTTCCCGGCCAACAGTCATTCGTGAAATATTCACACCGTTATTCCCAAGCACGGTGCCCAGAGCACCGATCACACCGGGGACATCGTTATTATAGACAAGAAGCATTGGGCCTGCAGCCTGGGCCTCCAGACGGAAGTTGTTCAAACGAACCAGACGGGGCTCATTCTTCCCAAACACTGTACCAACCAGTTCATTTTCACCTTCATTGGTTACAACCTTAACCCGTAGTACATTTACAAAATCATCGGAGCGGTCGCTTTTGGACTCAACCACCCGTATTCCACGATCCCTGGCAATAACCGGAGCATTCACGTAGTTTACAGCATCCTGGAGAATGGGGGTAAACATGCCCTTCAAAAATGCAACAGTAATGGGGCTGGTATTCAGCTCAGCCAGCTCACCGGAATATTCAATTGAAACCTCCTGTACACCTCCCTTGGCAATCTGCATATGCAGAGAACCAAGCATTTCACCAAGGCTCACATAGGGGCCGACCTGCGCCAGAACATCGTCACTGACCGATGGTACATTCACAGCATTGGTGACCACCCCTTTGCTCAGGTAATCCGCAACCTGTTCAGCTATGGCAGTGGCGACATTTTCCTGGGCTTCACTGGTTGAGGCTCCAAGATGGGGAGTACAGATAAAGTTTTTCAGACCAAGGAGAGGACAATTTTCTTTGGTGGTGGGTTCCTCTGCAAAAACATCCAATGCTGCACCGGCGATCTCACCATCCACCAGCGCTTTATATAATGCCGCTTCATCACAGACACCGCCCCGGGCACAGTCTATAAACATGGCATCATTTTTCATATTGCTGAAAAATTCCGTGGAGAGCACATTGGCGGTTTCTTTGGTCAGTGGCACGTGAACAGTGATATAATCAGCACGTTTAGCCAACTCCTCAATACTTACCAACTCAACACCCAACTTCTTCACCAGGTCTTCAGGCATATGCGGATCATAGGCAATAACCTTCATCTTCAGACCTTGGGCACGACTGGCAGCAATGGCGCCAATGCGGCCAATACCAAAGATCCCCAGGGTTTTTCCGGTGAGCTCTCGCCCCATAAAACTCTTCTTCTCCCATTTCCCTTCTTTCATGGAAGCGGTGGCCTGGGGAATATTACGGGAAAGGGACATCATCATACCAATGGCATGCTCAGCAGCTGTTGTTGCATTGCCGTCAGGGGCGTTCATCACGACAATCCCTTTCTGGCTGGCAGCGGGAATATCCACATTGTCAAGACCGATCCCTGCCCTGCCGATTACTTTTAAGTTTTCTGCTGCATCAATAATTTCAGCGGTAGCCTTGGTGGCACTACGCACAACAAGACCATCATAATCACCGATGATCGCTTTCAACTCCTCCGGAGCCAATCCGGTTTTCACATCTACATCAATTCCCGCATCAACAAGAATTTTCTCACCCAAAGGGGACATGTTGTCGCTAATCAGTACCTTCATCTTCGCTCCTTCTCTCTTCTCGAAAAACCCTGTTCTACAAGGGTACAATAATATTTGAGTGGTTCTCCACCAGGCATTTGGAAAAATTCCTACCCTAACCCAGCTAAAAAGAACGAACTATAACGAGTTCAGAGAAAGAGAACAACAAAAAATATTTCACCAATCTGACAATTCGCAGGGATCGTTTTAGCAATTTCCAGTCAATTACTATTGAACAAACTCATTGAAAACGCTATACATCGTGCATATTATGGAGCTCTTCGGGCCATTAATTTATTTATTTACAATTTAATTCAAGGTTTCCCATGACTGAAACACGTTTACGATTTCCACCCAGCCCCACAGGCTATCTCCATATAGGTGGTGCCAGAACAGCATTATACAACTGGCTCTATGCAAAAAAAACAGGCGGTAAACTTATCCTTCGCATTGAAGATACCGACGCCGAACGTTCCACCCAGGAATCCATCCAGGGTATCCTGGACGGCCTTGAATGGCTTGGAATTGAATGGGATGAAGGCCCCTATTTCCAGACTGAATTTGAATCAGATCATGAAGCTGCTGCCCAAAAATTGCTCGATAAAGGAAAAGCATATAAGTGTTTCTGCACTAAAGAAGAACTTGATGCCAAACGTGAAATCGCTCAGGCCAATAAAACAACCTATGGCTATGACGGAACCTGCCGCAACTTACCCGCTGAAAAGGTAGCCGAAAATGAGGCTGCAGGCCTACCCTTTGTCATTCGTTTCAAGGTCCCTGACAAAGAGGGTACCATTGGCTACGACGATAAGGTACTTGGCCATATTAAAGCCCATTATAACGAGATTGAAGATTTTGTTATTGTCCGGTCCACCGGCAAACCTCTCTATCTCCTCTGCAATGTGGTGGATGATATCCGGGACAGAATCACCCACATTATCCGTGGTTCAGACCATATGACCAACACCATCCGCCAGGTTCTGCTCTATGAGGCGCTGGACGCTCCCGTTCCTGTCTTTGCCCACATGCCACTGACTCTTGACCTGAATAAGGCGAAAATATCCAAACGGAAACATGGTGAGATTGTTGCAGTCCATTTTTATAAGGAACATGGTTTTATTCCCTGGGCTCTATCTAATTTCCTTGTTCTTCTGGGCTGGTCATCCGGAGATGACACCGAGTTTTTCTCCAAAGAAGAGCTCATCCAGGCCTTCAGCCTTGAGCGAATCAATAAAGCCAATTCCACCTTTAATTACCGCCAAGGGGATGCCAAGTTTTTCACAGACCCAAAAGCCATCGCCTTTAACGAACACTATCTTCGTACCATGCCCATAGAAGAGCTGGCAGTAATGGTTCAACCCTTTCTTGAGGCTGAAGGTTTATGGGATGACGCCTATGCCACAGACAAAAAGGAGTGGTTCCTGCACACCCTTGACCTGATCCGAGACCGTTTCCATACCCTTACCGACTTTGCCGCCCTTGGCCGCGCATATTTTTCCAATGATTTTCCTGTGGAAGAAAAGCCTCTGAAAAAGAACGTGCTCAAGCATGAGGGTTTAAAAGAGTGGTTGCCCCTGCTCGCTGACCGCTATGAGGCGCTGGACGACTTCAACCTGGAGACTGCTGAACAGGCTGCTCGTGATCTTGCGACAGAGTTTGATATCAAACCGGGAGTCATCATCAATGGCATGCGTACCGTTGTAACCGGCCAGCTTGCCGGTCCATCCATGTTTGATATCCTTGTGACCATCGGCAGGGAAAACGTTATCCGGCGTTTGCGCGATGTTGAAACCCTTTACAAAGTAAAATAAAAAGAGAACAGATGATGAGTAATTCCGAATCAGGCCATGAAAAACCACTGGATTTTATCAGGCAGAGAGTCAGCGAAGACCTGCTAACAGGAAAGCACTCTACTCCTGTAACCCGTTTTCCACCGGAACCAAACGGCTTTTTACATATCGGCCATGCCAAATCAATTTGCCTGAATTTTGGTGTTGCCAGGGAATATAACGGCCGCTGTCACCTTCGCTTTGACGATACAAACCCGAGCAAAGAGGAGTCTGCCTACGTCCAGTCCATAAAAGAAGATGTTAAATGGCTGGGCTTTGACTGGGGGAAGAATCTTTTTTTTGCCTCCGATTATTTTGACAAACTCTACGAATTTGCCCTTGAACTCATCCGCAAAGAAAAGGCCTTTGTCTGCTGTCTCACAGCTGATGAAATGCGGGAATATCGCGGCACCCTCAAAGAGCCTGGAAAAGAGAGCCCATACCGTAACCGAACGGTGGAAGAAAACCTCAAACTCTTTCAAGGAATGAAAGAAGGGAAATTTGAGGAAGGCAGCCATGTACTCCGCGCCAAAATTGATATGAGCTCACCTAATCTCAACATGCGGGATCCTATTATTTACCGGATCATGAGGGCCCACCATCACCGAACAGGTGATACATGGTGTATCTATCCCATGTACGATTACACCCATTGCCTCTCTGATGCACTGGAGGCAATCACCCACTCCCTCTGTACCCTGGAATTTGAGGATCACCGACCGCTGTACGACTGGGTGCTGGACACCCTTGAAACCCCTTGTCATCCGCAACAGATAGAATTCGCCCGCCTCAACCTTACCTACACCGTGATGTCCAAGCGCAAACTCATGCGCCTGGTCGCTGATGGTCATGTGACCGGCTGGGATGATCCACGGATGCTTACCGTTTCCGGGCTCAGACGCCGCGGTTACACTCCCGCCTCCATCCGCAATTTCTGCCACGAAATCGGAATAGGGAAGAAAGAGAGTTGGATCGACATGGGAGTCCTTGAAAATGCGATCCGCAATGATCTCAATGAAAAAGCACCTCGAGTACTTGGGATTCTCGACCCACTCAAGGTGGTTATAACAAACTATCCTGAAGACCAGGTGGAAGAACTGGCAGCCAAAAATCATCCGCAGAATCCGGATATGGGTGTCAGGAAAATCCCATTCTCACGAGAGATTTACATTGAACACACTGATTTCATGGAAGATCCACCAAAGAAATTTTTTCGTTTAGGCATTGGCCGGGAAGTGCGCTTGCGTTACGCCTACTTTATCACCTGCGAATCCATTGTTAAAGACGAGGCAACAGGGGAAATTCTGGAAGTTCATTGCACATACGATCCTGCAACCTATGGCGGCAATGCACCTGACGGTCGTAAGGTCAAGGGAACAATTCATTGGGTTTCGGCTGCAGAGGCACTACCATGTGAAATCCGGCTCTATGACCGGCTCTTCAATGTGGAAAACCCAGACAGTGACAAGGAAGTTGATTTCAAGGAACACCTCAACCCCGATTCCCTCACCTCCCTGCCGAACTGTATGGTGGAGCCATCGCTTGCAGATGCAGAACCGGGAACTTGTTTCCAGTTTGAGCGTCAGGGCTATTTCTGTGTGGATGCAAAAGATTCCATGCCCGGTGCTCCGGTATTTAATCGCACCGTTGGCCTTCGCGATTCCTGGGCAAAGGTGAAAAAATAGCGACTCTCAGCTCAAGGTGTGGGGGCTTGGCTTGTGTGTAACACCTTCCTGAAATGGTTGAGCAGCACTATCACACAGACCAGAGTGGTGGAGAGCAGGGCCAGAACCACATACACCGAGCTCAAGCCAAAATTCCCTTTCACAGAAGCCACCATAATGACACTGAGTGCCCCTACCCCAAATGTGAGAACAAACTTCAAGCCAAAGGCAGAACTATGGAGTTCCGGTGGGCTGAGACGTGCCACCAGAGTATTTTCCAGGGGCTGCATCCCGAGCAGAAAAAATGAATGGATCATGGCAAAGACGACCAGCGGGATATTGCTGGTCATGGCCATAAGCAAAACTGCCGGAATAGTGACAAGGTGGAAGAGCATATAGCCGCGACCGAGATCTATTTTCTCCCCCACCCAGCCTCCCGCATACTGCCCCAGCATTCCCACCAGATAGATAGAAGAGACAATAAGAGTAGCAAATAGATTGGGTGAACCAAACTGCCCCGAAATCGTCAGAAAACTCTGATACAGGCTGTTGTTCTGCAGCTCAAAATAGGCTGGCAAGGTGATTGTAGTTGCACGGTAAACAATACCGCCCAGCATCATAGCCACCAGGAGAACGAGGAAGGGAATAACAGCAGATCCTTTAGAGTGTGGTTTTTTCTCGCCAGGCTTGTGCCCAGCATGGCCAGCATGGCCATCACGGGCAAAGTAAAGGAAGACCAGCCCACATACATTCACTATTCCCAAGAACAGATAGACAGCTTCCACACCCCACAAATGGTTGACCATTCCGGCAAGAAGGGGGGCGGCAGCAAGGCCTAAATTCCCAAACATCCCGTTATAGGCCAACCCACGACTGGTTCTTTCAAATTCCTTTGCTATCCACCCCAACCCCACCGGATGATAAATACCGGAAAAAAGGCCGATCCCGGCAAGGCAAATACTGAGAGCAAAAGGATTAGACAGGTTCAGGGCAGCCAGAAAACCGCAAATTCCCGCACCAAGATGAAACAGCAACAACAGGGGCCGCGATCCGAACCGATCGGCCACCACTCCCCAAGGAAGGGCAGATATACCAAAGAGAAGATACATCCAGAAGGAAAGACCAAGGACCTGCCCCATATCCATCCCCAATTTTGTCGACAGGGGCAGAAGTACTGCCGGAAAAACCAGCATATTAAAATGACTCATAAAATGACCAAAGCAGGTCACTCTGAGGATGGAACTTTCTTTTGGAGACATGAACAGGTATCAGGTATCAGCTGTCAGGTGTTAGGAGTTTCCCAATTCTGTCAAGGATCAGGTTTGCGGTTTGTTCTTTGGAAATCAGAGGCAGCTCGGTGAAACCATCCTTATCGAGCAAGGTCACCTGATTGGTATCGGCTTCAAATCCAGTATTACTGCAGCCTATATCATTAATGGCAATCAGATCCAGATTCTTCTCTTTCAGTTTTTTTTCACCGGCTGCCCGGAGATTGCTGCTTTCTGCTGCAAAACCCACCAGGAGATAGTCGTACTTCTCCTTCTTCTGACCGAGTTTTTTGAGTATGTCGTCTGTCTGTTTAAGGTTGAGGACAAGTTCAGCAGTATCTTTCTTTACCTTTTCAAGGGCCGTTTTGCGGGGACGGAAATCACTTACAGCTGCGGCTTTGATAATCACTGAAGCAGCGCCGCAGTTGTCCATCACTGCATCATGCATATCTTTTGCAGTCTGGATATTGATTCGCCGCACTCCGTATGGCGTGGGTAGAGCTGTGGGACCACTGATAAGCAGAACCTCTGCCCCCCTTCTCTTTGCTGTGCGGGCGAGTGCATAACCCATCTTCCCGGACGATCGATTACTTAAAAAACGGGCAGGATCCAGATTTTCACGGGTGGGACCGGCAGTGATCAGAATTTTTTCTCCGGCAAGGTCCTGCTTTGTGAGAGAGGCAAGAAGCTGCTCCCGGACATCTTCCCACTCAGGCAGCCGACCGGGCCCTTCAGTTTTGCAGGCCATTTTTCCAAACTCCGGCTCTATGATTCCATGTCCCAGTTCCCGCAATAAGGTAAGATTACGCTGAGTAGCTGGATTTTCGAGCATTTTACTGTTCATGGTGGGAGCAATCAGAACCGGACACGCAGCAGCAAGAACAGTTGTCGACAGCAGGTCATCTGCCATTCCATGGGCCAGCTTTGCAATGGTATTGGCGGTGGCCGGAGCAATGAGCACCAGGTCTGCCTCCTGACCGAGCTGTATATGAGAAATGGCATGGGCCTCTTCTGCCTGGAACATGTCAGTGAATACCGGATTGCCGGATAAGGCCGCAAAGGTCAGGGGGGTCACAAAACGGGAAGCTGCTTCAGTCATCACCACTGAAATATCCGCGCCCTCCTGGGCAAGGGTACTGACCCAACCGGCCACCTTAAAGGCGGCAATGGAACCAGTCACTCCCAGAACTATTTTTTTTCCTGTAAAGCCGTTTTGCATATTTCAACCTTGATGGCGTCGTAAAAATCCTTCATCTACTTCGTTGCTACATTTATTATTTGATTACGACGTACCTTAGTACGCCGAAATAAAATAATAAATGTGCGCCTCGCATATGAAGTTTTTTACTTAGCCATCTCAAACTTGACCTTTTTTATGAACTTGTCAGCCCTATGAATACTTAAAAACACAAAAAGCATGGCCCGCAAGTGCAGGACATGCTTTTTGCCGGATGACAGAAAAATCCGTTCTTAGTCTCTGGAGCCACCAAAAAAGCGAAGCATCATGAGAAACAGATTGATGAAATCGAGGTACAGGGCAAGGGCACCCATGATGGCACCTTTTTTCACCATCTCTTCGCCCTGCTCCATGATGCCTTCCTCACCCATGTTTTTAATCTTTTGTACATCATAGGCAGTGAGACCGACAAAGACAAAGACACCGATGAGGGAAATGGCCCAGTAAAGAGAAGAACTCTTCAGGAATATATTTACCACTGAGGCAATGATAATTCCAATCAGCCCCATAAAAAGAAATGATCCCATTCCTGAAAGATCACGTTTGGTTACAAATCCATAGACTGCCATGGCACCAAACATTCCAGCGGTAATAAAAAAAGTGGCCGCAATGGAAGACTGGGTGTAGGCCAGAAAGATCATGGACAGGGTAAGGCCATTGAGTCCTGCATAGCCGACGAAAAGCCCTGTGGCTGTCCCTGCCTGAATTTTATTAATCCTGGCAGAAAGAAAAAAGACCAATCCTAGTTCAGCAATAAGCAGAATCATAAAAAGTGGGCTTGCCACCAGTTGCGCCGCCAAGCCGCTTGAAGCAGTAAACCAGGCAACAACGCCGGTTATACCAAGACCAATTGCCATCCAGTTAAATACCTTTGCCAGAAAAATGGTGGACGCTTCCTGTTTTGCCTGGGCAAGGGTTATCTGATTACTAACGTGTTCCATTTAAAAACTCCTGTTCTTAGTTTACGCAATACAATAAATACGCTACATTTCCTGTTAAGAGTACCATGAAAAATTAGATACCTGGTTTGAATACAAGGAACATGAAAAATAAAAGGCGGAGCATATTAGAGATTATGTGAGCATTTTTATTTTTCTAGTGACGCTGTAGTCGCGACAGATAGCAATTTTTCAAGATACTTTTAAGATATAACCATTGTGACAGAGCATGCAAGTAAAAGAGGATAGCCCGAGAGGAAAAATGAAAATTGCAATCAGCGGCAAAGGCGGAGTGGGAAAAACCACCATTATGGCACTTCTGGCAGCAGAGTTGAAAAAAAGCGGCAAAGACGTGCTGGTAATTGATGCCGATCCCAGCCCCCACATGGCCGAAACCCTTGGTGTTCCAAACCCGGGAGATATTCGTCCCATTGCAGAGATGACCAAGCTTCTGGCGGAACGTTCCGGGAAGACTGCAGGCTCCCCCATGTATAACATGAATCCGGAGGTAAACGACCTGTTGGAAGAGTTCATGCTCAGCCACGATGGTATGAAACTGATGGTGCTTGGTGCCATCCAGACAGGGGACAAAGGCTGCGCCTGTCCGGAAAACAATGTGTTGCGGCGCATGCTGACCAAGCTCCTCCTCTCAAAAGACCAGGTTGTGCTCCTTGATATGGAGGCCGGAGTGGAGCATCTTGGACGCGGAACCATCGCCGGTATTGATCATCTGCTGATCGTTGTCATCCCTTCAAAATCATCCATTCGTACGGCACTCAAGGTAAAAAAACTGGCAGAAGATGTGAAGATCCCCAAAATCAGCTTTGTCGGTAATCTGGTAACAGACGACGAAGACATACATTTTCTAGAAGAAGGACTAGGAGCAGAACCCATTGCCTGTTTTCCTGACTCGCAAACAATAAGAAAAGCAGAACGCCAAGAGATCCCTATTACTAGACTTGACGAAGCAGCAGGTGCTGCACCATCAACACTGCTGCAGGCAATAATGAATTAATCGATTTTTAAATATTATTTCTCACTTATTACCCCTTCATTTTCAATATAATCTCTATCTTATTTTACAGGCTGAAGATGGAGGGGACAAATACAAACCGATGCAAGCCATATTACAGGAAGAAAGGCCCTGAAGCAAAAGAACAAAGAAGAAGTAAACGTGAACACTTATTTATTGCGGAATCATACTCTTTTAGGTAGGCTGACTTTCCACCATATTCTGACGACTAAAACTACATCAAAGCATCTGCATCATATTGTCCACTATGGACATAACAACCTGACTCTTTTTTTTCGAATAAAGACGTCAACCAATCATGAGGAGTTGATGTGAAGAAAATCCATTTTTTCCCACTGTTAACCGTAATCCTGTATCTCTTACCCGCTATTTTTGCGTCCACATCATGTTTTGCCTACCAGGGTGGCTCAGGTATCCCGAGTTGCCATGATGACATTGCTGTCCAAAGGACAGAACCGGGAACCAGTCCTGACTGTACACCTCCCATCCTGGACAAGAAAAAATCCCGTGAGATTCTTGAAGGATTTGGGGCAAAAAAAATAAAAGGTAAATGGTACATCTTTTTATCTGCCGAAGAATTCGCTGGAAAGATGGACAGCACGTCCAGATGGAAAACCATCAGCCTGCTTGTCTCTGCAGTTGAAAGTATGTTTGCAAGCCGGGAAGAATGTCTTCTGGTGCAAATCCCAGAAACTGAAGAAGACAAAGACGCTCTGTTGGCCGGAAACTATCCCCAGCGGCTTATTGCCGCGTCCGCAAAACATGTCACAGTAAAAGAGGAGGGAAAAGAGGAGGAAAAAGAGGCTACAAAATGGCCCGAATACCACCATCCACTTTTCTACAAAATAACAGTTTTTTAGCCCATCACCTTCAGGCCCTCAACTGTTTATATTGATCAATAGGCCCCGCGTCCGTCAAATATACGTTTGATGGTTTTTGCAATAATCTTGATATCAGTCCACAGGGAATAGTTCAGGATATACCAGTCATCCATGCCCACCCGTTCGTCATAGTTGCTGCTGTCAGAACGGCGACCAACCTGCCAGGGACCGGTAATCCCGGGTTTCATGGAACAATAACGTCCGGCACTTTCCTTATAAAAACCAACCAGTTCCTTACCTATTATCGGTCTTGCTCCAACAACACTCATTTCACCCTTAAGGACGTTGACAAATTGCGGCAGCTCATCGAGACTGGTTTTTCGTAAAAATTTTCCTAACCGGGTTATGCGGGGATCGTCCTTCAACTTAAAACTCCCCTCCCACTCCCTGCGTAACTTTGGATCATCTGCAAGAATCTGCTCCAGTTGTTCTTCTGCTCCAACCACCATTGATCTGAATTTCAGACAGCCAAACTCTCTGCCGGTGGAGGTGATCCGGGGATGCCGATAAAAGACCGGGCCGCCATCTTGAAGCTTTACCAAAGCAGCAATAACAAGAAGAAGGGGTGAGATGAGCGCTAGAACCAGACTTGAAAAAATAACGTCAAAGCTCCTTTTCCACTCGGTGTTTGGATTAAAATTAAGGATAAGCAGATTGCCAAGGGACTGCATCTCGGCATGATGAAGGCCATACACATAGAGATCCGGCACCAGATAAATCCGGGCCCCGAAAGATCGACACTCCCGAAGAATTTTAAAAATCTTTTTTTCAGCCCGCATGGGGAGAGCTATATAGACATAATCAATATCATTACTCTGCAGGTAACCTGGAAGAGTATTGATGTCACCCAAAATGGATTTACCCATTTTCTTGAGCTCTTCACTTTCTTCAACCTTATCATCAAAAAAGCCTATGACCTCAATACCGGCCCAGGGAATTGTTTCCAACTCCCTGGCCAGAGACAGGCCGAGAGCACCAGCGCCTGCCACCACAGCATGTCTCACATTCTTCCCTTGAGAACGAAAATAATGGAGAATCTTTCTGGCGACCACATGGAGGGTAAAAAGAAGCAAGGGAGTGGAGATGGACCAGATCAGGAACACCACCCTTGAATAGGCGTGGGAAATCTTAAAAACAAAGAAATAAAAGAGCAGCACCCCGACAACAGTGCTCCAGGCCCGGACAATGACTAGAAACTCCTGGAAAAACTTCCAGCCCCGCCAGGACCGGTAGAGTTGAAAGGACTGAAAAGTGATAAGGCAGAGAACCGCTGTTATAAAGGCAAATCGGCTGTAATAAGGGGTCCAGGGTACTCTGTACCAGACCAGCAGCAGCCACAGGAAACCAACAACAACTGCACAGTCAATGACATGCAGAAGCCTGGCCATGATGGAACTCTGTTCCCTGAGATTTGTGGAAGAAAGCATATTCATAAAAGACCACTACACCAGCTATAAACGCTTAAATTTACCCCTTTGGAAGCCTTTTCCACCAATTACAATTCATACTAAGTTTCGGAAGCAGCCATTGAGGCAGGACATGATACTTGCTTCCCAATTTATAGCCACTGTATTTTGCCAGATTTCGAAGAAAAAAGACAGGAAGCAGATACAACTTTTTTTGCTGGAGGATCATGGAAAGTTCAAATCTGACATATTCCCCCCCCTCCCCCTCAGCCCTGCCAAATGTTTCGATGAGCCAATATTCTGAGTTATGCAAAACACCAATATCAAAAGAACGACGAAACTCCTGGAGCAGAGAATAATTATGGGAGTGAAAAACAGCTGCCTCAGCGACATACGCAATTGCATACCCATTCTTCAGTAATCTGCCTGCAGCACAGGTATCTTCTCCAAAAACCAGTCCTTCCTGAAAATAATCAATCTCTTCCAGACAGGACCTGCGATAAGCAGCACAGGAGTTGGAGACAAATGCTGTTTTCAATCCCAGCGTTTCTCTATCTGAAAAAGTCCGGACCCTTGATTGGTCAGGATAATTAAAAGTTCTGAGAGCTGCGGCAGAAAGTGATGCGTCCGGATGCGGCAACTGCCTCCCATAACTGATAGCGATTGACTGATCCCGGATAACCGCTGCCACCAGTTTTTCAATAAGATCGTTAGTCGCGGGGACTGCGTCCTGAGTAAAAAAAAGTACAATATCACCGCTACATTGTTTTATTGCCAGATTCCGGGTGGTTCCATGCTCAAACTCATCGCGGCCAATGGAAACCACTGTTGCACCATGTTGCTCTGCAACCCTGACCGTTTCATCAGTTGAACTGGAGTCTATCACCAGTATCTCATCCGCCTGCACACTCTGCACGGTAAGCTTCTGCAATAGCTGACGCAGGAGGCTGCCACCGTTGAGGGTGGGGATAACAACTGAAATACGTGGTAAATTGGCGCTCATTTCATTCACAGGCGAAGAACTGCTACCAGAAAAAACTTCAATAAGGCCCACAGGATATAGGGAGAGGGGTGTTTTTTATAGAGAAGGATTTCACTTTGAGCCGCTGTCTTACGTAAGGGATAGGCCATTACCCTGCGCTCATTTTGCCACCCCCGGCAGTGATAGGCAGACAGATCCGGGTGATAGAGAAGCTTCCATCCCCTCTTTGCCAAGCGAAGAGATAATTCAATATCTTCTTTATAAAGAAAAAAATCGGGGTCAAAGACCGGGGACTGTAACGATTGCAGCGCCCCCTGTCTGCAAAACAGCAATGCGCCACAGAGTGCGGCCATGGTTTCCGGTTCATCATACTGTCCGACATCGGCCTCACCCTGACCTCGATCATACCATCGGCCATACCACTTACGTCGAATACCTGTGGAATCGATCCTGCCAGTGGATGCATCCCGGTCTAAATTATAGGCAAGCAGTTTCCCTGAGACAACTCCGATTTTCGGATCGCCGGCACAAATATGCAGGGCCTTCTTGATAAAGTCCGAGGGCAGAAAGACATCGGGATTTACAAAGAGGACAAAATCCATAGTGACTGGGATTTTCTCAACCCCCAGGTTGTTGGCTTTTGAAAAACCTATATTCTCAGCAAGCACCAACTGGAAAGAATACTTTTTTTTCAAAATCGACAAATACTGTCTGTCTGTGGAACCGCTATCAACAAGAACTATCTCATCACAAGCGTGTTCCTGTGTTGCCAGTCCATGCAGACACCTGTCAAGACAAGGAGAAGAGTTATGGGAAACAACAATAGCAGCTACTTTTGAATTCATAACAACAAATTGTCTCCACACGACGAAAGCAGATCATTCAGTGACAATCTGCTGTGGCTGATAAGTAGAAAAGGAGCGATCTACAAACCAAGGATAAAGAAACGAAAGATCCAGTTGCAAAAGATTGTGCCGAAAAAACCTGCACCAATCCAGAGAGCATATACTGCAAGAGATTTCCCGGCTGCCTGCCTCTGAGGATCGTCTATGTTTACCACCAACAACATGGGATCATTGGCATCGGAAGGAGTCTCAAAGCTGTAATATTTGCCATTCCAGTGACCATTGCTGATCTGTTGCACTGGCGTTAAATCCGCAAGGGACACTGCATGATGGAATGTACCGTCAGCAGAGTTTACTTCTATTCCATAAATTTTCATTTTCACAGATCCACCCACTGGATCTATCCTTAATTTCGTAAACTTTTTCCACACCGGGACAGTCATTTGGATAGCTACTTTTTCACCGGTGGTCTCGACTATCACCTCCTGGTGATCTATTTCGTGGAATCCCCGGCCGATATCATAATAGATTTCAAGCTTTGCCTCTTCTTCAGTTTCAAGCGCTATGTTGATTTCATAGATCCGGCAATCTCCCTGGTACGGTGACTGAACAAAATGTGCCGGAACAGCAGAGAGACACAGAATAACAACCAGCCCTAAATAAAAAAGCGGCGTTCTCTTAAAATGGAAATACTTCACCTTCATTGCTCCCATAGTTGCTCGTGATCATTCTGTCTCATAATGACGCGGTAGATTGATTATAATGCTCGGATCAATGGTTTTACGTCGACTCTCAGCAAAAAAACAGCCATCCTTTATCCCGGACCGACGAATATTACCCCCGGCCTGAAACGAGTTTAGCCGGATGGCATTTTCTTCATCCCCGGCCAACAGCAGATCCATACTCAATATTTTGATATTCACCGGTCCCATGAGTGGATCAAAACGTAATCCCTTTACCGGCACATGGGGAAAAAAGAATTCAAGGTCAACCCTGTCCCCTTTCACCGAATATTGTTTTATCACTGAATCTTCTTCATTGAATCCTTTGCCTGTATCATAATAGAGCTGGGCCAAACCTCCTGCAGATGCCTGAAAAGACACACGGAGGCTATGGGGATGCACTTTACGTAAACTCTCGAGAAACAGGCCGTGCTTTTCCTCGGAAGACAAAGCAGACGGAATCTTCTCAAGCTGGACAACAAACTCAAAGGTGTTGGGTTCTACATCAAAAAAATTACGCATCTTAAAATCAAGCAAACCAAGTTCACTTAATCTCTCCAGAACATTCAGGAAACAGGTCGACGTGAACACCCAGCAGTGTGTATCTATATATTTATTATTGTTAACAGAATCAAGACAGAAAGAGTAAGCCTTACCCGGATCATACGTTGGAACAAGATTCTTTCCATCAAAAGAAGGCTGCCATGCTTCAACTATATTCAGCTCAGTAAACAGAGAGAAGTGATCATAAATCTGGCGAACAGTAGGCTTTCTTGATTTCTGAAAATAGGCCTCCAGCAACTCACCTACAGTTGATTCAGCCCGCAGATAATCAAATGTGTACCTCCTGTCAGGAATTGAAAAGGACGCTACGCCTTTTTCCTTCAGGATGGACGACACTTCCCGTAACCAGCCAATAAGATCAGGTACGTGCTCCAGAACATGGGAAGCAAAACAGTAATCAAAACCCTCCATAACTCCTGTTGCTTCGGTAAGGGTCTGGTCACCCCATACGTAATCAACGTCGACAATCTTGTCCTGATCGACAACGTCTGACTTTCTGTACCACTCTTTAATCTTTTCCGTTGAATCTCTGTCTATATAACGAACATCGCCATCATCTTTCTTTACCATGGGGTTTGCCAGTGCTCCTATTTCAACACCAACCGACTCCGGGATATCTACATTATATAAAATTTTTTCTTTTATAGAAGCTGGCTTCATAATCATTTTTACCTGTTATAATCCACTAGAACGCACCAGTTTTCTTGGTATTGTTGACAAAACTATACAAAGATTTTCTTCTCAGGGATTAAAGTGAAATTCTATTTTTTTCAGATGAAAAAGAAAGTGTTTTTGAGACACTATTGAATTTTCATTAATCACCTTTTGATAAACTCGTATTTATGCCCGTAGTTTGGGTGAAAACCTCAAACCTAGGATGGCTAAGTATTTATGCCCGGCAGTTAGGGTGAAAAGCTCCATATGCGAGGCGCGTATTTTTTATTTACTCTTCCACCTGCTCTTTTAGTCCCAATAAGACGTATATCCCAGACAATTATCCTAGGAGCCTGACCGAGAATGCACTTTTCCCGCAACTCTTCGTTATTTGGAAATTTTTATCCTCGGAATAGTAAGTATATGCCTGTGGTAAAATTTTCCGAATGCCTCTATCTGAGAAAAAATTGCTCTTCTCGGACAACCTCCTGGCCGTACCCAAAACGGATTACATCCAACTCCGTGTCACATGACATTCAGGAAAAACAGATTCAAACAGCCAATCAAAAAACCCAGCAATGCACCGAAGAGATTAATATACTTGAACTGTTCCTCCATTATGGAAAGGAGCAGTCGTTCCAGGCGCATGAGATCCAGGGAGTTGACTTTTTCTTTGACAATCTGTTGAATATTCAGGGAATCAACCAACCCCGGAACTTCAACAGCAAGCATGGCAGAGGACATCTGACGTAGGGAAGTATAGATCCCTTCGCGAACACCTGCCGGGAGGAGGCGGGACAGTTTGCCAAGTCGCTGACTCAGAAGATCAGCAAGCAGACTCTCCACCATTGAATCCAGAGTTTTTCTGGTTTTTTCCGCAGTAAGAATTGAAAAAACCTCCTTCTTCAGCCAAGCCCTTCCTCTGGCAACACCATCATCGCCGACAAAATCAAAGAGGATTTCACCCAATGGCAGTTTACCGCCACCAATGTGGGTCTCTATATTATCACGAACCATGGAGGCAAAGGCATTGGTGGTTTCAGGCTCCTGCAGGAGTGCTGACAACTGCCTGGAAAGATGGATACAAAACCCATCCACCATCTCATCGTGCCCATCCCCCACCATCTTCACCAGTGGAGTTGTCAGCACCTCCATGCTTCGATCACGCAGGGCGTTTGCCACATGTGTCTGGATCTCTTCATTTTGCAGCCAGTCAGCAATTTCCCCATCTTTCTCTTTGAGATATTCTCTGACCTTTCTCTCCACAACCTCAGGCGTCAAAAACCCACTGGCCAGCGCTGCCATGGGACCAAGACCCTGGACGAAGGATTCTACCCCCATGCGCACCCCGGTAACAATACGATCTCTGATCTCCGGTTCGGAAATGATAGAGGCAAGTTTTGTGAGAAGCAGCGGTGTCTGGCTTTCAATGCTGGTGACAATCAGCTCCTGCATTGAAACCGGCACAATATCGGCCAGACTTTTTTCCTGCGACAGGGCCGCATACAGCTTTTGCTGAACAAAAGATTCCACCCACTCATCCATGGCAGGACTTTCCAGCATTCGGCCAAGGCTTTTTTCCAAAAATCCGTATGTTGACTCCCTGTCCTGACCAGGGAAAAAAACCTGCAGATCAGTGGCCAGCAGTCTCTCAAACTGCTCATCAATGGAATCTTCGAGAATGGCTTTAAAAGATTTGGAATCGATAAAAGAATGAATAGCCTTTTGTGCCTGATGGGAAACAGCATGGACGGCAACCTGATAGTATGACAGATACTTTTCCGGGATAACTTCACTTACCGGCCCAAGGTCCTTCTCCAGCAGGCTCTCCCCACGACTTTCTATGAGCTCATAGAGGGTTTCTTGAAAACTTTCTTTTTCCAGGGCCTTGCTGATTTCTTTACTGGTCAGCAGATGACTGCCCACCATTGCCCCTATATTTGCCGCAAGATCTGCCCGTTTTGAAGGGATCACCCCTGGAGTCATGGGAATACGGATGCCAAAGAGATACTTGGCAGTAAGAGGCCTGAACAGCATCTTGATGGCAACCTTGTTGGTGAGGTAACCGATGAATGCCCCCACTAAAGGAGGTGCAGCGTATTGTACTATCGGGCCCAGAGACGCAGGATCAAATGGCATAGGAAACTACCTCAACTGGAGTTGACACTATTCTCCAGGCCTTGTTTTCTTCAAGTTCTGCTCGCTCACGAAAGCCCCATTCCACGCCGATGGTTTTCATCCCGGCGCTATTCCCTGTTTGCATATCTATTGCGGTATCCCCTATGTAAAGGATTTCATTAACGAGTAGCCCCATTTTTTCGGCAAGTTCAAGGGCACTTGCAGGGTCAGGTTTTTTAGCAACACCCTCCCGCTGTCCAAAGACAAAAGCAAAAGGGTTCTCCGGAAAAAATTCCTTCACACATATTTTTGCAAATTCATGGGGCTTGTTGGACAAGACCGCCAGCTGTAAGCCTGCGGCTGAAAGGGCTGCAATCATTTCCCGGATGCCAGCGTATGGGACAGTATGCGCATTCCAGGTGCGACTATAAATTTCGCCGAATTTTCGCATATATTCATTCAACGCTGCATCATCTGCAGATGAATCTGGAATAATTCTCCTGGTTAACGTCTTCAATCCTTCTCCAACAAAATAGCGATAGCTGTCCACCGGATGCACCGGAAAACCAAAATAACGAAGGGTGGCATTAGCCGCGTCGGCAAGGTCCTCAAGGGTATCGAGCAGTGTCCCGTCCAGATCAAATATTATCCCTTTGTATTGCATACACCCTTCCCCTAGCTGTTGATAAATTAGCACCATGGAACCACTTCATTTTAAAGCGCAAGCATAGCACCTGAAAAAATATCCTACAACTCCAAATCAGGGCTATTCATTTTTTTCATTTTCTTTTTTACTATTGAATAAATTCAAGGTATGTAGACTGGTAGAAGAAGACAGAAGGGCATATTCATATTGGATATTTGCTGTCTTACGTGCCCATCTTTAAGCTGTTTCTCTAAAGACAACATATGGTTTAAAATTATGTGGTTTGTAAGCTTTGTCAAATCCTCCATCGGCAAAAAATGGATCATGGCCCTGAGCGGTTCCTTCCTGACCCTTTTTCTCTGCAGCCATGCGGCCGGGAATGCAACACTCTTTTCCAGTATCTCGCTGTTTCAGGCCTATGCTGACCAGCTACACAGCCATCCCCTGATAATTTCCGTCTTCAGCAAGGGGCTGACTCTGACCTTTGCAGTACACGTAGTAACCGGTTCCCTGCTCTTCCTCCAGAACCGCAAGGCCAGAAATCAGAGATACAAGGTAAAAACAAGGGCCATCAGTAACTCCCAGGCTTCCAGTACCATGATCTACAGTGGCCTCTTCATTCTCCTTTTTATTGTTATCCACACCTCGGTCGTCTCTTTTGGCGACCATGGCAAGATTGGTGTCACCATCAGTGAGATGTTTCGTTCCTTTTTTGTTTCCATGTTCTACATTATAGCCTTTATCGGGCTTGCCATTCACCTGAGTCACGGTTTCTGGTCAATGCTGCAGACCTTTGGCGTTAACCACCCCAGTTACAATAGCCTCATCAGTCGTTTAACATATATTGTCCCACTCTTTTTTCTGCTCATCTTTGGCACTATCCCCCTTCTTTTTCTTTTTGGAATGGTAAGTTAGCCCAGACAAAAGGAAAACAAGAAGCCGACAACTAAGGCACTAAACAGGTATCCCCATGCAACTCAAATCAAATGTCCCCGAAGGCCCTCTTGCAGAAAAATGGGACAAGCATCGTTTTTCCACAAAACTGGTGAACCCAGCCAATCGTCGCAAATATAAAGTGATTGTGGTCGGGACCGGACTTGCCGGAGCCTCTGCCGCTGCAACCCTTGCTGAACAGGGGTATGAGGTAAGCAGCTTCTGTATCCAGGACAGCCCGAGACGGGCCCACTCCATCGCTGCCCAGGGTGGAATCAATGCAGCCAAAAATTACCAAAACGATGGTGATTCCATCCAACGCCTCTTTTACGATACCATCAAGGGGGGGGACTTCCGCTCCCGGGAGGCCAATGTGTATCGGCTGGCCCAGGTTAGTAATAATATCATTGACCAGTGCGTTGCTCAAGGTGTGCCCTTTGCCCGTGAATATGGCGGAACCCTTGCCAACCGCTCCTTTGGTGGAGCCCAGGTTTCAAGAACCTTTTATGCCAGAGGCCAGACGGGTCAGCAGCTGCTGTTTGGTGCCTATTCCGCCCTTTCCCGCCAGATCAAAAGCGGCAAGGTGACCATGCATACCCGTCAGGAGATGATGGAACTGGTTCTTGTTGACGGGCAGGCCCGGGGTATTGTCACCCGTGACATCATCAGCGGAGAAATCGCCAGTTACAGTGCAGATGCAGTTATTCTAGCCACCGGTGGTTACGGTAACGCCTACTTTCTTTCCACCAACGCCATGGCCTCCAATGTGACAGCTGCCTGGCGGGCGCACAGAATGGGAGCAGGCTTTGCCAATCCCAGTTTTGTCCAGATTCATCCGACCTGTATACCGGTACATGGGAGCTATCAGTCCAAGCTGACCTTAATGAGTGAGAGTTTGCGTAATGACGGCAGGGTATGGGTTCCCAAAAAACCTGGTGATACAAGAAAACCTGGCTCAATCCCTGAAGAGGAACGGGATTACTATCTGGAAAACAAATATCCCAGTTTTGGTAATCTTGTTCCACGCGATGTGGCGTCCCGCAATGCAAAGGAGCAATGTGATGCAGGGAAAGGTGTGGGATCAACCCAACTTGCTGTTTATCTCGATTTTGCGGAAGCTATCCGCCGCGATGGAGAGGCCACCATCCTTAAAAAATACGGCAACCTGTTCCAGATGTATGAAAAGATTACTGACTCAAACCCGCTGCACGAGCCAATGATGATCTACCCTGCTGTCCATTACACCATGGGCGGCCTGTGGGTGGATTATAATCTCATGACCACCATCCCTGGTCTGTTTGCCATTGGTGAGTGCAACTTCTCAGACCATGGAGCCAATCGATTAGGTGCCAGCGCACTCATGCAGGGACTGGCTGACGGCTATTTTATCATTGCCAATTGCATTGCGGATTATTTTGGTTCCACAAATCCGGATAAGGTGAGTAGTACCCTTCCACAATTTGTTGATGCCCGGAAGAAATGCCAGGATCGGATCCAGAAGCTCCTGCGTGGCAGTAAAAATGGCCCGCAAGGTAAGCTCACAGTGGATGATATCCACAAAGAGCTCGGAATTCTTCTTTGGGATCACTGTGGGATGGCACGGAACAAGGAAGGGTTGGAAAAGGCTTTGGCAAAACTTCCTGCTCTACAGGAAAAATTCTGGAAAGATGTCTATATTCCCGGAAAGGGTAAAGAACTGAATCAGTCCCTTGAGCGGGCCGGACGGCTGGCTGATTTTCTTGAGTTTGCTGAAATTATAATCCGGGACGCCCTGGCACGTGAAGAGTCGTGCGGATGCCACCTCCGCGAAGAAAGCCAGACTGAAGAGAACGAGGCAAAGCGCGATGATGTGAACTACAGCCATGTTTCGGTATGGGAATACCAGGGAGACGGACAGGAACCTGTCCTTCATAAAGAAGAATTGACATTTGAAAACGTGACACCCAGCCAGCGAAGCTATAAGTAAAAGAGAACTCGATATGACCACAAAAAGCATTGATCTCAGCCTTGAAATCTGGCGCCAGAAAGACAGTAGGACAACAGGTGTCTTTGAAAGCTACCAATTAAAAAGTATCTCCGCAGACATGTCTTTTCTGGAGATGCTGGATGTATTAAACGAAAAATTGACCCGCGAAGGACTTGATCCGGTGGCATTTGATCATGACTGCCGTGAGGGAATTTGCGGCATGTGCGGGGCGGTGGTAAATGGCATTGCCCATGGCCCCGAACCGGAAACCACACTCTGCCAGCTGCATATGCGTCACTTTTGCAACGGGGACACAATCGTTATCGAACCTTTTCGTTCCCGCGCCTTTCCCATCCGCAAGGACCTGATTGTTGACCGGAGTGCCCTGGATAGAATCATTCAGGCTGGTGGGTATATATCGGTAAATACCGGAGGCGCCCCTGACGGGAACGCCATCCCTATTCCATCGGCCACAGCAGAACTTGCCATGGATGCTGCCGCCTGTATCGGTTGCGGAGCCTGCGTTGCCAGCTGTCCAAATGGTGCAGCCATGCTCTTCACCGGAGCAAAGATTTCTCAGCTCAGCCTCTTGCCCCAAGGTCGGCCGGAACGAAAAGAACGTGCCATGGCCATGGTATCTGCCATGGACAAAGAAGGCTTTGGTAACTGCACCAATGAACGGGAATGTGAGGCGGTTTGCCCTAAAGGGATATCGATCAGAAATATTGCCAGAATGAACAGAGAATTTGTAAAGGCTTCCTTTTTCGGATAAACCCAGGATGGCTTCCTCCCCAGATCACATGCGTGTCCATACCCTCATCATCGGTGCAGGTCCCGGAGGCCTTTCCTGTGCAACCACGCTTGCCACTCAGGGTGTCAACACCCTGGTGCTGGAGCGAAAAGAAATCATAGGTCCCAAGGTCTGTGCCGGAGGAATTACCTGGAGCGGCTTGATCAGCCGGGTGCCTGCTACACTGGCCGAGAAATCATTTCCACAGCAGCACATCTATACCCCCCTCCAAAGAGTGTCTATTGAGGAGAAAACACCTATTATTGCCACGGTTAACCGTAAAAAACTGGGCCAATACATGGCTGAGCAGGCAGTGGCAGCCGGGGCAAACCTGCGTACAAACGTTATAGTGCGTTCAATTGCAGAGAACACGGTGACTGTTGAGGACAGGGCCAGCGGTAAAAATGAAAAAATCAGTTTTACCTGTCTGGTGGGAGCGGATGGTTCGAGTTCACTGGTCAGGCGTCATCTTGGATTAAAAAGTACACAATTGGGTATAGGCATTAACTACCAGATCCCTGGCAATCTGCCAAAAATGGAATGGCATTTGAATAACCGACTCTTTGGCAACGGATATGCATGGGTTTTTCCCCATTCAGACACGGTGTCTATTGGCGCTTATGCGGATCAGAAAATTATGTCTCCAGCAAAACTGAAGGCCAATCTTATCACCTGGGCTGCAGGAAAAGGTTTTACCCTAAAAGACAAAAAGGCCCGAGCGGAATATATCAATTACGACTTTCGGGGTTGGAATTTCGGGAACACCTTTCTCGTTGGTGACGCTGCTGGCCTGGCATCCGGGCTCACTGGAGAAGGCATCTACCCGGCAATTGTCTCAGGTGAACAGGTTGGGCAAACAATTTTAGCCCCTGGGCACAGCAGCGTTACCATGGACAACCTGATTCGGAAACATGATAAACACTGTAAAATGGTAACATTCAGTGGAAAAAACGGTTTTGTGAATGCCATGTTGGCAGAAGTGGTGACACTGGCCTTGCGATCAGGTATGATTAAATTCAACAAACTGGAAATGGCAGTCTAAACATTCCTCCAACTGAAGACACCCTTATGAACACCCCAAAAAAGAAAAAAACACTCCTTATTAATGTCGCTTTTTTAGTGATAGCGGCAGCAATTCTTACATTTCTCCTGAATGCTCCTGAAGAGACCACAGCCAAGCTTCCCCATGATGATGACCATAATCGTTTTTTTGCCATGAAGAAAAAGGCGGCTGGAAAATTATGCGTTGAATGTCATACCCCCGAAGGAGTCTATCCCCTGCCCGAAGATCATCCGCCTAAATACCGTTGTCTGTTTTGTCACAAAAGAGACTGAATATAACAAGAAGGAAGTGACAAGGAGTATGTATGAAGAGCTTGCTTGAGATCACTCTTTTTTGTGTCCCTGTTAGCGCTGTCGCTGTCTGTTGCCTTCCAGACACCTGCAAAATCTGATGACAATTCTATTGATAGTCAACTGCCTGAACTCCTCCCTGAAAGAATTCCCCAACTGTCCCCTGATGGAAAGTCCCTGCTAAATGGAGTGGGGTTAAAGGCCCTTGTCTTTGATTGGTGGCATAAAAAACGTTAACCAAACAACAGCCTATCCCCTTCCCTATATTCACCCTTTCAGGCTCTTGCCTACCATCTCTGAGACATCTCCGGAAAGGTCTTTCTTCTCTAAAATGCGTTGCAGCTGTCTTTTCATCAACTCCTGCCGCCCTTCGTCATAGCGTTTCCACGCGGCAAAAGGAGTCGTCAGGCGGGAGGCGATCTGAGGGTTGCGGGAGTCAATGGTGAGAACCTGATCCGCCAGGAACTGATACCCCTCCCCGCTTTTCCTGTGAAAAGAGAAGTGGTTACCACCAAAGGCACCAATCAGAGAGCGGACCTTGTTGGGATTGGAAAGAGAAAAGCTTTTGTGGAACATGAGCCTTTGAACCACTGCTAGTGTCTCTGGCAGGCTCGAGGTAGCCTGGAGAATAAGCCACTTATCCATGACCAGGGCGTCAGCTTTCCATTTTTCATAAAAATCATCCAGAAGCTCCTGACGTTCCGGAATATCACAATTGGCAAAAGTGGCCAACACTGCCAAGACATCGGTCATATTCGTGCTGGTGTGATATTGCTCCAGCGCCAGCGCGATATCATCCTGATCCGGAACCTCTGCTGCCAACAGTAGGGAGAGGCACACATTTTTCAGTCGTCTTCGGCCCATGGCTTCCGGTGTCAACTGATATGGTCCCTGTTCACGATTTTCCTCCCAGACTTTCCTGAGTTCTGCTTTAAGAACAGTCGCCAGTTGCTGGCGCACAAACTGCCTCGCCTGGTGCAGGTTATCGGGATCGATCACCGCCATCTGCTGGGCAAGATAGCTTTCTTCAGGCAGGGTGAGGGCCATGCCAAGCAGGGATTTGTCACTCTCTCGATCCTCAAGGATCTGCTTCACAGCTCCTGTAAAGAAGGGGTCGAGAACAGCCTGTTCTTCTTTTTGCAGGGTACTGATAAGCTCCAGGATAACGGATTCACTCAGGCGAAAGCCGGCATCCCAGCGATTAAAGGGGTCATTGTCATTGGCCATGAGAAAGGCGAGCTGTTCCCGCTCCTGCCAGGGACTGACTTTAACGGGGGCAGAAAAATCGCGAAGAAGTGACAGGACAGGTTTTTCGGGAAGACCCTTAAAGGAAAAATGTTCTTCAGGGTTCCGCAGTTCCAGCATGTTATTTACCTGCTCCATATCCTTCCCTGAAGAATCGAGAAGACCAATTGCCAGGGGAATATGGAAGGGGTTCTTGTCTTCCTTCTTCTGACCCGGTGTTGAAGGACATGTCTGCACAATTTTCAGCCGGTATTCCTTTCTACTCTCGTCCCACTCCTCTTCCACATCCAACTGCGGAGTTCCTGACTGGCTGTACCAGAGTTTAAACTGTGCAAGATCAACACCTGAGGCATCGGCCATGGCTGCAGCAAAATCATCACAGGTGACAGCCTGCCCGTCATGCCGCTCAAAATAGAGATCCATTCCTTTACGGAAACTTTTCGCTCCCAGCAGGGTATGCATCATACGGATAACTTCAGCACCTTTATTATAAACCGTTGCAGTATAGAAATTATTGATCTCAGCATAGGAATCAGGACGAACCGGGTGGGCCATGGGGCCCGCATCTTCACGAAACTGAAAATTGCGTAACAGCCGCACATCATCTATACGCTGCACAGCCCGTGAGTTCATATCCGAGGAGAACTCCTGATCACGAAACACCGTGAGCCCTTCCTTGAGACTGAGCTGAAACCAGTCCCGGCAAGTCACTCTGTTTCCTGTCCAGTTATGAAAATACTCATGTCCAATCACACCCTCAATGCCAAGATAATCCTGATCTGTTGCTGTTTTCTGACTAGCAAGGACATATTTGGAGTTAAAGACATTGAGTCCTTTATTCTCCATGGCCCCCATATTGAAATCATCCACCGCCACAATCATGAAGGTATCCAGATCATACTCAAGACCAAATACGTCTTCATCCCATGCCATACTTTTTTGCAGGGATATCATGGCATGCTGACACTTATCCCTGTTTCTGGCTTCTACGTAAATCCGCAGGTCAATGGTACGCCCTGATTTAGTGACAAAACTATCCTGGAGGAAAACAAGGTCTCCGGCAACAAGGGCAAAGAGATAGCAGGGCTTGGGAAAAGGATCCTGCCACACTGCGTAATGACGACCGCCCTCAAGCATGCCCTCTTCCACAAGGTTGCCGTTGGATAAAAGCACCGGACAAGCTGCACGATCGGCCTCAATGCGGGTGGTGAAACGGGCCATGACATCAGGCCTGTCCAGATAGTAGGTGATCTTGCAGAACCCTTCCGCTTCGCACTGGGTGCAGAAATTGCCGCTAGAACGGTACAGACCTTCAAGGGCTGTATTCTTATCGGGATAAATTCTGGTGCCTATCTCAAGATCAAACTGATCCGGAACCTGTAACAGGGTCAAACCATCTTCGGACAGACGATACTGGTCCGGGACCAGTTCATTACCATCCACAGCAACAGAGAGGAGTTCAAGGTTTTCACCATTAAGAAAAATCTCGTCCCCGTCCTTCGCTGCGCCCGGGTTCCTCCGAAAAGATGACTTTGCCTGCACCACACAAGCATCTTCATAAAGCTGAAAATCAAGAGACAAGTCACTTATAAGAAAATCCGGTACCTGGTAATCCTTGCGACAAATGATTTGTTGCTCCTTTGCTGACATAGTTTTTCCTTTTTCTTTTCTTCTAACTAACAAAAATCTACCTGGTTGATTGTAGGGAGTTTTGTTAGTCTTGATATTTGACCCGGCGCGCCGGGTGGAACGCTGATTACGTATGAAACTCAGCCACCTTTTTGAAGCATTTGCAACCTACTGATAGGAATATAAAAAAACAACTGGATTCCCAGAAACAACCTCTGGACAAGCCCGATAAAGGAACTCGGGAATGGCGGCAGAGGGATTCACGGTCATAAGCTGAAATATCAATGTGTTGCAAGCTTTCGTCATCCCCGAGGGTTCCCTGCTTAAAACATACTGGGACAAGCGTTATCGGGGATCCGGGAAGTTGTTGCCGGCTGAGCTTTGTTAGTAAGCAGATTTTCTTTTGTTCTTATATTCCAGTTGGCGTTGACAGCCAGTTCTTTCCAGTATATTTTCCACAGATATTATTCATGAAAATTTTTATCCACTTACCATATCAAACTTGAGGCAATAATCCCATGATCAAGATCAACGAACATTACCTGAAACTTCAAGCATCCTATCTCTTCTCCAATATTGCCAAAAAGGTTGGCGAATTTCAAAAGGCCAACCCGGACAAAGAAATTATTCGTCTCGGTATTGGCGATGTAACCCGCGCACTGCCACAGGCCTGTACAGATGCTTTTCATAAAGCTATCGATGAAATGGCCAATGATTCAAGCTTTCGCGGCTATGGACCGGAGCAGGGCTATGCCTTTCTGCGAGAAGCTATTGCGACAAATGATTTTCAGTCACGGGGTGCAGATATTACACCAGACGAGATTTTTGTGAGTGATGGTGCTAAATGCGATACCGGGAACATCCAGGAACTTTTTACCGAGGATGCCAAAATAGCTATACCTGATCCTGTCTACCCGGTTTATCTGGATACCAATGTCATGGCAGGGCGCACAGGAAACTATGAGGACGGAAGATATAAAGGAATCATCTACCTTGACTCCACAAAAGAAAACAACTACGTCCCCGGCCTGCCGACTGAGACTCCAGACCTTATTTATCTCTGTTTCCCGAATAATCCCACAGGTTCCACTATCACCAAAGAGGAATTGAAGACCTGGGTTGATTATGCAAAAGAGAATAAGGCCTTAATTCTTTTTGATGCTGCCTACGAGGCCTTTATCCGTGACGAATCTCTGCCCAAGTCAATCTATGAGGTGGAAGGTGCCAGAGAAGTTGCCATTGAATTCCGGTCATTCTCCAAGAATGCCGGATTTACAGGAACCCGCTGTGCCTACACCGTTGTCCCCAAAGAATGCGCAGCCTTTGACTCCAAGGGAGGAAAACAGTTGATACACCCCCTGTGGAATCGCCGCCACTGTACCAAGTTCAACGGTGTCTCATATCCGGTACAGCGGGCCGCAGAAGCTGTTTACAGTGAGGAAGGCAAAACGCAGACCAAAGGACTGGTTGCCGGCTATTTGAAAAATGCGGACCTCATCGCCAGTGAAATCAAAAATCTGGGCTATGACTTTGTTGGCGGGGACAACTCACCATACATATGGATTGAAGGAAATCGTGATTCCTGGGAATTCTTTGATATGCTGCTCGATAAGGCTGGTGTTGTCTGTACTCCCGGTGCCGGTTTTGGAAAATGTGGTGAGGGCTACATCAGGCTTTCTGCCTTTAACTCTTACGAAAACGTAAAAACCGCCATGGAGAGAATTAAAAAATCCCTGGCGTAAGAAAGAGAAAATAAAACTATCGAATATCGAACACGGAATGTAACTGTATTACCTTCTACAGATTACTATTACGTGTTCGATGTTTGTGGTTGCAATACTCAGTGGCTTTCGCCACCGGACTTTCCGTTGAGCAGTTTTTCACCAATCTTTTTAAAATCAGTAACGGGCTTGTCTCCGGGATTCAGAGAGCCGGTCAGGTACAGAAATGCATAGAGAATAAGGATGGCAATGGCCACACCGGAAACAAGATTAACCACTGTTCGCTCAAACATCGTGGCAATGTCTCCCTGGACCCTAGCCGTCATAGCCAGAAAAAGAAACAGCGTTATCACACTAATACAAGGGTATTTCTTGACTTTTTCCCAGAACGTTGCCATACCATTCTCCTCTCTTTTCAATCTTGACCACCTGCAGTTTCGTACTGCTCATCCATCCACAATTCAAGACTACCTAAAGTTGGCGGAATCTTCAAGTTCCCAGAACACTATTCCTGTTTTTTCCCAGATCAGAAATCTAAGCAGCGGCTCTGCGCCATTTCTACCTATACTTTCATAATGTGAATGTCTAAACAACCATGAACAACACCACAATATTCTCCGGTTGCCATTTAATTACCAAGAGTTGCCGGCTCAAAACTGACCTGTTCCTCCTTGCCATTCATTTCTTCAAATTTTTCAAAACCCTGTACCCGGAGAAATGCTATAACTCCCTGTACTAAGCGTTCGGGAGCCGAGGCACCCGCTGTGATGCAGATGGTGGATGCCAACCTCAGCCACTTCATTTGAATATCCTTCTCATCATCAATAAGGTAACCGTGCATCCCTGCCCGTTCTCCGACTTCCCGCAGCCTGTTTGAGTTGGAACTGTTTTTAGAACCAACAACCAGCAGGGTGTCACAAATTTTACCAAGCTCCCGCATTGCCTTTTGCCGGTTCAATGTGGCATAGCATATATTTGATTTTGGTCCTTTGATCCCAGGGAAACGTTTCGACAGGATCTCCACAATTCCTGCAATATCATCCTGGCTCAATGTCGTCTGGGTCACATACGCAACACGCGAGGAATCCTGTACCTGAATCGCCATTGCCTCCTCTTCATTTGCCACCACATAAACATTGCTGCTCACGCGCCCTGCAGTCCCTTCCACCTCAGGATGCTTATGATGTCCTATGATAAGAACATCATATCCATCTCTATGATAGCGCTCAACCATATCATGCACTGAGCCAACCAGGGGACAGGTTCCATTAATGGTCCGCAGGCCAAGGGTTTTAGCACGCATTTCTGTGGCCACAGACACACCATGGGCACTGAATATACATATTGCACCTCTTGGTATGTCTACAAGATCGTGAACAAAAAGAACCCCAAGACCTTCAAGTTCCTTTACAACATGCCTATTATGGACAATTTCATGGAGGACATAGATTGGAGCTCCGTACTGCTTCACCGCAAGTTTAACCGTGGAGATTGCACGTTCAACGCCGGCGCAGAATCCTCTCGGATTCGCCAGGATGATTTTTTTTTCTGTTTTACCCATTAGTTCCTCAGCTTCCATGGAGAGTTTATGACTATCTGTTTGTCATCAATAAAACCTACAATACTCTTCACTTTTATTGAACAAACTTTTTCCGTTTTTGTTTCTTATTTTCGCTTTCAGTTGATATTATATATATTTTAATAACATTAAGCTGTGATGGCGTCGTATTTATCCCCCTCAAGGGAGGACTGAAAAGAGTACCCTTTTTTCAGGTGAAAACTCTTCATCTTGTTCGTTGTTACAATTTTTCTATCATTTCGGCGTATATACGGTACGTCGTAATGATAGAAAAATTGTAAGCCTCCAATATGAAGCTTTTCATCCTAACTACCGGGCATAAATACTTATCCATCGGAAATCGAAGTTTTTACGAGTTTATCAGCTCTATGTATCAAGAGCTCAGCAATCGTTCTCACTCCTACAAAAAGGAACCCCCTCTATGACTTTTTCTCAGACATTCACGGTAACTCAACCCACCCGCATCCAATTCGGTTCCGGGTCAATTGCGAACCTTGCCAAAACCGTAAAAGACTTTAACGGAAGCAATGTTTTTCTCGTTGTTGATCCAGGTCTGGTCAAGGCTGGTCTTATTAACCCCATCACCTCACCACTCAAAAAAGCAAAGATACCTTTTACCCTCTATGACAAGATTGACCCCGAGCCGGGTCTGAAACTTGCCGACAAGGGAACCAAAATTGCTATAAAAGCCGGCTGTGACTGTGTAGTCGGGGTTGGTGGCGGATCTGCCATGGATGTGGCTAAAGCCATTGCGATCCTCATTACCAATGGCGGCAAAGCTATTGACTATCTTGGCCTGGGACTCATCAAAAAACCCGGTGTCCCGAAAATCATGGTCCCCACTTCTGCAGGAACCGGGGCCGAGGTGACATTTACCGCTGTATTCATCAACGAGAAAACCGGTTCCAAAGGCGGCATGAACGGTGACCCCCTGTACCCCGACGCAGCCATCCTTGATCCGGCTCTCACTCTCAGTCTGCCTCCCCACGTAACGGCCTTTACCGGTATTGACGCCCTGACTCATGCCCTTGAAGCATACACCTCCACCCAGGCACATGCTATCTCAGAGATGTATTCGCTGGAGGCCATCAGGCTCATTGCCGACAATCTCCCAGCCGCCTATGCCAACGGTTCCAACCTTGAAGCCCGCTCAGGCATGCTCATGGGTTCGCTACTGGGTGGCAAAGCACTGGCCACTGCCGGGGTCGGTCTTGTTCATGCCATGGCCTACCCCATGGGCGGTATGTTTGGTATCCCCCACGGACTCGCCAATGCTGTTCTCCTGCCCTATGTGGTTGAGTACAACCTGATTGGAGATATGATAAAATTTGCTGTACTGGCCGAGACCCTTGGTCAGAACATTGACGATCTCACCTTGCGGGAGTCTGCCAGTCTCTGCGTTGATGCCCTTTTTAATCTCAACGATGATGTTGGCATTCCCTCCACCCTCAAAGAGCTGGATATTCCCTTTGACTCAATTCCGGAAATGGCTGAAATTGCCCTTACCGTAACCAGACCTGTGGAAAATAACCCACGGCAACCTTCACTGGCAGATGTTATTTCCATCTACGAGACTGCCTATGGCGGAGATATGCCATATTGATTGTTTTTCGGTTAACCACGTAGGATATTTCTGCGTTTTTTTACACAGGGACAGAATATCCTGCCCCCTCAACTCTCTCCCAGGAGGAAAGAAAATGAACAAGTTTTTTGGTATGATGTCAGTTGCCTGTCTCACCATGGCCATGACATTTACATCAGCTGTTGACTCCCATGCAAAAAAACGCATCGTCTTTGGCGGCGGCCCTGCCGGTGGAACATTCCAGGTAGTTGCCAATGCCATCCAAGTCTATGATCCTGTGAAAGAAATGGCTGACTTCACCGTTAAAGCCCAATCTTCCGCCGGCTCTGTTGAGAACCTGCGCAAAGTTGACGCGGGTAAATCTGATTTTGGCGTCGTCTATTCCGGTCATGTCTATCTTGGCGCCAACGGCAGGATGAAAAATGATACTAAAAAATATGAAAACGTTATGGCCGTTGCCTATCTCTACGGCGCTCCAGCTCAGCTTGTTGTCCGCAAAGGCTCAGGTATCAAATCAGTAAAAGATCTTGCTGGAAAAAAAGTAGGTGTGGGTAATGCCGGTTCAGGTGCCTTTGCCAACTGCGAACTCTTTTTCACCCACATGGGCGTATGGGACAAAGTAGAACGTAACGCCATGGGATACAATGATGCCGCTGCTGCATTTGGCAACAATCAGCTTGACGCTTTCTGGCTTTTCACCGCGTTCCCATCGGGAGCAATTATCATGGCCGCCCAGACCAATGACATTGACCTCGTTGACCTTGAAGCCGATGCGATAGCATCTGGTTTCTATGAGAAGTTCCCCTACTTCTCCAAGCTCACTGTTCCGGCAGGGACCTACAAAGGTGTGGATGTTGACGTCCCCTCTTTTCAGGACTCTGCCCTGTGGGTAGCCAATAAAGACGTATCTGACGACGTCGTTTACAAACTTCTCTCCGCCATCTATACCGATGAAGGCCTGGCACACATGGTTGCCCAGAAGAAAACCTTCAAAGAGATGTCCATCAAAAATGGTGTGAAAGGAGTTGTGACTCCCATGCATCCCGGCGCCATTAAATTCTGGAAAGAAAAAGGCGTGTTATAAAACAGGCTGAAGAATATGAAGCTGAAGGCTGAAGGTATATCGAATACTATTTTATTTTACCTTCTCCTTCAGCCTTCTGCCTTCACCTTGTCTTTTCTTTCTTCTGCTGCAACTGTTCTCTACGAGGTTTTCCCGTGTACGATAATCTAAAACGGTTCGAGCAGATACTCTTTGACACCTGTGCCGTCGGTCTCCTTCTTTTCTACTCCTATGCTGCAGTTATTACACCTGCTGCTACCCAGTATCATCGCGGGATATATGTTATCGTCACCTATGTCTTGGTTTTTCTTCTCTACCGTTCCAAATCAACAATTGGGCGAATAATCGACTACATACTGATCATCCTTTCCATTGGAAGCGTCGGTTACTGGATATTCAACTTTGAGGTCATCAATTACCGGACAGGTGCAGAGACCAATCTTGATATGGGCATCGCAATTGTGGGTGTCCTCCTCGGTATTGAACTTGCACGGCGTGTAGTTGGCCCTATCTTTGTGATCATTGGTGTGATTATGCTGGCATACGGGGTCTATGGCGATTACATGCCTGATCTCATTTCCCATGCCGGAGATACCTTTCCGCTCCTCTGCACCTCCATCTTTTATAAGAGTGATGGCATCTTCGGGATCATGGCCAATGTTTTGGCCACGTATATTCTGCTCTTTGTCCTCTTTGGTGCCTTTCTTGAGAAATGCGGGGCCCAGAAATTCTTCATCGATTTCCCACTCGCTGCCGTAGGCCACAAGGTCGGCGGACCAGGAAAGGTTGCAGTCATTGCCTCAGGGCTTTTTGGCTCCATCTCAGGCAGTGCCATTGCCAATACCGTGTCAACCGGTTCCTTTACCATCCCGATGATGAAAAAGGCGGGATTCAAACCCCATATAGCAGGAGCTATTGAGCCGGCTGCGTCCATTGGTGGAATGTTCATGCCTCCCATCATGGGTGCTGGGGGCTTTATCATGGCAGAGCTCACAGGGCTCCCCTATTCACGTATCATGCTGGTTGCCCTCTTTCCTGCCATCATGTACTTCTTTTCTGTCTTTGTCATGGTGCATTATGAGGCCAAAATGCATAACATTGTGGGGGAAAAATCTGAACACAATGCAATGGACATATTGAAAGCTGAATGGTACTACACTATTCCCCTCATCGTGATCACCATCTTTATGCTCCTGGGATATTCACCGGGGTACTCCGCTATCCTGGGGCTTTTTTCCTGTATTGTAATTTCCTGGTTTCGGAAAGAAACCCGCATCGGTCCAAAAGAATTTCTTGAAGCCTCCAGAAAAGGTGCGGAAGACAGTCTCAAGATCGGAGCCACCGTTGGTGTCATCGGTATCATTATTGGTGTTCTCACCTTCAGCGGCCTGGTTCTCACCTTTGCCGACATCGTCATTGAACTTGCCGGCGGCTCACTGGTTATGACTATCCTCCTCATTGCCCTCGCATCTCTGGTACTCGGCATGGGTGTTCCTGTTACTGCGGCATATCTCATCACTGCTGTGGTTGCAGTACCTGCACTTACCCATCTGGGTGTCAATGAGATTGCGGCCCACATGATCGTTTACTGGCTGTCACAAGACTCCAATATTACCCCGCCCGTCTGTATTGCCGCCTTTGCAGGTGCAACCATTGCCAAGGCAAATATGTGGAAAACGGCCTTTTCCGCCTTTAAGTTCGCCAAATTCCTCTACCTTGGCCCCTTCCTCTTTGGTTTTGTTCCCGGATTTTCCCTCACCGGAACGCCCATTGATATTATCAAGACCTTTGTCCTTATTATCTTTGGTACCTGGCTCTACTCCTACCTGTTAAGCGGCATCTGGCTGAAATCTCTCTTTAGCAGAGGGCAGGCAGCCTAGCCCCAATCCCGGCCCGCAAAGCGAACTTCGCTCTGCGGGCTTTTTTTTATAAACGCACAATTTCTCCCTGTCCAAACCGATTGTTATTTCCTCATATTTTATGTAACTATTATCCAAGATAAACTCGTAAAAACTTCGATTTCCGATGGATAAGTATTTATGCCCGGTAGTTAGGGTGAAAAGGGTACTCTTTTCAGTCCTCCCTTGAGGGGGATAAACACGACGCCATCATCCAATACAATTCTACAGGATGACGGGAAAGCATATGCAAAGAGTCGAAAACTGGATAGGTATCATCGTTGTCAAGTACCGCTGGCTTTTGATCCCCGGTCTGCTTTTCCTGGCCATCTTTGCTGCCAGCGGCATGCGATTCCTTGCTTTTTCCAATGATTCACGCATGTTTTTCTCCGAGGAAAACCCGCAACTGCAGGCCCTTGAATCCCTGGAACGCACCTATACCAAAGTGGAAAATGTCCTCTATATCATTGCCCCGAAATCCGGGAATGTTTTTGAACCTGAAACCCTTGAGGCCATTGAGTTCCTCACCAATGAGTCATGGAAACTCCCCTTTTCAAGCCGTGTTAATTCGTTAAGCAACTATCAACATACCAAAGCCTTTGAAGATGATCTTGTGGTGGCAGACCTTATCAGCGATTCTGCATCCCTCAGCCCACAGGAAATTGCCGATATTAAAGCCATAGCTCTCTCACAACCCATGCTGGTGAATAGCCTGATTGACAAAAAAGGAAGTGTAACTGCAATAAACGTCAATATTATCAAGCCGGATGACGGCAGCTATAAAATTGAAGATATAAATAGTGCTGCCGTAAGGCTTGATCAAGTCATGAAAGACAAATATCCATTTCTGGATACCTATCTCACCGGTGGGGTGATGATCGATACCGCCTTTGGCGAGGCACCGAAAAAAGACATGCGCTCTTTGATCCCGCTCATGTTTACCTTCCTCCTCTTTCTCATTTTCATTTCCCTGCGTTCTGTCTTTGCAACAACAGCAACTCTGCTGGTTATTATCTTGTCGACTATCACCGGTCTTGGCATTGCTGGTTGGATCGGGATACTCCTCACCCCAGCTTCAGCCAATGCGCCGGTTATTATTCTCACCCTTGCGGTGGCGGACTCCATTCATATTCTCGTCACCCTTTTTCATCAGATGCGGAGAGGAACTTCCAGACACAAAGCCATCCAGGAATCAATCAGGGTTAATCTGCAGCCGGTACTTATCACCAGTGTCAGTACAGCAATCGGCTTTCTGACCATGAACTTTTCCGATGCTCCACCTTTTCGAGATCTCGGAAACATTGTTGCCATGGGAGTCATATCCGCCTTTATCTACTCTGTATTTTTTATGCCGGCACTCATGGCAGTACTTCCCATACGAGTAAAACAAACCCCCACAAGACAGGGGAAAATTTTTGCTATCCTGGCAGATTTTATTATCAAGCGTCGTACCCCTATCTTTTGGTCAATGATTGTTCTGATTCTTCTCACCTCCAGTGGAATAGTGAAAATTCACCTAAACGATGAATTTATTAAATATTTTGACCACAGCTATCCTTTCCGGGTCGCATCCGACTTTTCATCAGAACACCTTGCCGGCCTTGAAATCATCGACTGGGATCTTGATTCCGGCGAAGAAGGCGGGATTAATGACCCGCAATTTCTAAAGACGGTTGAAGACTTTGCCAACTGGTTCCGGGAACAACCGGAAGTACGACATGTATACACCATCACCGACATCATGAAACGACTCAACCAGAACATGCACGGTGATGACCCTGCCTGGTATCGGTTGCCGGAACAGCGCGATCTTGCTGCCCAGTACCTCCTGCTCTACGAAATGAATCTCCCCTTTGGCCTGGATCTGAATAACCGTATTAATGTGGATAAATCCGCCACCAGAATGACCATATCCACCCCCAATATCGGTACCGCAGGAGTACTGGATTTGGAACGCCGGGGACGAAAGTGGTTGCAGGAACATTCCCCGGATATGAGCACTTATGGCTCCGGACTCTCCATAATCTTCTCTTACATTTCTGAACGGAATATCCGTTCTATGCTCAAAGGCTCCATCCTTGCTCTGGCTCTCATTTCACTCATTATGATTGCAGCTTTACGTGACTTTAAGCTTGGGATCCTGAGCCTGATACCCAACCTGACTCCCGCCTTTATGGCCTTTGGAGTATGGGGAATTTTTGTTGGTCAGGTCGGCCTTGCTGTCTCTGTTATGATTGCCATGACTCTTGGCATTGTCGTTGATGATACCGTCCACTTTATTTCCAAATATCAGCGCGGTCGCAAAGAGCATGAAATGGACCCGGAAGATGCGGTCAGATATGCCTTTAATACAGTTGGAACTGCCATCTGGGTGACAACTCTGGCTCTGGTTGGTGGCTTTGGGGTCCTTGCTTTTTCCGGGTTCCAGATCAACGCTCACATGGGTGCAATGACTACCATCACTATTATCTTCGCAATAATTCTCGATTTTTTCTTTCTACCAACCCTGCTTCTTAAACTGGAGAACAGCAAATGACGACCTCTTCACTTTTCTCTCCGAGATATCTGGCACCGATTTTCCTCCCTCTTTCAGTCTTCCTCCTTATCAGTCACGTCCACGCTGAGACTCCAGAAGAAAAAGGACTGGCCATAGCCATGGAAGCTGACCGGCGGGACAGTGGATTTAAAGACTATACCGCAGAGATGACAATGATCCTCAGAAACAAACTCGGAAAAGAGAGCAAACGCTCCATTCGCAGTAAGACATTAGAAGTGGCAGAAGATGGTGACAAAAACCTTTCCATCTTTGATAGCCCAAAGGATGTCAAAGGCACAGCCTTCCTCACCTTCTCCCACAAAACCGGCGATGATGATCAGTGGCTCTATCTACCGGCATTAAAGCGTGTCAAACGGATCAACTCCCGCAACAAATCAGGTTCATTTATGGGCAGTGAATTTGCCTATGAAGACATTGCCAGTCAGGAGGTGGAAAAATACAGTTACAAACATCTCCGTGAAGAAACATATCAGGGGCAGGAATGTTTTGTGAACGAAAGTTATCCCGTGGACAGAAAAAATTCGGGCTATAGCAAACGGATTTCCTGGGTGGACAAGACTGAATACCGGCTACTCAAGGTTGAGTTTTACGACCGTAAAAAGAGCCTTCTCAAAACCCTCACTGTCTCAGGATACCAGCAATATCTTGGTACCTACTGGCGCCCTGACTCCATGGATATCATTAACCATCAAACAGGTAAATCCACCACTCTCCTCTGGGATAATTACCAGTTTGGAACTGGCCTCACAGACGCAAATTTCAACGCAACAAGCCTGAAACGTGTCCGCTGAAAACAGATATAATTCTTACATCCCCCTTATCTTCCTTCTTTTCCTGGCAATTCCTCTGCTTGCCGCAAACATTCAAGGAATGGAGGTGAATGGGGAGTTCTCCGGGGAGGGTTTTCTCTTTCTTGAAAATGGTGCCTGGTCGCAACAGGAAAACCAGTCTGCATCAGTAGCCGCCACTATCGAGCTCCACCATAATTTTCTGGATAACGCAAGCTTCACTCTTGATGCCTTTTACCGCCTGGACTCCAAAGATGATGCGCGCAGCCATGGTGATCTGCGGCTTGCAGAACTGCTCTACTTCACCGACAGTTGGGAACTTACCGTTGGAATCGGAAGGGTCTTCTGGGGTGCCACTGAATTTGTCCACCTTGTCGACATTATCAACCAGACCGATCAGGTGGAGGCAGTGGATGGTGAAGAGAAACTGGGACAGCCCATGGTGCATTTCACCGTCCCTCGTGACTGGGGAACATTGGAGGGGTTCCTCCTCCCCTGGTTCCGCGAGCGCACCTTTCCGGGAATTAGAGGAAGGTTCCGCACCCCGGTCCCAGTGGATACCGACCAGGCAGCATATGAAAGTGGCAGCGAACAAAACCATCTTGATTTTGCACTCCGCTATTTCTCAACACTTTTCAACACTGATATTGGGCTCTCCTATTTTAAAGGGACATCTCGCGATCCAGCGCTCCTCCTGTCACCCAATCAGGCAAAAGGCGCCATTATCTATCCCTATTACCAACAGATCAACCAGACAGGACTGGACCTGCAGATGGTAGCAGGGGAATGGCTACTGAAGAGCGAGGCCTACTATCGTACCGGCCAGAGTCGCTCTTATGCGGCCACTACATTCGGTGTAGAATATACGATGACTGGGATTGGAGGGAGTATGATGGATCTGGGACTGATCGCGGAATATGTATTCGATGACCGTGACGATGGCTGGCTGCCAACAATCTATGAGAATGATATCATGGGGGGATTTCGTCTTTCGGTCAATGATATGGACGATTCCAGCGTCCTCCTTGGAGTTGTTCGTGACCTTTATTCCGGTTCCACCATCATTGGTATAGAAGCCAGCCGACGTCTTGGTGATTCCATACGACTCAATCTCGATTCCTCCTTTTTCATTGATATGGATTTCCAGGACCCTGCTTTCAGCCTGGCCCGGGACGATTTTGTTCGTCTTGAAGTGATCTGGTACTGGTAAGGGCTGACTACAACCATAGGCCGAAGACTGAGGGTAAAACAATGTAATCAGAAGGCTGTCCGAGAATAGCAATTTTTTCTCAGATTGAGGCATTTGGAAAATTTTACCACAGGCATATACTTACTATTCCGAGGATAAAATTTTCCAAATAACGAAGAGTTGCGGGGAAAGTGCATTCTCGGACATTTTCCTGGCAAAAGATAGCTTGCTGGGAACGAAAATTTAAACACGAACAACACAAATGGCATCGTCCCCTTCAGCCTTCCCACCTGAATTACTTCTTTTTCTTCCGTTTCCATACCCAGGGGGGAACAGGAGACTTATCACGCCAGAGCCCCAACTGCCTCTCACGTGCCTGTTTCTCATATTCACGCCATTTCTTACAAATTGGTTCCCTGCAATAATAGACATGAACCCATGCAAGACCGGCTTGCAATAACTCCTCACTCAGGCATCTCTTATCTTCCATGGTTACCAGGGCAACCATGCGGCCATAATCATCCCAGTCTTTTTCTTCGAGCTTCACCTCTGTATTACTCACTAACTTAGCCGTATAGTTTTTGGCAACCTTGGAAAAAGGCTGGCTCCATTCCGGAGTGTCAATCCCCCAGAGCCTTACCCTTATGGTACGTCCTTTATATCGAACATGGATACTGTCCCCATCAACAACCTTTACGACTTCCGCCTTAAAAGACTGGCCGGCCACTCCTGTTGCCACAACAAAAAAGACAGGCAAAACAGTCAAGAGGCAACCAATGACATATGCGGAAAATTTAAATATTTTTTTCTTATCTCTCAGCATTTCAATTGGTTTTATAGCAGAATATTTCCGGGACTAATACGAAAAAATAAAGTGACAGGAAATATGGATATCCCAAAAAGACAAACGGCAGAGTCGTCATGAGGGACGCCACTGCCGTAAAAAGATGACGTTCAGTTCCGAATGTAAATCGGAACTGAACGTCATGTTGGAGTTATCTAAATCAGGGAGCAGATCCCCTGGTGATGGCTGGAACGAACAAATCCCACGGGAAGGCATAAAACTCTGCCGTAACAGATTTTTCCTGATCTACAGTTACCGTACAGACTGGATCTGATCCTGTACAATCCCCTGACCAGCCCTTAAATGTAGAACCGTCCACGGGAACGGCTGTCAGAATAACTTCTGTTCCGTAGTCATAGATTTCACTGCACTCACCTTCGCAGTCAATTCCCTCGACATCACTGGTGATCTTCCCTGCACCGGAACCTGTCTTCTTAACATCCAGAGAAAAGGTATCGATGGCAAAGGAGGATGTGACACTACAGTCTGCGGTAACCGCTCCAGTCGTAAAGAAATTACCTGCAAGCGTGCCACCACATCCGGATACCACACCAGTATGGTACCCTGTATCAGGGATCATACTGAAGGATGTTGTGTCACCGTCCTAGGACTGCCTGTTACCCATAATTTTAAGCTGGACATTTAAGCCTGAATCGTGCATACTTGATGCATGAAAACCCAAAATCAAATCAAACGTACATTGTCTGAGGAGTCAAGTTTATTATACCTTGCAGATTTACT
>JAIPEF010000109.1 GCA_021737265.1 Desulfocapsa sp. | reverse complement strand
TATCATAACCCATCAGAGTGCTGCCCACGACTGTCATTCCCGAATTCTTTTATCGGGAATCCAGCCTGCAATATCATTTATATCAAGAGATGACACCTATCTCTGAAAGCTGGCTGAGTTTCAGTGGTAATCAGATACTGAATTGAAAGAAATATCAGCTATGTTACAGGGGCTTTCAAAATCTCTTAACTTGGATAAGTAGTTTACAGCAAAGATTCGCTCATACAAATAAAGAGAGTGATCCGTAGTTGCTGAAAACTGAAAACTGAAAACTGAAAACTGGCCTAATAAATATGTACTGGGAACCTGAAAAAGAATGTATGGCAAGGGAAGAGTTGGAGCAGCTTCAGCTTGAACGTCTGCAGTCCACTCTGTATCGGGTCGGTACTCATGTACCGTTCTATCGACAGAAGTTCAGCGAAATGAAGCTTGATTTTGAAGGCTTCAGCTCTCTGGATGATATCCGAAAACTGCCTTTCACCACCAAGCAGGATCTGCGTGACAGCTACCCCTATGGTCTGTTTGCTGTCCCTCTGCGGGAAGTGGTTCGTGTCCACTCTTCCTCAGGTACTACAGGGCAGGCGACGGTGGTTGGCTATACCCGGAATGATATCAAAAACTGGTCCAACCTTGTTGCCCGTATTCTTTGTGCAGCAGGTCTTACTGCCGATGATGTGATTCAGATTGCCTTTGGTTACGGCCTTTTTACCGGAGGCTTTGGCCTTCATTACGGTGCAGAACGTCTTGGGGCCTCAGTTATTCCCATATCAGCAGGAAACACCAAACGACAGATCCAGATTATGCAGGACTTCAAGACCACTGCTCTGGTCTGTACCCCATCCTATGCCCTGAATATTGCCGATGTCCTCTTTGATATGGGGATTAATCCGGCAGGGCTTTCCCTGAAATATGGTCTTTTCGGTGCTGAGCCCTGGTCCGAGGCCATGCGTCGGGAAATCAATGAAAAACTGGGCATTCAGGCCACAGATAACTATGGACTCTCAGAAATCATGGGACCGGGAGTTGCTGGAGAGTGTTCGGAGTGCAATGGCCTCCATATCAATGAAGACCATTTTCTGGTGGAGATTATGGATCCCGAAACACTGGAGCCTGTTGAGCCTGGAGAAGTTGGTGAGCTTGTTATCACCACCCTCACCAAAGAGGCATTTCCCATGATTCGTTATCGTACCCGTGATCTGACTCGCTTTCTTCCGGGACCATGTCCCTGTGGCCGGACATTCAGTCGTATGCATCGAATCCTTGGACGTACCGATGACATGCTGATCATCAAGGGGGTCAATGTCTTTCCAACCCAGATAGAGTCGGTTCTTTTTAATATTGATGGCACCGAGCCCCACTATCGTATCGTTGTGGAGCGGGAAAATCATCAGGATCGGGTAACGGTGATGGTGGAAGTGAAGGAGTCCCTGTTTTCTGATCAGATGAGCAAACAGCGTGAACTCATTGATACTATCAGAAAGCAGCTTAATTCTGAGTTGGGCATTGGTGTTGCTGTGAAACTTGTTGAAGAAAAAACTTTGGAACGCTTCGAAGGGAAAGGCCTGCGGGTCATTGATAGGAGAGAGCTATGAGTCGTTTTCAGAACCGAACAGCAGATAGTCTACGTGATATTTCCCTTGAATGGGATTTTCAGCCGGGAGCTGATGCTTCATTGCTGATCCGCATGGGAGGTACCCATGTGATTTGCGGCATAAGTGTTGAAGATAGCGTGCCTCCTTTCTTGAAAGACAGTGGTCAAGGCTGGATAACCGCAGAATATGGCATGCTGCCCTGTGCCACAAATACGCGTTACAGGCGTGAAATCGGTGGTCGTTCAGGAAGAACCTACGAAATTCAGCGCCTCATTGGACGCAGTTTGCGTATGATGGTGGATCTGTCCACAATTGGCGAACGAACTCTGCGAGTGGATTGTGATGTGTTAAATGCTGATGGAGGAACCCGCACTGCCTCAATCACCGGCGGGGCTCTTGCACTGCGTCATGTATTGCAAAAACTTGTGAATAACGGAGAGCTTGCCGAATTGCCAAAGATACTCCCCGTGGCTGCAATCTCAGTTGGAATCATTGATGGGGAAGCATGGCTTGATCTCGACTATGCTGAAGATTCCAGGGCGGAAGTGGATGCCAACTTTGTCATGAGCGGTGATGGGCGGTGGATTGAGATCCAGTCCACGGCAGAAGGTGTGCCTTTTAGCTCTGAGTCGTTTGCGGCCATGACCGGGCTGGCTGAAAAAGGGATTGGAAAACTTTTTCAGCTCTGGAAAGAGTGAGCCATTCTCGAAGTTTAGTTTTAACGAGATCATCTTCTTTGTAATCTTTACTTCTCGCCTGGCGATAAAACTAAAGACCAGTACCGGCTTTTCCCGCCTTCTAAAGTCCCTCTCCGGTATTCTTTTTATTGGGCTTGGTATCCGTTTGGCTGTAACTTCGTAGTTGTATTGGCAAAAGAAAACCCCTCCCAAATTACTTTGGAAGGGGGGAGAGAAGGGAGAGGGAAAATATAAAAGCGGCTATGAGAACGGCCTGTTTGTCTGGAGGCCGATGCCGGAGTTACCCCATAGTTCGATTGTCAACTCGTAGGGTTGTTGTAAGAATTGTCCGCTGCAATTCGAAAATCTCGCCAGTAAGTTTTGCGATGAGTTTCTGATCAGGCGGACTCTTTTTCTGGAGGAGTTGCTGGGTGGCGCGTCTGATTTCTATTTCCCGGAGTAATAATTTCATTTTTTTTCCTCATCCGTTGTAGGTATGTTAATGTCATGCTCTGTCAACAGTATCAGCAATGTTTATGCCGGAATGTTTTGTCCCTTGTAACTGGATGAAAAAGTGAACTATTTATGTGTTTTTCGTCTGGTCGTTTTGTTGCGAGAGGGTATCGCCTGAGTAATAATTACTCAGGATGTTTTGTCGCTGAGTAAAAAATATTCAGCATTGTTTGCTTACACAGCGTATTGATAGTTACTCTATTTGCAGAAAGAGTGTTTGGAAAATTGCTACCAGTTTAGGACACTGTTTTTGAAGTCAACGCCCTGAATCAGGGGCATCAGTTACTAAGGGATTGCTGAGTACCAACAACGCTCAGCCGGTAACAACTTCCAGGATCCCCGATAACGCTTGTCCCAGTATTTTTTAAGCAGGGAACCCTCGGGGATGACGAGAGCTTGCAACCGCTTGCGCTTTTACTCCATAGGCGTGCAGCCCGCTGCTGTCATTCCCGAGTTCCTTTATCGGGCTTGTCCGGAGGTTGTTTCTGGGAATCCAGTTGTTTTGTTATTTTCGTATCAGCAGGTTGCAAATGCTTCAAAGAGGTGGCTGAGTTTCATACGTAATCAGAAAAGGATTTGTATTGTCTTTGCAAAAGGTGGGGATGAATAGGATGCCGAATATATTGAAAAGATTGTTTCTTCTCAGCTGTGTCTTCCTGTTGGGAGGTTTCAGCACAGCTTCTGCGACTCCAGTTGACCATCAATCATTTAAAGAGTTTCTGGATTCTTTTTATATTGAAGCTGCCAGCAAAGGGATAGAACGATCCACCTATGATCGTGTCTTTGCAGGGGTAACTGAACCGAATCCTGAGATTCTGAAAAAAGCAGCATATCAGCCGGAATTTACGGCAAAAATATGGGATTACCTCGATGCCCGGGTCAATCCGCTGTCCATTATTGATGGCCGTATCATGGCTGGGGTGTACGGGAAAATTCTGCGGGAGATTGAGGAACAATTCGGGGTAGAGAAACAGGTGATTCTTGCTATCTGGTCGATGGAGACCAGTTACGGGGCGGCCCTTTTGCGCAGCTCTCGTCTCTATTATGTTCCCGGGGCCCTGGCAACCCTGGCCTATGGTGACAAACGGCGGCAAAAATTTGCCCGCTCCCAGCTCATTGCCGTCCTTGAAATAGTGCAGGCCGGAGATGTTTCCCTAGATGAGCTCAACGGTTCCTGGGCAGGGGCCATGGGGCATACCCAGTTTATCCCAACAAGTTTTCTGGCCTATGGAGTGGATATGGATGGTGATGGCCGTCGGGATATCTGGAGCTCCATACCTGATGCTTTGGCAACTGCTGCCAACCTGCTCCACAAAAATAAGTGGAGGACAGGCAAGTCCTGGGGATATGAGGTGGTCGTGCCCTCCGGTGGGGAACGGTTCAAGGGTGAGACCAAGACTCTGGCTCAGTGGCAGAAACTTGGATTCTTCCGTCCGGCAGGCATTGCTTTTGAAGAGTCTGGAGAAAAAGCTGAACTGAAGATGATTGGCGGTGATGACGGTCCCGGCTTTTTGGTATTACGGAATTTTTTTATCTTGAAACGGTATAATAATTCAGATTTCTACGCCTTGGCTGTTGGTCTGCTGGCAGACAGGTTGGCAGGAAAAAATGGAATGATCCAACCCTGGCCAAGACCTGCAGGGGCACTCTCCGCAACAGAGAAATTCGAATTGCAGGAGCTGCTCACCGAAAAAGGGTTTTACTCCGGTGGCGTTGATGGCCATATTGGTCCGAATACCCAAAAGGGGATAGAGGCCTTTCAACGTCAGCAGGGTTTGTCTGTGGATGGGAAGGCAACTCAGGAACTCCTCAAAGTTCTGGCCCAGTGAAAGGGCGTCGTAATGAGAAGGAAGAAGATTTGTAGGGGGCAGTTTCAATGTCTCTGACTGATTGGTTGCCCCTTGCTGCTATCTGTATCCTTGGTGCCATGTCACCAGGACCGAGTCTGGCTGTGGTCTTGAGAAACACCTTGGCTGCAGGTCGCTCGGAAGGAGTGAAGACAGCTCTCGCCCATGGTACTGGAGTGGGGATTTATGCCTTCGCTGCCGCCGCCGGCTTAGCTGTGGTGATCACCGGTACTCCTTTACTCTTTCTCGTTATTCAGTGGCTGGGGGCATTTTTTCTGGCTTACCTTGGCGTGAAATCCATAACTGGTCACACTGCCCTGGGGGAGTTGGTCCAGACTGAAGCAACCACTACTCAAATTAACGGGTTACGTTCCGGGTTCCTGACCGCCTTCCTGAATCCCAAACTGGCTATCTTCTTCGCTGCCCTTTTCAGTCAGTTTGTCTCAGCTGAGGCTGGGCTCGGAGAAAAAATAATCATGGCCATTACCGCAGCTTTGATAGACGCTGGCTGGTATCTTTTTATCGCCCTCTCTCTCTCGCACTCACGTATTCTCAGTTTTTTGCGGTGTCAGACTGGTTTGTTGAATAGTGTTTTTGGGATTGTCCTCTTGTTCCTGGCTGTTCGGATTCTGATTCTGTCTTAGGTATTCATTGTTTTTGTCGTGTTGGCTTTTGTTGATTATGGCCGGTAGAAACATGGGCCAGGAGAAGTATGGTTCAGTGATCTCGTCGGCACCAAGGTCGGGAGCTGCAAAGAGCACTCTGTCGTCACCATCGATGTCTTTGGCCGGCAGGGGGACGTCTTTTGATCCCTTGTCCCTGCATGGTGAGGAAGGTTGCAGGTGGTAGTTGCCATTACCGATAAAATAGGGATAGACATTGATATTATTGGCCTCTTCAAACCAGATGCCAACCATCTCATTGTAGTCATTATGTTTTCCAAAGCCCTTGCCAATTGGAATAATAATGTCACCACCCCCTGAGAAATCCGAGTTGCCCCATAGGATGTTGTTATTAACCATGAAGAATTTTTCACCATTCAAGACTATTCCCCCACCTGAATCTTCTGAATAATTGGAAGTAACTGTATTGTGGGTAATAATAACATTGCCGGAACCACTGGCGCTGTTAAAAGTGGTGAGGACTCCGCCGCCGGGCCCGACTGCAGTGTTTTCCGCGATGATGTTATTGGTCAGGTCAATGGTTCCGAAATCGCTGGAGTCGGTATCAGAGATAATATGTATGCCTCCTCCTCCCAGAGTTCCGGCCTTGTTTCCCAGGATGGTGTTATTGTCGATGAATATCTGTGCGGTTCCTGCCGGCCCATCTGAGGAAACTTCGATGCCGCCGCCTCTGTAAGATTCGTTATTGTTGAAAGTGTTACCGATAATCCCGATGGCGCCAGACCGCCCTGAGTTTGCACTGGAGGTGACACGTACCCCCCCTCCAATACTTGTTTTTGTGTTGTTTCGGACAATATTCTCTGTAAAAATGACCACATTAGAGTCGCCATTGACTGAATGATTACGAACGACTGCGCCATTCCCCTTGTTGTCTTCAATGATGTTGTTTGCAAGTTCCACCATCCCGGGCTGGTCCAAACTCTGAGAGTATGCATAAACGCCACCGCCAGTGGCGCTATAGCCCTTACCGTTTCTTATGGTCAGCCTGGCCACCGCTACCCCACCACCACTATTGTTTCTGATATCAAGTACTACACCATTCCCTCCACCATCGAGTATGGTTTTTGAGGCGGAAGGGGAAAGCTGTGGAGGCATGCAGAATGACCCGACCTTGAGATAACCGCCCTTGATGGTGATGGACTTGTGGTTTGAAGAAACGTAGGAAAAATTACCGTAATAAGTTCCCTGCACAATCTGAATGGTGTCATCTTCGGAGTTGGAGGCGGCTGTATTCAGGTCATTCTGGAGCGTTGTCTCCGTGTCGGGACAAAAGAATTCACCACGAGTAAACTTGGCGGGAAGTAAGAGGAAGGCCATTACAAAACCAACAGCAATGTAATTATTTTTCACGACGACCTCATCAATCAATCCAGCGAATGGCCGATGATTCAAGACCGGGTAGCAAGCAAGATCACAAAGGTACCCGTTCAACAATCAGGAAGGTGCAGCCTACTGATTCAAGAGTATCAGCAGGGCCCCTGTGGGTGTTTTAGGGGATTCGCATCTTGTAAGAAAGGTCAATGCATTTCCCTGGCTGCTACTACTGCCATCGGTAAAGACTATTTGATTTGTATCGTCACTCATGACTCCATGAATAAGCGGTTCATTACCGATACCAATAATTCCCAAGCTGTTGATCTGCATTGTCCCCTGCGTGACCTCATCGGTTTGGGTTGGGCTGGTCCATGTGGCCTCGAAATTTCCTGACCCATCAATAGTTGCACTTCCATACCCCCAACGCGGATCATCGGATGGGGCATCGCCACTGACTATATGGTTGCCGCACCATTTTCCTTGAAGATCTGTGGTAGTGAAACTATTGCCGGGGTCTCTCTTGATCAAGACCATCAGCCCATTGCCATCAGTACCGGAGGAACCATCGGTAAAGACAAGTTGCTTCCTGTCATCACTCATAACACCGTGGGTGAGGATATCGTTATCAATATGAAGGATACCATTCGTATCAATTTGCACTGCGCCACTACTGATCTCATTGGTTTGAGTCGGACTGGTCCAGGTAGCAGTGAAACTACCCGAACCGGTCATGGTTATTGTTCCGTAGCCCCAGCGCGGATCATCACCGTTTGAGATATCCCCGGTGACCACATGGTGACCGTACCAGCTGCCGGCCAGGTCACTGGTGGTAAAAGGTAAGGAGGTTGTCCGTTTGGTCATAACGGTCAACCCATTGCCCTTGCTTTTACCGTCGGTAAACACAACCATGTTTTTGCCTTCACTCATGACACCATGAATGAGGGGCTCGTTTGCAATGGTGACAATTCCGGTTGGACTGATCTCCATGGCCCCTGTAGGATTAACAGGGACGGAACCGGAACTGATCCAACCGCTGACGCTATAATTTCCTGCACTATCAAATGTTATCACACCGTATCCCCAGCGCGGCTCATCGGTTGGAGAGTCACCGCTTACCACCTTGTGAGCATACCAGGTACCGGTAAAATCAGTGGGGCTGAATGTCTCTGCAAAAACGGTATGAGTCATTAGCACTGATACAACCATAAATAAGACAGCTTGGCTTAATCTTCGTAACATATTTCCAACCCTCCCTTCATGAAATCAGACAGTTTTTGTATAAAATATAGATTCTTACGATCCTGTCTGTGGACTGAGCGCAATAAAAAAAGCCGGATTACCCAGTATAATGGCAACCCGGCTATCCGTATCTGGTGGATCCGTAGTTTTCCGTCCCTGCTTCACAACAGGTTTGGCTTTATCACTCTTCCTGATAAATAGTATATGCTAATGAAGAATCGAATGTCAAACTGAAGGGAAGAGAGATACACGCTGGAAATCCTGAGTGATGGAAACTTGATGCTGGGGGCGCTGATTCTTTAATCTAATTATTACAGGGATGATTGGGTGGTGAAATTATTGCCGGCAACGGCTTCAGGGAGTGCCTCTGTTTTCATATCTGCGGAGAAGAAGAGAAATGTTTCAAGCTGTTTGCATTTGTCAAAATTCTCTTTTATCAAACAGTGCCGTATGGGGTCATTGTTGCCGTAACGTTCCAGGATATAGTCAAGTCGTTCCTCGAGGGACACAATCTCATCATGGCGCACCCGTTTGTCTGCATAATAGACCAGTTCCTTGGCAAGGAAGTAGCCTTCGTTATAACGTTTAGGGGAGAATTTAGTGAGAATGACATGTTCTCGCACTACTTCAGCCACTTCAGGGTATCCTAGTTCCAGGCAGATATCTCTACCCTGTCTGGCGTGGTCGCAGCTGTTTTCCAGGCACGGAGTTTTGGCAATGTCATGGAGCAGCGCTCCCGCCAGGACAAGATTTTTCGCTGGTAGGGGACAGTTCGTTTTTGTGGAGTTGGCAAGTGCGGTAAGCAGAACTTGAGCCACCCGGGTCACCACAAGAGAATGGGCCCGGATGTTATCAAGCATGGCGTACTCATCCATAAGTGAGTAGCACTGGTGAATTGTTGGGATGGACACCGTTCTAGCGTATCTATCTCCGGCTCAGTTCATGGACAAATTCTACTGCAGCTTTGGCCTGATCCGGTGGGGTAAACTGGTGAATGCCGTGGCCAAGGTTGAAGATATGACCATGGGCACCTTTGGCATCGTCAAGAATTCGTCCAATACGTGTTTTGAGCTCATCTTTTGGCAAAAGCAGGGCGAATGGGTCAAGATTTCCCTGAACTGCAACCTTGCCGATGCGTTTTACGGCATCACCAATATTTATACGCCAGTCAAGCCCGAGTACATCAGCCCCTGAGGATTCAGACATCTCCAGGAGTGTTGCTCCGTTATTGGCAAAATAGATGACGGGAAGCCCGGTATCCTGCAGGTCACGGATGATTTCCTGCACATAGGGCAGGGCAAAGGTCTCGAAATCACAAGGGGCCAGCACTCCTGCCCAGGAATCAAAAATCTGCAGGGCCTGAGCTCCGGCATTGGCCTGTGCCTTGAGATAGAGGGTTGTGGTGTCTGTGATCTTTCGCATCATATTGTGAAAAAGATCCGGGTTGGTGTACATCATCTTTTTAGTTTCCCAGAACACCTTGGAAGAACCACCTTCAATAAGATAGGTGGCACAGGTAAAAGGTGCCCCGGAAAAGCCGATGAGTGGTACCTGCAGCTCTTTACGCAGGAGACGGATGGTCTCCATAACAAAGCCGGTATGCTCGTTCGGATCTGGAATGATCAGTTTGTCAAGATCCGCCTGGTTTCTGATGGGTTCTGGAAAGACCGGTCCGCGCCCCTCATGGAATTCAAGGGGGGTGCCCATGGCTTCCAGGGGAATAAGAATGTCTGAGAAGAGAATGGCTGCATCCACACCCAGAATATCAATGGGCTGCAACGTGACCTCAACACAGAGTTCCGGGGTTTTGCATAGCTCAAGAAATGTTACGTTCCCTCGAACTTTCTGGTATTCGGGAAGATAGCGTCCAGCCTGACGCATGATCCAGATAGGGGTATAGTCAGTCTTCTCGCCTCGACATGCTTTCAAAAATGTATCATTCATAAGTTTCAAAACTGTTCATCAGCACCCCATCTTCGTTCGTTTGAACGCTGTCGCATAGCTCTACTATTACGACAGGATTCAATCGGGCGAACCTGGAGCACTGCTAAAAGTTTTCCTTGATGTGTTTGAGGTTGGTTTTAATTGTTTTATTCGACCTTTATTTCTTATTTTTTTCCCTGATTTTCCTTGGGATATAGTTACAGAAAGGTTCCTGGGCCAGGTAGTCACCGGTCATGGCATAGGCACGGGCCCTGCAACCACCGCAGACGTTCACATATTCGCACGAGCCACAATTATCTTTATAGCCCTTGAAGTCGCGCATCTCAGCAAAGAGTTTGGAGTCTTCCCACACCTCTTTAAAGGACTGCTTTTTGAGGTTTCCGGCAGATTTTGGAAAATAGCTGCAGGGGAGGACATCGAGATCCACATCGATCAGGCAGATAAGTTGGCCCGCCAGACATCCTTTGGAGCCGCCTGTGGAAAATTGCAGGTTACGGCGCTTAAATGAGCTGCCCTCCTCTTTGGCCTTCTGACGGACGATTCGGTAGTAGTGCGGCGCACATGTGGGGCGAGTGAGCAGCTCATCGTCATTCTTTTCAATTTCGTAATGCCATTCCAGGATTTCATCGTAGAGATCAATTGGAATGAGCTCGTCCATGATGTCTTCACCACGCCCTGTGGGCACGATCATAAACATATACCAGGCTTTAGCCCCGAGCCCCTTCACCAGTTTATAAATCTCAGGTATCTCTTCGCGGTTTCGCAGAGTAAAAGAGGAGTTGACGAGAAAGGGGATACCATGTTCATTAAAAAGCTTGATGGCGTTCATGGTTCCGTCAAAGGCACCTGCCTGGTTGCGGAAATTGTCATGGGTTTCAGCCTTTGCTCCGTCCAGACTAAGGGAGACCATCTTGATCCCGGCATCTTTTATCTTTTTACAGATATCATCCGTTACAAGGGTTCCATTAGTGGCAAGGCACATCCGTAATCCCTTTGAGTCGCCATATTCGGCAATGTCAAAAACATCCTCACGGAGCAGTGGTTCCCCACCGGAGAGGACAATAACCGGGGAGGCGTAGGAGGCAATGTCGTCAAGGACGCGTTGGGCTTCGGCAAAGGAAAAATCAGGATGTCCTACGATTGCAAGCTCAGATGACGAGCGGCAATGGACACATTTTAGGTTGCAGCGCCTGGTTATCTCCCAGGCAATCCATTTGGGTTCAAAATCCATAGTGTTCTTTCTCCAAAGATAACAGCTTAGATAGCTGGGTTGGCGACCGAAGAGAGAAGGTAAAACAAAATAATTTGAGCTATTATAGCTGGCTGGTTAACCTACTTATAACAAGTCTATCTTGGATTCGTTATCTGATCCATTCAGCCTTCAGCCTTTTGTCTCCACATCTGAATATCATTTAAATAAGAAATGATATCGGACACTATATTGTCTTTTTGTCAAAGATGAAAGGCAAAAAGAGGCATTGTGGCTACTTGACAAGGAAAATAGGGCTACTTATTGTTGATGCGTCATCGAAAATATGAAAAGAGAATATCGAAAGCAGTGGCGGGCTAATGGCTCATTCACTGCTGATCAATTATGATGGCGTCGTATTTATACCCGACGTTGAGGGTGAAAACTCTCCATCTGCTTCGTTGCTGCATTTTTTATTTAATTTCGACGTACCTTAGTACGTCGAAATTAAATAAAAAATACGCGCCTCGCATATGAAGCTTTTTACTTAGCCATCCTAGGAGCCTGACCGAAAATGCCCTTTTTCCCCAACTCTTCGTTGCTTGTGAAAAATAATGCTCGGAATATTATGTATATGCCTGTGCTTATTTTTCACAGATGCCTCGATTTGAGAAAAAATGTCTATTCTCGG
>JAIPEF010000108.1 GCA_021737265.1 Desulfocapsa sp. | reverse complement strand
TGGATCTTTGTGTTGTTGTGGAATCGTTGTTCCTGCAGGAGACGACTACCATCCACCCGTTCTTTTATTGCCGATGAAGACTCACCGTTCCGTTCTTCGTTCAACTCCTGAAAAGGAACAGCACCCACTTCCAGATGGAGATCGATGCGATCAAGAAGTGGCCCGGAGATCTTACTGGTATAGCGTTGAATCTGAACAGGAGTACAGTTGCACTCTCGCAGTTTATCACCATAATAGCCACAGGGACAAGGATTAGATGCCACAATCAGTACAAATCTTGCTGGAAATTCTATTGTCTGATGGGCACGTGCAATTGCAACGTCGCCAGCTTCCAGAGGCTGACGTAAAACTTCCAGAACGTGCTTTTTAAATTCAGGAAATTCATCAAGAAACAGAACACCGTTATGGGCCATGGAGACTTCCCCCGGACGAGGAATCTGGCCGCCACCGACAAGTCCGGCGTCGGAGATAGTATGATGAGGTGCTCGAAAAGGACGTCTGGCGATGAGTGGTATATCGGTGGAAAGTTTGCCGACAATAGAGTAAATTTTAGTAGTTTCCAGAGCCTCATCAAAATTCATATCGGGCAGGATAGTAGCAAAGCGTTTGGCGAGCATTGTTTTGCCGGATCCGGGGGGGCCGGTAAGAGACACATTATGCCCGCCTGATGCGGCAATCTCAAGGGCACGTTTTACATGCTCCTGCCCCTTGACATCCTTAAAATCCACGTCATAGTGAGCGCTTGCAACAAGCAGTTCTTCCCGGTTCAATGTGGTTGCCGGGCAATGAAGTTTACCTGAAAGAAACTCCACAGCCTGATGCAGGGAGCTGATGCCGATCACATCAATACCATCAACAACTGCTGCTTCAAGCTTATTTTCTTCCGGAATCAATATCCCTTTCAATCCCTGCTCCCTTGCACTGAGAGCAACCGGTAAAACTCCGGGTACACTTCTCACAGCCCCATCAAGAGAAAGCTCACCGAGGACGGAGTATTTTTCAAGTTTTTCCGGGGAAAAGAGTTTGGAGGCGGCCAGAATACCAAGAGCGATAGGGAGGTCAAACCCTGCCCCGCCTTTTTTGACGTCGGCTGGAGCAAGATTCACAGTAATGCGGCGTGGTGGAAATTCATAACCGCAATTTTTTATAGCGGCTTTGACCCGCTCTCTACTTTCTCGAACACTGTTATCCGGCAAACCAACAGTGGTGAATGTGGGCAAACCACGGGCAAGATCAACCTCAACCACAACAGGCAAACCCTCTACACCTTGTACCGCACCACTCTGTATTTTCGCGAGCATCAAAAATTCCTCTTATGGGTGCGTCCTGTTTGGTTCATACAGTCTCTGCATGGCAGCGCTGTAAACACCATCTTTTTGGTCATAAATATAAAAAGGAGGTAATACTTCCAAGCCATCCCCTCCATTTTTGACAGCTTCAAGGAGCAGCAGACGTGCATTGGAGATAGGATCAGAATATGAGTAAACTAACTGTAAACGCTTTATGATCAGGCGCTGCTGGGATAATTGCCCTAGTAGGGAACCAAGCCCCTCTGCCGGATAAACCATAAACAGCCGCCCCTTGTTTTGAAGAACAGCTGCCGCTGAAGACAGAATCTCTGCAAGGGTGCAGGCCACCTGGTGCCTGGCGATAAGAGCCTCTTCATTGACGGATGATCGTCCTGTCCCGGCCTTGTAAAAGGGAGGATTACAAACAACTGTGGAAAAAAATTCCGGTTCAAGATAACGAAGGATATGGCATAAATCCCCCTCCACCACCTCCATTTTATCCTGAAACCGGTTCAGGCTCACATTTTCACGTGTACATTCAACAAGTTCAGCCTGCAACTCAAAGGCGGTCAAAGAACGAATTTGACGGGAGGCCCTGTACAGAAGAATCAACCCCAGCACGCCACATCCTGCACCAAGATCGAGAACAGTTTCTTCCTTGCCGAGACGAACGAAATGGGCAAGGAGAACAGGATCAATTGAGAAACGATACCCATCCCTATGCTGCAGACAGTATAGATCCCCATCAAAAAGGGTATCCCGAGTCCTGTAATCAGAAGTCACTGATTATTCAACCAAGCCTGTCTATTTCTTCCCCATCTATCTGCTGGTTAAAAAGGAGACCAGTCATTATCTTGGGATAAAAATATGTTGATTTGTGAGGCATAATCAGCCCTTCATCGGCGACCTTCTTTACCTGCTTCACCCGGGTCGGGTTCATAACAAACAGCAGCGGTGTCAAGGTTTCAAATTTATGACATTCTTTGACTGCAACATCCATGGCCTCATCGGGATCACTGAAATAATGGATCAGATTCTCCTCTTCACAACGATGATGATCCAGTTCAAGGGCTCCATGAATAATCACACCAGAAAGTATCACCACATCCAACTCCTGCAACTGTTCCGGCCTATCTTTCAAAAGTTGCCTTGCCTCAGGCTTCATAGTAAGAAGAAAACATCGATCCTCACCAGGGTGGTACACACCAAAGGTTGTCACCGCCCCTGAAGAAGCATCATGCTCAGCCTCATCCATCCTCGCCAGAACTTCAGTCAGTAAAACCTCACGGCTGCCGTTTTTGATCTCCTCCATCTCAAACCATCTCTCCAGGCGAATATGCAAATTATCCACGGAAAGTGCTCCCGGCCAATGGAGAAGACGATGGGTGGGAAGCACTGAAAGACCGGGGTCTTCCATGGGACAGAGGTACATCATAATATGGTTGGCAGGGTCTTTTTCAGAGAATTTTTCTTTACGTGCCTTCTGCAACCGTTTGTATGCAAGGGCTGTGGTATAACGATGATGGCCATCGGCAATATAAAGTACTTTGTCCATGAAAAGTTCCTGAACCTGCAAAATAACAGCGCCGTTTGTAACACGATACAGGGAATGAACACAACCATCATCGTCGGTAATACTCCCCATGGGCTCCTGCTCTTTGGCAGCTTCCAGAAGATCCAGTACCCTGTTTTCCTCATCAGAGTAGAGAGAAAAAATCTGACTAAACTGGGCCTTTGTAGTATCAAGGAGACGAAGCCTGTCACTTATCACCGAGTCAAAGGTCTCTTCATGGGGTTTCACCACCCCTTCTCCAAATTCAGAGAGTCCAACCTGAGCGACAACTCCTTTTCTGGTGAGCATTTTTCCTGAGGGATGTTTATACTGTACCATGTACAGATAAAGGGCGGGCTGCGGGTCACGCTGCAGTACATCCTGATCCAGCCACTCATGAAAGAGGTCGGCAACATTCTGATAACGGGCATCTGATCCTGTGCTTCCGCCCGGATTTTTGGTAATATCAAGCCGGATCATGGAATAGGGGTTCTTTGCTGTGTAGGCACCTACAGCCTTTTCACTGATCACATCATAAGGAGGAGTAACAACGTCGTTGAGACTGCCCACTTTTTCCACATTAAAATAGACCCCCTTAAAGGGTGCGATAAAGGCCATGCGTATTGGCTCCTTTTTTGCTATGCTAAATGACGCCCTTGGAAAGGGAGTCATAAAAAATTAATCAAGTACAGGCCAGTAACAAAGAATGGCACTGTTAAAAAAAATCATTTTAAAGTAATCAGAAATAGTAACACTTAAACAGATATATTTTCAAGGTTTGCTGCTGTTTTTCTTTGAATTCTTTACTCATGAGAAACTGCTTACCAAGCCTGTAACGGAGAACTGAATATGTACGATATTTTTATAAAAACCCACTTTGCTGGAGCCCATCACCTTCGCAACTATCCGGGTGATTGTGAAAACCCGCACGGACACAACTGGAAGATCAAAGTCACAGTAAGGGCTACAGAAGTTGATGAACTTGGCATGGGAATAGACTTCAAAGTGCTGAAAAAGATTGTCAACACTGCCGTTGATAATTTAGATCATCGTGACTTGAACACCCACCCTGCCTTTCAGGATCGAAATCCATCATCGGAACATATTGCTGCCTTTCTTTTCGAGACCTTAAAACCAGACCTCAAGCATGATCGTTACAAACTGTATTGCGTTGAAGTATGGGAGACAGAGACCTCCGGTCTCATCTATTACGGGCCTGATGGGAAGTAAACTCAGCATCTCTGAAATCTTCTATTCCATTCAGGGTGAATCCTGCTATGCCGGCTTTCCTTGTATATTTATTCGCTTAAGCGGCTGCAACCTGCGGTGTAATTACTGTGACGCCGACTACACCTGGGATGAAGGAGACTCGCAGGAGATCGGAACTGTCCTTTCAACTGTAGACGACTATCCCTGCAGGCTTGTGGAAGTGACAGGAGGAGAACCTCTGTTTCAGGAAACCTCTATTCAGCTTCTGACAGAACTTACTGCCAGGGAATTAACTGTTCTTCTTGAAACCAATGGTTCCATTCCCATCGACAGAGTCCCTGCCGGAGTAACTGTAATTCTCGATGTCAAGTGTCCTGACAGCGGATCAAAGGATTCCTTTCATCCGGGAAATATCCGTTTTGTCAAACAACGGTTGAAAAGAGAAGCAAACTCCTGTGAAATGAAGTTTGTGCTTTCATCAAAGGATGACTACTGCTGGGCCAAAGATTTTATTTCACACCATGAGCTGATAGACACCCTCCCCATACTTTTTTCTCCAGTACAGAAGAGAATTTCTCCGTCGGATCTTGCAGAATGGCTCATGGAAGATGGCCTGAATGTTCGCCTTCAGCTTCAACTTCACGCCATACTCTGGCCTGATATCAGTCGAGGAGTCTGAGTCCACAACAATTAGAAATATTGGAAGATAAGAATAATGAAAAAAACAGTACCTGTTGACAAGGCAGTAGGGATGGTAATGCCCCACGATATCACCGAGATTGTCAAAGATCAGTTCAAAGGAAGAGCATTTAAAAAAGGACACATTATTCGCGAAGAAGATGTGGAACATCTGAAACGACTTGGAAAAGAGCATATCTACGTCCTTCAACTCGGTCCTGAAGAGATCCATGAAAATGAAGCTGCTGCAATACTGGCAACCGCCCTTTCTGGTCCTGGATCAACGCTCTCAGCAGAACCCGTTGAAGGGAAAATTGCAATCCACGCAAAATGCGATGGACTTCTCAAAATCAATGAAGAGGCACTCTATCACTTTAATCTTCTGGGAGAGGTGATGTGTGCCACCCTGCAGACCAACACGCCGGTAAAAAAAGGGGAAACCATAGGTGCCACTCGTCTCATCCCTCTTGTTTCAAAAAGAGCGCTCGTTGAGCAGGCAGCAGCCATTGCCAGAAATGCAAACCCGATCATTGAAGTCAAGGAGTTGCGAAGTGCAAAGGTTGGTCTTGTCATAACCGGCAATGAAGTCTTTTCCGGCAGGATTGAAGATAAGTTTGAAAAAGTATTACGGGAAAAACTGGCAAAAATCGGATCCGAGGTGATCTCTGTCACCTTTGCTCCGGATAACATTGATCTGATTGCTGCTGCAATCAGCGACAGCATTGAAAAAGGCGCAGATCTTATTGTAACATCAGGCGGCATGTCGGTTGACCCCGATGATGTCACCCGAAAGGGCATTGAAAAATCCGGGGCGAGCAACTGTTATTACGGAACTCCGGTGCTGCCAGGTGCCATGTTCCTCAGCGGCCGGATTGGGGATATTCCCGTTCTTGGTCTACCAGCCTGTGGTATGTTTCACAACATCACCGTCTTTGACCTGATCCTGCCGAGGATACTCACCGGTGAAACAATAGGCCGTGAAGAATTTGCCAGGATGGGACACGGAGGACTCTGCCGTACCTGTAAAAAATGTCAATATCCGGTGTGTAATTTTGGAAAATAACGACAAACAGAAATCACTGCAATGTAGTCTCACCGTCAAACTTCCAGCAATTGCCTGTCAGCTTCTTGCCGATACCAGCGGATTACCCAAAGAGCGAATCAAACACGCCATGGCAAAAGGTGCGGTGTGGCTTACACGATCAGGCAATAAAGAGCGGCGCCTGCGCAAGGCCAAATTCAAGCTGAAACCCGGCGACCATCTGCAACTCTTTTATAACCCTGACATCCTTGCCCAGACCCCACCCCAGCCATTCTGCCTCGAGGAGCACGAGCACTACAGCGTCTGGTTCAAGCCGCCATGGCTTCTCAGTCAGGGCACCCGCTACGGCGATCACTGCTCCCTTCTCCGTCTAGCCGAAAAAAGCAACACAGATATCGATTTCAAGTTGATTCACCGACTGGATCGCGAAGCATCAGGTCTCATGCTCCTTGCCCACAACCGTAATGCAGCAATGCTTCTGTCAAAGCTTTTTCAGGAAAACAAAATCGAGAAAAGATATTTTGCTGAAGTTGACGGGAACCCGCAAATACCACAGGAAGGACTGCAACTGACAACACCACTTGATGATAAACCGGCAAAGACGGAGATTTTGACTGCTCACCATGGAAATTCGACAGGGACTACTCTCCTTGATATCCGACTCCACAGTGGCCGCCTCCACCAGATTCGCAGACACCTTGCTGACTGGGGCCATTCCGTGCTTGGCGACCCCAAATACGGCAATAAAGAACAAAAGACTCTTTCCAGCCTTCATCTCTGTGCCTGGAAAGTCAGTTTTCTTTGCCCTTTTACTCAAAAGAAAAGATCCTACCAAGTTCCTGTTGAGCTGATGCCCTCTTTTCTATCCAAATTAAAAGGCCGGAAGAAATTCATTCGGCAATAAGGCTCAGTGCGATTTTTGCTGCTTTACCAGATGCCCCCGGCGTTCCCATTCTTTCCCGAACCAGTGCCAGTCCCTGCAGCATAGTCTCCCTTTTTTCCTGATCATAGAGAATAGTAAAGAGTTCTTCAGAGAGACGTTCAGGGGTCACTTCCTCCTGAACAAGTTCCTGAACAACAGGAGCATCGGCGATCAGATTCACCAGGGAGAAATATTGCAGCTCTTTATTGACGAGCCACCGGCCCATACGAAAGGTGGCAGGGGATACTTTGTAAAACACCACCATGGGTGTATCAAGGAGAGCAAGTTCAAGGGTGACTGTGCCGGAAACAACAACCGCACCATCACATGCTGCCATCATTTCGTAACGGTCTGTAGTAATCAGGCGAACATCCAGTCCCTGTCCAAACTCATCCAATCCACCTTCCCTGATTTCTTCAATACTCAAGGTTGAGGCAACAGGCAGGAGAAAGACCATTTTCCCATCAGCTTTCTGCTCAATCTTACGTGCAGTCTGCAGCAGAATGGGGAGAAGCCCGGCAACCTCTTTTTTCCTGCTGCCGGGCATCAGCCCAATCAAGGTATGATTCGGTGCAATATCATTATTTATGCAGAACTCATCACGACTGCAGTTGGAGTGCACTGAGTCGAGGAGAGGGTGGCCGACATATTGAGCAGCCAGTCCCCGACTGCGGAAAAACTGTTCTTCAAATGGCAAAATCACCCCAATACTATCCACCAGTTTTTTCATACTCTTTACCCTGCCTGACCTCCATGCCCAGACCTGGGGACTGATATAGTAAAATACAGGAATACCTAGTTTTTTCGCATACCTGGCAAGCATGAGATTAAAATCAGGAAAATCGATGAGAACGAGAAGTGCAGGGTTTTCATTACGAAGACGGGTTCTCAGAATTTTTCTGGCGGCGAGGATATCAGGAAGATGGGAAAAAACTTCTGCAATACCTACAACTGCAATTTTCTTGGCATCAAAGAGAATATCAACACCGGCACCAGCAAGCTCCCTCCCCCCCATACCACAGAAAGTGAGTTCCGGTCGTTTCTCCAGCATGGCTGAGACCAGGCGGGCCCCATGCAGATCACCGGAAGCTTCTCCGGCAATGATCATCACCTTGTTGTTCATCGGGTCCCCGACATATCCTCTGCGTACACCCCAAGTTTCTGATGATCCTTAATCTGTTTAATCACCTGCAGGGCTACATCCAGTGCCCTTCTTCCCTCCTCCCCCGAGACTAGCGGGGTGGTTCGATTGCGCACATTCTCAATAAAATGCAAAATCTCTAAGTTGAGTGCATCACCTTCGGGAAATGAGTTCACCACCACATCCTGCTTCGGCATCCCATTTTCCTGAAATTGACCTTTTTTCAGATGCAGGGTCATGACCTTGCGATTGGCAAAATCTACAGTAATAAAGGATCCGGGCTGAAAAATACGCATACGGCGAGTATTAGTTCTGGAAATTCTAGATACAGTAACATTGGCAGTTGCACCGTTTTCAAAGATAAGCCTGGCGTTGGCAATGTCTGTGAAATCCGTAACTACCGGAGCACCAACAGTATGAATAGTCTCCAGGGGAGATTTTATGATATTCAGTATAATATCAATATCATGAATCATAAGATCAAGAACAACGTCAACATCAACACCACGGTTTTTAAAGGTTGAGATACGCTGACTTTCGATAAAAACAGGGACAGTCAATGATGGTTCCATGGCAACAAGCGCAGGGTTAAAACGCTCAAGATGGCCTACCTGCAGGATCAAGCTACGCTCCTTTGCCAGTTCAATGATCTCATCAGCCTGTTCCACTGTCGCAGTGATGGGCTTTTCCATGAGCATATCAACGCCTGCTTCGATACAATCAAGAGCAACCTTATAGTGAAGGCTTGTAGGGACAACAACAGATACGGCGTCAACCTCTTTTAAAAGTTCACGATAATCGCTGAATGCCTTGCAGTCATTTTCCTCAGCTATACTCTTTGCCGCAGCAGGATCTACATCAGCAACACCCACCAGTTCAACACCTTCCATGGCTTTATATTTCTGGGCATGGAACTTGCCAAGATAACCAACCCCGATAACGCCTGCTTTCATATAATTACTTCCTTACTTTAAATGGTACTTGATTATAGGCAAAACCAGTGGACTGCAGTTGTTGTTCTTTTTCCTTCACAGAAAAATCAAATCCCGAGGTAGGCCTTTTGTATATCCTGGTTCTGTAACAGATCTTTTGCGCTGTCACTGATGATAATAACACCATTTTCAATGACATAACCGCGATCTGCAATATGCAATGCCTGATTGGCATTCTGCTCCACCAGAAAAATAGTAGTATTATGATCCTTGTTGATCTTTTTTACAATTTCAAAAATCTGCTTGATAATTAATGGTGCCAACCCCATTGATGGTTCGTCAAGCAACAGAAGTTTAGGACGCGCCATGAGTGACCTTGACATGGCAAGCATCTGTTGCTCGCCTCCACTCAAGGTTCCTCCATCCTGATTGCGGCGATCAGCAAGGATAGGAAAAAGTGAAAACACATAGTCGAGATCTTCTTTGATACCATCACTATCAGTCCGCAGGAACGCTCCCATATCGAGATTTTCCTGAACCGTCAACTGAGGAAAAATATGGCGTCCTTCAGGTACCTGGCAGATCCCCATGGCCACCAGTTTTTCAGGAGACAACCTGTGAATGGGTTCCCCCTCGAACAGGATTTTACCTGAACGAATCGGTACAATACCGGAAATTGCCATTAGTGTCGTGGATTTTCCGGCACCGTTTGCTCCGATGAGGGTGATAATTTCGCCCCTATTAATAACAATATCAAGACCATGTAACACCTGAATATTACCGTAGGCTGCATTCACATTCCGTAATTCAAGCATCGACATTCTCCCCGAGATAGGCCTTGATCACAGCGGGATTGGAACGTACCTCTTCAGGACTACCCTGTGCAATCTTTTTGCCGTAATCCATAACAAAAATCCGATCGGACAGACTCATCACCAGTTTCATATCGTGCTCGATCAGGAGGATGGAATGGCCTTCTTTGCAGATTTTTCGGATAAGGCTGACGAGGGCTTCAGTTTCCTGGGGATTCATCCCTGCAGCTGGCTCATCAAGGAGCAGGAGAAACGGTTCTGTTGCCAGTGCCCTTCCAATCTCAAGCCGTCGCTGAGCCCCGTAGGAAAGATTCCGTGCCTCTTCGTTTACCTGTTTTTCAAGGCCGACTTTTTTTAAGATATCATAGCTGGTATCTATAATTTCAGTCTCTTCACGTCTTGTGGCGGGGTTTCTGAAAATAGCACCAAAGATGAGAGAATGGGTACGGCAGTGTCTCCCGATCATCACATTTTCAAGAACGCTCATTGTGGGAAAGAGGCGAATATTCTGAAAGGTCCTGGCCATCCCCTTTTCCGTTATCCGGTTGGGCTTCATGCCGTTCAGTCGGGTCTTCTTACCGCTTTGCGGATTATGGAGTAGAACATCCCCGGATGTGGGAGCATAGATACCGGTCAAACAATTGAAGAGAGTTGTTTTCCCAGCACCATTGGGGCCGATCAGGGCAACAATTTCACCACGACTGATATCAAGATCGACACTGTCAAGGGCCTTGATTCCGCCAAAATTCATGCTCAGGCCAATGACTTTGAGAATAGATTCACTCATGAGTCACCGCCTGTTGAAGCTGCATGCTTTTTAAAACGGTAACTGCGCCGGACATTGGAAATTATGCCCTCGGGTTTAAAGACCATCATAATCACAAGAATTCCACCAAAAGCAAGCATTCGATATTCGGAAAGAGCACGAAGATATTCGGGCATGAGAATAAGGATCAAGGCTCCGAAGATGACCCCGACAATGGACCCCATCCCCCCCAGCACAACAATGGAGAGGATAATGGCAGATTCCAGAAAGGTGAAACTGGCAGGGTTCACAAAGGTTGTTTTTGCAGCGAAAATAACACCCACAAAACCTGCCCAGAAGGCTCCAAGACTGAAGGCTATGAGCTTTGTCCTGGTTTTATCTATCCCCATAGCCTGGCAGGCAATCTCATCCTCACGAAGGGCCATCCACGCCCTTCCCAGCCGGGAACTCTGCAGTCTGTTGACGACAAAGATGGTAAAGACAACCAGGGCAACAATGATGTAATAAACGTAGATAATCCCACCTTCAAAGGACATATCCATTCCAAAAAATGAAGGCCGGGGGATATTGGCAATACCACTTGGACCCTGGGAGAAATCGTTCCAGTTTTCCAGAATCAGACGAATGATTTCACCAAAGCCTAGTGTCACAATGGCCAGATAGTCTCCCCGAAGACGAAGGACGGGAAAACCAAGGAGAACACCAAGGAAAGCAGCCAGCAGGCCGCCAACGGGTAGAACTGTCCAGAATCCAAGATCAAAATGGAAGTTTAACAGTGCATAACTGTATGCACCAACGGCATAAAAAGCGACATACCCAAGATCAAGTAATCCTGCCACGCCAACTACAATATTCAACCCAAGCCCTAAAACCACATACATGAGGGCCGTGGTCATGATATTTGTCTGATAAGTGGAAAAAAGATAGGGAAAAGCAATAGCGAAAACCAGGCAGGCAAGACTTAAAGGATATAAAAAACGTGTCTCCCTGAGGATTCGCTGAACAAATGTCTCGGTGAGGGAGGTTTTTACTTTTTTAAGTCCGGCTCGTCGCTCTTTACGAATAAGATAGACTTTAGCGAGGATTGATATAATAAAACTACCGATAATAATAAAAAACATATTATCCCAACGCAACTCTACAGTCCGCTTTATGGGGTCAACCTTAATTACCATAATTGGAAAGGTGAGGAAGGCAAACCAGATAGAAATCAGAAGTGATCGTTTGAGTTCTTTTACAGGAAACATTTAAAATAAAGTTTAATGGCGTTGTATTTATACCCGGTAGTTAGGGTGAAAACTCTCCATCTGCTTCGTTGCTGCATTTTTTATTTAATTTCGACGTACCTTAGTACGCCGAAATTAAATAAAAAATACGCGCCTCGCGCCCGTAGGAAGTACTCTTGGGGTGCATATGGAGCTTTTCACC
>JAIPEF010000107.1 GCA_021737265.1 Desulfocapsa sp. | reverse complement strand
GAAAATTCCTGCCATTCGATTCTCAAAAACATTGCCCTTCTATATGCTTTTTTTATTTCGGGTATTTTACTGATTGTTGCGCACGAGGTGGGTCAGTTTATCTTGGCACAAGTGGGTCAGATAATATTGGCGTCCAAGACAATATCTTTGGAAGATTGCTTTCGGCACGAAATGGGAATATTGGCCATTCCCTGGATGCGAGATGGGAAGGAGATCACCAAGCACTCTTAGAATTATTCGAAGATGGGAATTATAATGAACTTCGCTTCGCGATATGTCGTGAAGATGCTATGGAAGAATTTGTCGCTTTCTCCCCAGAAAAAATTAAAAGTTATTCATCTATCGTCCAAAACCTTCCAGAACATATGCTGAAGAAATGGGAATTCTTCAACCAGATAGAAGGGCTGCCCCTAATGATTGCACCTTATGGTGACTATGGGTTTGGCTGTGGCCCTTTCGGTGGTGGAAACGCAAAGGACTATAAACTTCTTTCTAAAATCAAAGAAGCTCTTGGCATGGCAGAAGAGACAACTTCTCAAAAAGAACGTGATGCCAGACACCTCCTGCATGCAGTTCTTCACAAATGTGACGTTTTCCTCACTATGGACTACAAAACAATTGTTGCCCCATTGCAACCTGTGCCAAAAATGCTTGACGATGCCCTCTGTGGCCAAGGGCTTAAGCTACGGGTAATGACACCAGTAGAGTTGCTGGAAAAAATTTCATATCGGTGTTCCCAAGACCAGTAGAGAGGATAGAGAAGCCCAGAAATGATCTTTATTCCTCCGTCTCCTCCGATCGTGCCTGAGAAAGAGCCGAGGCTATGAGGCCAGTTGGTACAGCAACGATACCAAGGCCTACCATTAATACGAAGAACGTAAAGATTCGGCCACCAGCTGTGATAGGGAAAATATCACCATATCCGACGGTCGCAAGTGTCGCTACAGACCACCAGAGGCTGTGAAAAACCGACTTAAATTGTTCCGGTTGCGCGCTGCCCTCAAAATAGTAGATCCCCACCGCCGATAGATAGAGCAAGATTACCGTAACAAAGAAGAATAGGATTAACTCTTCCTTGGCAATGATGAACGCTCTATGAAACCTGCGCATTGCCTTACTATAACGAATCAGCTTGAGGATACGCAGCATTCTTAGAAGTCTGAATGCCCTCACAGAGCGTAAATCAACTCCTAATGCCAAGTAAAAAGGGAGAATTGCCAGCAGGTCTATTATTCCATAAAAGCTGAAGATGAATTTCAACTTCTGACCAGCTACTACTACTCTCGAGATATACTCAATCGTGAATATTATCACAGTGATTGCTTCAATCTTCCACAACAGCGATTTAGTTTGATCGGCCAGATTAGGCAGTGTGGAAACAGAAAAAGTGATCAAAGAAAGAAGGATGAGACCCTGGATCACCCAGGCGAAAGTCTTTCCATAAACTGTGTCGGTATCCTCGACGATCGACTTAAGGTGGTTTAGCATTTTCTATATGTATCCCGTTTGGATTATTAGGGTGACAGAAAAACAAAGCTTGCTTGATTCCTCAAACTATTGCCTTGGCTTCGTTGATGTATCGATACAGTGTTGGTTGGCTGATTCCGAACAGATCCCGTAGCTCCCTGGTAGTGTGTTCCTTGCTGTTATACATCTTGAGTAGCTGCTTAACCTTGCTGGGTGAAAGCTTGGCCTTACGCCCACCAACCCTGCCTCTCGCCCTGGCTGCCTTCAGTCCAGCATTAGTTCTTTCACGGATCAAATCACGCTCAAACTCTCCGAGGGCCCCAAAGACATGGAAAATCATCTTGCCACCTGGGGTACTGGTGTCCATACCCTCAGTCAAGGAGTGAAAGCTCTTGCCCTCTTCTTCCAGGGTGTGGATAACATCGATTAGGTGCTTGAGGCTTCTGCCCAGCCTGTCTAACTTCCACACAACAAGGGCGTCACCGTCCCTCAAATGATCCAACGCCTTGATAAGCTCCGGCCTATCCTCTTTGGCACCACTGGCATGATCAACATAGATTTTTTCACAGCCTGATTGCTTAAGTGCATCAACCTGCAACTGCTCATTCTGGTCTTGAGTCGATACCCTGGCATATCCTATTTTCATTCACTCACCTCTCTGTTAAGAAACTCGACATATTTACTTATACGTTAACTTTGTTTTCTTTACAAGATTAATTAACATTGCAATCCCAATAAAACGGTTGTTGGGTTGCAAGCTGTCAAGTTATTAAGTAAACCTTCGTTTTATTAACAGGATAAAAATGTATCAGGAGAGGCCTAGGCTTAATATGAATAAGCGTGGAAAATATAATTTTTGCATTTTATCGACACCGGTTTATTAGGTGGTGGAAGTGTCAGAAAACGTATACATACCTTGATAATATCCTCTGCAGTTTTTTGTCAAAACGTGATGCCTAACGAGTGACTACCTATTGTAAATAATTTTTTGGGGGTAAAATTCATTTTTTCTCTTCCTCCTTTTATTGTGGCAATACAATTAGGAAGTGGATAGAAAGTAAATGTTTGGCGTATGAAGTGAAATACTATTCTGAAGTAAACTATGAGGCTGTGCTGAGATTGTGGACAATCAATTGAGGATTTTTCTTGCAGACTATGTAGTGCCAGCGTTGATTGGCTCCGGTTCGGCTTTCTTGGCATTGAGGTTTTTGGTGAAATTGATTCTCAAACAAGCCCTTGATAAGGGCATGGAAAAGTACAAAGCACAACTGCAAGCCGAAGCTGATCACCACAGGACCAATTTGACTATTTATGCTAATGAAAGGGAAATAGCCTACCAGCGTATAGATACACAAAGGGCGCAAGCTATTCATGACGTTTACAAGTGTATCAGTGAGTTGACTATTTGCATAACTCAGATCATCACCGGTTCACCGGATAAAAATGCATCACTAGAGAAACTGCTGGAGTTTTATGGTCCAGTAGTAACGGACTTAAATGATCAATTATCCCTTTTCGGGGATACGTTGAGGAACAATGCTATCTACTTCGACAATAAAACCTATGTAATGCTTCACAAATATTTTGAAGTCGCCGCAGATGTGGGCACCATGTTTCAGAAAATCTTTATCACAGTAGGACCAGGCAATATCACTATAGAGCTCTTGGAGATTGAAAGAAAAAGGACAAAGAAAGCTTTGGAGGAAAAACTCACACCAATTCACCAAAAAACTGTTGATAATTTCCGCTGTGCTCTTGGGATTGAAAAAGAAACAGCTTACAATAAAGAAAACAGTAGCAAGTGACCAACAGGAATCGGGAAGAAGTGTTACTTGTCGCAATCAGACAGTAGGAAAAGAGAGATGTTGGAGAGCTTGAGTTGTAGCAGAGTAGTTACATCTTCAAATTCAAAATACTGGCAACTGCTTAGCGTATGCTCTATTATGATATTAATAGATGTGAAGAGAGTGACAGACAAATAGGTAGAGGCATAGGAATGACCGTTCCCACACAACCCAAAATCTATCATATAGTACACGCAGATCGGTTACCGTCGATCATTAATTCTAATGGTCTTCTGTGCGATGCAGAAATAGTACGGAGTGCACCACCGGGCACTACTATCGGCATGGACAGAATCAAGCAGCGGCGTTTGAACGAGTTGACTTTGACTAGCCATCCTGACTTGTACGTAGGAGACTGTGTGCCATTTTATTTTTGTCCACGCTCAATTATGCTTTATCTACTTTACCAAGGCAATCATCCTGACCTGGAATATAGGGAAGGACAAGGACCCATTATCCACTTGGAATTTGACCTCTACCAATCAGTGCAATGGGCGACGCAGAACAGCAAACGTTGGGCCTTTACCTTGTCGAATGCCGGTGCTTATTATTTTGAAGACCGTAGTGACCTGGCCCAATTAGCTGAAATCAATTGGGATGCTGTACATGCACATAACTGGGTTAACTGTAAAGAAGGAAAGCAAGCTGAGTTTCTGGTGGAACATAGCTATCCCTGGCATCTTGTTGAGCGAATTGGTGTTTGGTCGCAAAATATATTTCAGCAGGTGGTTAACGCCCTGCCTGCCAGTGGTCACCGGCCAGCGGTAGAGATCAAGTCAGACTGGTATTATTGATAAAGAAGGAGGAGACAATGATTGAGTATAAGAGTGGGGATATTCTGAAAGAGGATGCCGATGCCATTGTCAATACCGTGAACTGTGTTGGCGTAATGGGGCGAGGTATTGCCCTGCAATTCAAGAAGACCTATCCGGCAAACTTTAAGAACTATGCAGCCGCCTGCAAAAAAGATGAGGTGCAACCAGGCCGGATGTTCGTCTTTGCAACAGGCAAGTTAATCAATCCGCGTTTCATTATTAATTTTCCCACCAAGCGCCATTGGCGGGGAAAAAGCCGGATGGAGGATATTGATTCCGGCTTGAAAGCATTGGTGGAGGTTATCAAGAAAAAGGACATTCATTCCATTGCCATTCCACCGCTGGGCAGCGGTCTTGGAGGGCTTAGCTGGGCAGCGGTCAAAAAGCGTATTGAAGTGGCAATGCGGCCATTGGAAGGTATTCGTGTCATTATCTTTGAGCCCAAAGGAGCTCCAGCAACAGAGAAAATGGCCCAGAACCACGAGGTTCCGGATATGACAGCAGGTCGAGCCGCCTTGGTAGAACTGATGTACCGCTATCTCAGCGGTTTGCTTGACCCCTTTGTGAGTCTGCTGGAAGTGCATAAGCTGATGTATTTTATGCAGGAGGCAGGCGAGCCGCTTAAGCTAAAATACCAGCAAGCCCCTTATGGCCCTTATGCCGAGAACCTTCGGCATGTATTGAATGTTATCGAAGGCCATCTTGTTTCCGGCTATGCTGACGGTGGTGATGCGCCAAACAAGCGCTTGCAGCTGGTACCAGGGGCAGTGAAGGATGCCAATGCCTTCCTAGAAAAACATGAGGAAACCCGCAAGCGTTTTGACAAGGTAGTGAAACTTGTGGAAGGATTTGAGTCTCCGTTCGGGCTGGAGCTGCTGTCCACCGTCCACTGGATCATGAAGAACAAAACTGTTCACTCTATGGAAGATGTGAAGAACCAGACCTATGCCTGGAGTGAGCGCAAACAGCAATTTACTCCGCGTCAGATTGGTATTGCCGTGGAAGTGCTTTTACAAAAAGGCTGGGTGGATAATAGCTGGAACGAGGCGGCACATCAAAACTGCTGAAACTAGCAATCACCGTCAACATATCGTAGGCCGACAGCAAATCCTACTTAGCTAGGTATCAACAACATAACCTGCAAAAATGATGGACGCCGTCATCTAGTAAAAAAGCCCTTAACTCAAGTCGAGTCTACCTGAGTCGGTAGTGGCATGTAGTGAACCATATAGAAGCAGCATTCCACCATGGCCAGTCTTTTAGTATATCTTGAGGAAAATGGTTATCAAGAATTTGCAAAGCTCATGCGTTCGTGTATGCCATAACATTATGGTTTCAAAATGGCATCCATAGGTAATTTACGACTCGGACAAGTCAATAGCGATGGAACTATTAGCCATCCTACTGCAGTAGCATGCACACTGATTTCACCATTAGATCGCGATATAGATTTGAAAGGAATTAGCAATGGTTGGGTAATATCCGGCAAGAAAGGTCATTCTCATATCGTAGCAAGCACTCCTGTAAAATTAGATTTCAACAATACTAAAAAATCTGGTGTTTCAGCAATAACACAGGCATTAGATTTCATCTGCGTTCAACAAAATATAACAACGAATATTTCCAACCCAGGGGATAATATTATATGTTTATATCGTGAATCAGGATTATCTGTACTTAGCTACACTGCTACTTTCAACTTGGCTATTTCCACTAATTTGTCAACTCAAAGATTAGACAAATATGGAAACATTAAAGAGGAAGAAAGTGCTGAAGAGCCGAAATGGCACCGTTCATTCCGGTATTATCGCCTTTCCCAGTTGGCCGGTGATATCTATGAGGCGTATCGAAACTTGTATTTAGCTTTTGAAGTGCTCGCCGAATCATGCTACCCGCGTGGGAACAATGAAAGAGAAGGAGCGTGGGTTCGCCGTTGTTTTTATGAATTCCACACAAGTTACAATTTGAGTTCTTTTTCCCCTGAATATCATCCCAAACCTAGTGAATATTTATTTGGTGTCTTGTACGAGCATGTCCGATGCAAACTGTTTCATTCGAGATCTGTTGACGCTATCCTTCCTTTTTATGAAATTGATGCATCGAAAATCAAAGACTCATATGAATGCTTAATGGGAGTCTGGAGGCATATCGGAAAGCGGGTGCTTTATGTTAGTTCTGCGGGAGGTGTGATTACTTACCAAGGGTACCGCACTTTGACTGATAAAGCATTCACTGACGTAGTTGATGTAGTAGTAACAGCTGATCCGTCACCAGTTACACATGAGGACACTTTGGTAAGCCCCAATAATTATAAAACCATTAAACTTGGCAACTGTAGGTATGCGGGGGAAGTGAACCCTGGAATGGTTTCTATTGAAGCAACCGAAACAAATGTTAGCCAACTTCCTCAAATATACCGCTTATCCTTAACGGCTAAAGACAATTTGATTGCAGTTTCGTATATTGCGTCAGGATTGTGCTTAGAAGGTGTAGATCGGTTTCGGGTCAGGCTAAATCAGAGATTAATACAAGGTAGCCAACCTAAAGTAGAGTTTTAGCGGCGGAAACCCAACATGGGTCCGATAGGTTGGAGATGTGGTTGGAATGCTGTTTTCCAGACACAAAAAAACGGGTAGCTAGGGTGTTCCTAACTGCCCGTTTTTATTGTATGGCATCCCCAGTCGGATTCGAACCGGCGTTGCTGGGATGAAAAGCCCAAACACACTATGTTAAGCTCTGCACAAAGCGGGTACAACAACGGGTATTTTCCATATCACCCAAAATCAACAGCTACACAACCGACTAGTATCTTATATTATTTTCGCCTGTGTTCGTTTCCCCGCTTCGCCATGTAGATTCACCATATCCACAGAATGAGACAGGGCAAGAGCATTACTACCTCTGACAGGCTGTATCCAATCTGCCAGAGGTAGTAATTTAGGTGTCCATATAGGTGTCCATAAGCGGTATTTTGGGGTGTTTTAACGTATTAACTGGTAGCAATCGGGACAACACTTATTTCGCTGTTATTGCGACATTATATCAACAAATAGCAAACAATACCAAACCAAAAGGCCGCACTCATAACCCGAAGGTCACAGGTTCAAATCCTGTCCCCGCTACCAATATATAAAGGACTTATGGCATTTTTGCTGTGAGTCCTTTTTTTTTGTTTGGTACGTCTTTGGTACGAGTTTTATCATTTTAGCCTTGGGCTTGGCCAACTCTTCTTTGTTGGACTCACCGGTTTCAAAGCTCGCTGTAAAAGCACTGCCATCATTTCTTGTTCTCTTTTTCATCCAACCATAAAAGCTAAAAGGGGTCAGAGTCAAATTAAATCCGGGCGGTTGCCCTTGGTTTGTCGTTGACGCGAAAGATTTAATTTGACTCCGACCCCTTTTACTTCAACTTACCGTAATAGTGCTTCATGAGCTAAAAGATATGTTTTTATAGATCACTACATCATGTATAGTGATCTATAAAAGGAGGTTTTATAAATCATGACACGAATAAAATGGAATTGGCAAAAAGATGATTGGGGATTTTTTACCTATGATAACAGTAGAATAGAGGAATTGGAAAGAGATTATTCAAGGCAATCTGGTTTTTCGTTTGGCATTGCCAGGCATCTTTCACGTGAAGACCAAAACGACTTAATAGTTGAACTTGTAAGTAATGAAGCCATTAAAACATCTGAAATTGAGGGAGAATTTTTAGACCGGGAAAGCCTGCAGTCCTCTATTAGGAGAGAATTCGGTCTGGGAATGGCTGATCATCACAATGTAAAACCTGCGGAAGCCGGGATCGCTGAAATGATGAAAGATATATTCACCAATTATGACTCACCATTAACAGAAAAGACTCTCTGTAGTTGGCATGAAATGTTGATGTCTGGCAGAAGAAACATAGAGATAGGAAAATATCGAACCCACAAGGAGGCAATGCAAGTTGTGTCGGGGCGATATGATAGACCAAAAGTCCATTTTGAAGCTCCCCCATCTGCCGATGTTCCAAAGGAAATGGAGAAATTCATAGGTTGGTTCAACAAATCGGCCCCTGGCGGGAAAGAACCGATAACACCATTGGTTAGGGCAGGAATTGCTCATATCTATTTTGTTTCAATCCATCCTTTCGAGGACGGAAACGGACGGATCGGGCGGGGAATAGTTGAAAAATCATTGTCACAAAATATGGGTCAACCGACACTCATTGCGATTTCTTCAACCATTGACGATAGGAAAAGAGAATATTACGAGGAGTTGGCAGCCCAGAGTACTGGAAATGACTTGACAAACTGGCTTATTTATTTTGGTAAAACCATTATCAGCGCCCAAAAACAGACCATAAAGCAAATTGATTTCATAATAACCAAAGCAAAGTTTTTCGATACCCACAAAGAGAACCTCAATCCTCGCCAATTAAAAGTGATCAACCGAATACTACTGGAAGGATCGAAAGGCTTTAAAGGTGAATTTAGTGCCAAAAATTACCGAGTAATAACAAAATCTCCCACAGCAACAGCGACAAGAGATTTACAAGATCTGGTAAGCAAAGGGATCTTTTCAAAAACCGGTCAGCTAAAAAGCACCCGATATACTTTGGATCTTTCCCCCTTCCAGGGCAAGGAAGATGAATAAAAAAAGGTAAAAAAAGAGTGAAAAAAGGGGTCTGAGTCAAATTAAATCCTGCCCCCTTTTACTCCCGCCGCCGGCCGAATCGTTTCATCACCGGTTTTACACTGATACCGTGTACCACAATGGAAAGCGCTACCACCACCAAGGTCAGATGGATTAATTCCAGGGAAATCTCCTCCGAAACACCGTATTGGATGACGTACATCAGGTAGTACAACGAACCTATACCACGTACACCGAACCAGCCGGCCATACCTCGTATCCGCCAGGGTGTGCGAGTGCCTAGCAAACAGGTCAGGACACTCAAAGGGCGAGCAAGAGCAAATAGGAAAAGTGCGAAGCCCAGTGCACGCCAACTCCATGAGTCCAGAAAAAGTGTGCCGCCAATAATCAGGACCAGGAGGACTTCGGACAACCGTTCGAGATGTTCTTTGAATACCAGCGAGGCACGGCTAACTTGATGTGGTGAAATAGGATGATCACCACTTCCCTCAAGCATCTTATTTTGGGTTTCCTGCTGCGGTACCGCGGGGTTACCTGTGAACCTGAGTTCAGTTTGACGTAGCGCCACGGCAGCGAAAAATACCGCAAGAAAACCCCAGGTGCTGCATAACACGCTCAAACCGTAGACCGTGCCTATTAAACCGAGACCGAGAAAATCATCCAGCAGGCCGGTCACGCCGTGGCGACGATGCATACGATCTACCAGATAGGCAAGACTGGTTCCCCCGGCCACACCAATAGCAATACCTCCTCCTGTGGCCCATAACACATCCACCAATAGCCATTGTAAGCCGAAATTACCAAGCTCGTGCAGACCAAGGAGGCCCAGCCCAAGCATGATAAAAGGAAAGGCACTGCCATCATTCATGCCGGCTTCACAAGTTAAGATAAAGCGAAATCGATCGTGATCATCAGGCTGACGAATCTGAACATCAGTGGCTAGTACCGGATCAGTCGGTGCAACAATGGCACCGAGAAGTACGGCCGCGCCCAATGGCAAGCCAAGCATGTAGTAAGCGAAAAGAGTAACAAGCCCGACTGACACGGTCATGGCAAAAAACGCCAACAGGATTGGTGCCCGCCAGCGGGCGAAGGTTACCGGTACCGGCATCTTGACACCAGCGGCAAAAAGCGAAATTAACACTGCGACCTCGGTCAGTATTTCCAGCAGTACCGATTCTTTGAGCGGGTTGAAATGGAAGAGACCCAGAATCATGGGCCCCAACAGAATTCCTATTGCCAGGTAGATAATAGATGAAGTGATCGGTAGCTTTTTGATAATGGGAGTGATTACTCCCATCGCAAACAGCAAACCTCCTATGACTAAAAACCAGGTAGCGCTATCCATAGGCGCAATCAATCTTTTTCTTACTTATCGTTTGCATGTTAAATACATAAGTCTCCCCAGGAAATCATCAGCCTGCTCGGACATGGCCAGCAATTTTTTGCCAGGAATTCACTCAAAGACTAACGCTGTTTGATTGTCATTGGATTAGTCACAATCAAGCTGACTCCTGATCCGAATTATTTAAACCTAAACTTCACAATTGTGAGCAAGTAGCTAACCAGCTCTTTAGTAGAAGTTTTTTATTGTTTTGTGTCTTTTATCTTTTCATTGACTTCCTCAGCTTCCTCCTCTACCGCTTCACCAGCTTCCTCTATTGCCTCACCTGTTTTCTCAACTCCTTTATCAATCTTTTCTCCAACTTTTTCTGCCGGACCTTGCCGGTCACAAGAGACAACTGTAAGAGTCAACCAACCAAACAGCACAGCAATTAAAATCTTCTTTAAAATGGACATATTAACCTCTCGAAATGTAGTTAAAAAACTTATGAAATACTCATAGCCTCTTTTCTCTTGTTTGCGTACTCAACCTTTAGATCCGCCTTGGCATTCTTCGCCTTGGCCTTGAGCAGATCAATCTCTGTGTTCCATTCCTTCAACTGCGCATCGAGCTTTTCTTCGTACGCTTTTCGCTTGTCCGTCTTGGCAACATCCTTGTGTTTAACTTACATTCTGTCAGGCGTTCTTCTTTTATTAAGCAAACAGCTTGAACAATTTGATGACGATTCTCCTTCATAAGCATATTGAATGGAATCCTATAATGAATATAGCAAGAAGCATGCCGAGAAGCGAAAACCTGCGGTAGAAGCGGAAAAGGTATTATCTACGAGGGATGAGAGGAACCGAAGAAAACATCGGGAGCGACTGACAGGACATGGTCGGCCTCAACATGTGGCGGATCTTCAACATATTGAGGGAAAAGAACTTAACGGCGTACTTTCGTATGGCGCCGAACGCCTCGCCCACATCGGTATAAAAGCAATAAACACTCCGACAGCAAACCCTCCAACTATGCCTCTCGGTGAACTTCCGGCTTTGATCAGCCACCTTAAAACAGGGCACATCTTCAGTAATATCCACTTGGATGAGAGAGTTATTTTTTTCTTACTCATTTTAGAAAAATTTACCCCGGGACAGATAACTATAGATTATGAATCATAATTTTAATGCCACGGTTAAAAAGTAGAGGGATCTTCCGGGGGCAATGCTGATTCATCAAATGGCAGTACAGCCAGTTTTGTCATGACGGCTTCTGCCTGCCTAACGAATTCATCTTTTTCGCTTTCTACATCCTCTTCCATTAAGGCCTTATCAACGATATCCTCTATGAAACTAAGATTGAAGGATTTTGGAAGCAGACCGGCTTTACGTAAAAGAAAAAAAACAAAGCGTTCATTCTCAACATCTTCTTCAACATCTTTTCCCGCTTCATTTCGTAGATTTTCAAGAATATGCCACCGCATGGAAGAAAGCATTGCATCATAAATTGTAGCAATGCCAGAAGAAGTCTTGTTTTCTTTTACCCTTCTTATTCCACACCGCCAATGCAGTTTTGCCCGTAAGAGAAAAGCATCTTCTTTGCTCATGTTTCTTTCATCCATCAAACCGAAATGAGGACTCATAACATTTTGTTTTCCTTGTAAATTATTAGGGCGTTTTTTTCCTCAACGAGTGGCGAGATGTAGAATAATTATATTTTTCGTGCCCTCGCAACTTGTTGCGGAATACTAGGAGCTTGTCCGAGAATAGACATTTTTTCTCAAATCGAGGCATCTGTGAAAAATAAGCACAGGCATATACATAATATTCCGAGCATTATTTTTCACAAGCAACGAAGAGTTGGGGAAAAAGGGCATTTTCGG
>JAIPEF010000106.1 GCA_021737265.1 Desulfocapsa sp. | reverse complement strand
ACCGAAAATGCCCTTTTTCCCCAACTCTTCGTTGCTTGTGAAAAATAATGCTCGGAATATTATGTATATGCCTGTGCTTATTTTTCACAGATGCCTCGATTTGAGAAAAAATGTCTATTCTCGGACAAGCTCCTAGTAACAAAGGGTTTTTAGTTCATAATCTGACATCAATTTTTCCATTATCATATCAGAAAAGTTGATATCATATACGATTTGTCAACACAAATCCATATTGAAACATTATGAATCCACGACAAAAAAAAGGAAAAAAAGGGGAAAAGAAAAGGGGGAACTGGATATTCTGATGTAAAAAAAGTCGCTGCTGTTTACATCTCAGCCATCTTCCTATCAAGGATCTCCACCTGACGGCGCACCGAGGTATCACACCGGCAAAGCTCGGAAACCACCTTCACGGCATGAAGGACAGTTGCATGATTACGATTAAAGGTCTTGCCGATATCATTCAGTGATTCTTCAGTATGTTTTCGGCCAAGGTACATAGCTACCTGACGGGGAAAGCTGATCACTTTTTTTCGGGAGCGGGATTGCAGCTCCTTGTAACTCACATTAAATTCACGGCTGATCAACTCACCGATAAGGGCTGTGGTCAGTTCCCTGGCAATACCTGCAATATCTGTTACCACCTCTCGAACCGTATCCATCTCCACCTGACCGCCGGTAAGAGCAGCCCTGGCACGAAGGGCGAGAAGAGCAGATTCAATACGACGCACATCACCTTGGATCTGCTGACTGATATAGGAGATAGCCTCTTCCGTCAAACAAAGCTCACACTGGGCCGCCTTGTGCGCCACAATGCGGTAGCGGGTGGCAAGGTCCGGGGCCTGGATAGTAGTCACCAGTCCTGCCCCCATGCGAGAGCGAAACTCATTATCAATACCATGCAGATCACGGGGCGCAGTGTTAGCAGTAAGGATCACTCGTTTACCGCTCTTAATAAGAGAATCCAGGACCTCATTCAGCTCTTCCTGAGTTTTTTTCTTTCCCTTGAGAGCATGGATATCTTCAACAAGCAGAAAATCACACTGATCATGATAGCCTGTTTTAAACTGATCCATGGAACCACTCTGAATGCCACGCACCATTTCCGAGGCAAACTGCTGGGCAGTCACGTAACGAAGCCTGGTTGACGGTGCCTCAGCAAGGAGTGAGTGGGCCACAGCATGGGTCAAATGACTCTTGCCAAGCCCTGTTGAGCTGTTAATATAGAGACATGAGCCCACAGTGTCATCACCATTCACCATGGATTTGCAGGCAGACTGGGCAAGAAGGTTGCTTTCACCGACCATGAAGGCATCAAAGGTGTAACGGGGATGAAGCGAACGGACCACAGACCGTCCCTTAGGAATATGGGGCAATCGAAGCTGCCCTTTTGGGCTTGCTGAGGGGAGAACTGCCAGGTCTTTATCGCAGAGGGTTACTCTGCAGTGTGAGCTGCAGAGCTCATCCACCTTTGCCTGAACATCTGCAAGGTGATTCCGCTCCATATGGGCACGAAAAAAGCGATCGGGACAGGCAAGCCGGATTTGTTCAGTGTCGGAAGTAATACATTCGAGGGGTTCAATCCAGAGGGCATAGACACTCTCTCCAAGACTTTCTTTCAACATTCCTTTTGTCTTTTGCCACATCATTTTTTCCTCGACCTACTTATGCTGGTGACGAAACTGAACCATATTGTGTCATATGACACCGCACCGAGTCGTGTTGAGCCATATGACGCCATATTGAGTCATGTGACGCTTTCTGTGTTTCTTTAGTTTTTTTGAAGACTGTGCCGAAAGCAATCTTTTGGAAGAAGAATCGGACAGAGTTGCTGCTCTTCAGTTTGGGGTACGGGACGAGAATCACCACCGCAACTCACGCTGGGGAATTAACCGTATTTTTCGTTTTCGGTCAAAGGCGATTCAGGGAAATTTTCCTATCAGTACTACATTTTATCTTCTGGTTCCTAAAGTGTATGACAGGTGCGGGATTGCGCAACAGGCTATCCCCAACCCCTTAATTTATGGGCCGAAGAACCACCTCTTCTTAATATGCTGTTATCCTCGTGCCTTAGTGGATTGCACAAAGAGTTATCAACAAATTCTTGTTTTCCTTTAACTTGACATAGGTCTATATTACTTCACATATCGGATATTTTCTCCATATTACTTCTTTAAAATATAAAGGTTGATGGAATATCAACGAGTACATTGAATTCGGAGAAATTTTCTCAAAAAATTTTTTTTAGCAGGACAAAAACAGATCAAGCCCAAAAAAAGTTGTTGGTGGTCAGCTATCAGAATATAGCTCTCGATGACTGACCACTGCCAACTAATACCTATTCCCTGACCCGTGCCAACGTCAGAACAGATACTTCCCCGGCACCCGCTGTTAACAACACCCTGCTACACTCTGAAACTGTGGTACCGGTGGTATAAACATCATCGACTAAAATGATTTTTCTGCCCCGAACCTCTCCTGGATCGCAAACCCTAAAAGCCTTGCTCATATTTTTCCTTCTGGCAGCACCATCGAGCCCGGTTTGGGGGACGGTGTGACGGATGCGCTGTAACGTATCCCTAAGGATACAATTTTTTCTCTCTGGGAAAAACAGCTGTGCCAGGAGGAGCGCCTGATTAAATCCACGCTGACGCAGACGATGAATATGGAGTGGAACCGGAATAATCCTATCCTCTTCAGAAGGTGTCTCAGGCAGACCCAATGTCACAATGGCCTGTAAAGCGGGCAAAACAGATGTATCCCCCTGGTATTTCAAGCTGTGTAAAAGAGGGGCTACCGGCTCCTGGTAATGCACAATCCCACGAACCGAGGAATAGGGAGGTTTCTTACGCAAACAGGATCCGCAAAGATGATCGCCGACCGCTGAATCCGACATTCCACGACCACACACAGGACACAGCGGTGAAATAATCAGGGGAGCATCTTGCAGACAGTCGCTGCATATTCCACGAGCACCATCAGACAGAAACGCAGAACAGACAAAACAAGAGGGAGGAAAAAGGAGATCCCACACGCCTTTCAGCCACCTCTGCAAAATTGCAACCTGTTTCTGATCCATTTCACCTGCCCGTATTTCAGTATTATTTCGTGGTGTTGATTCCATATAACAAAAACCGGACCATACCACTTTTTTTCTCCCATACCAGTAGCAAAAAGATGCTTTTTCCAATAATTCATGCTAGAGTATTGAAAAAACTTCAGGTATAGAAAACTCGTTCATTGTCCGAAACTTAAGACCCATATGCCGTGACACAAAGCAACTCTTCCTCAAAAAAACTCCTTGGCGTTCTCATTGGCGGTTCTGGCCTTATCGGGGGCACACTGGCCCATTACTTTAAGACCAAAACAGCTGACAATATAGAACTGCGAGCTCCAAGCAGTAAGAAATTATCTATTAGAAATGCTGCGGATATCAAGGATTATCTAAAACGGGTGCGACCCGACTTTGTCATCAACACTGCCATTGCCAGTATAGGTGCCGACAGCCAGCTCTCTTTTGAAGTGAATTATATAGGCACCCTGAATCTGGCTCGTGCGGCAGCTGCCCTCAAAATCCCATATATCCATATCAGCTCGGCTTCCACCCTGCCCAATGGTGAAAACCTGACCGAAGAAGACTGCCTACCGATTGTGCCAAAGCTCAACAATTATGCCAAATCCAAACTCATGGCGGAAGAGACCCTGAAATACATGCACAAGACCGCAGGGCTTGACTACACCACTATTCGCCTGGCAATCGTATACGGGGAGCATGATCACAAAATCCAGGGCTTTCACCGTCTCTTTTTTTCCATTGCCGACGAATCCATGCCCCTTCTCTTCACCAAGAAAAATATCCTCCATTCGTACTCCAATGCCAACAAATTTCCTTACTTTGTCCACCACGTCCTCCAGAACCGGGAAGAGTTTAGCGGGGAAACGTATCACTTTGCGGATAAGGAGCCGGTGGAACTGGCAAACCTCATTCTCACCATTCGCTCCTACCTTGAACTGAAGAGCCCAAGGGAAATTTATGTCCCCTACCCAATGGCAACCTTTGGCAAAAACATATTGGAATTTCTGTTAAAGGGTTTGTCGCGTATCGGCCTCAAGGGTGGTCTGCCGCCGGAGCTCATATTTCTGGAAAGTTTTTACAAGACTCAGACACTGTCATCAGAAAAACTTCGCAACTCCAGCTTCATCGATCCCATGCCGAACGAAACTATTTACACAAAACTCCCGGAACTCGTAGTCTACTACCTCAAACGCTGGACCCACGAGAATCTGATCTCAACCTTCAATGAGACCGTTCTCCATTCTGATGCCATGGCCAATGATTTTGAGCAGTCTCCTGTAGAACTAATTGATACAATCCATCAGGACTCCACCAAACCTTTCGAAGAATTGCTTGACCTGTAAGAGCCCTGCACTTATCCATTTTTCCCCTAACTGCTCAACAGTTGCATTCCAATATTTGATGAGGTTTTGAATAGCCGCCCGAAAAGTTACCTTTTTTCTCCATATTGTTTTGTAGTCTTTGCAAAATCCTGCAAACATGTCATACTATAAAGTTTTTATCAGACACTGTAACTATTGTCGGATCACTCATATCGCAAAACATAACGATCTGTGGACAGAAATGTGCCCATGAGACAATCATTTCCTTTTAAAAGAAACAGGACAGAACATGAATCATTCGAGACGACTACTCCATCTTTCCCGAATTCCAGCAGGACGCAGAATTTTCAGCCTCTTACTGACTTTTACGCTCGCGTTCAGCCTCCTTTTTTCAGGTTTTGCCGTTGCTGTTGAACAGAACACCACCTATCTGCCACTGAAAATTAACAGCCCCGCAGATCTGAAGACACTAACCGAACAGGCCGATCAGGCTTTGAGCAATGCGCTCCTTGCCACATCCTTTTCCATGATGGAGAGGAAGGAGGCGGAAAAGATACTCGACTATACAGGCGACTGGCCACCCAAGCCAGAAAAACTGCAGGATATTGCTACAGCAACAGGTCTTGATTACGTAGCCGCGGGAAGTCTCACCGTCATCGGTGACCAGATCAGTGTTGACTACAAAGTCTACGACCTCCTCTCTCCAGACTCTCCCCAGTATTACTACCGCCATGGAGAGTCTATTGAAAATCTTGCCGGAACCCTTTCTGAAGTGGTGAGGGATGTGACTTCCTACACCGAACGGGACTTTATCATTGCCGCTATCAGTCCCACCGGCAATACTCGCATTGACTCCGGGGCCATCTCGCGCAAGATCCAAAGCAAAGCCGGCGACTTTTACAACCCTGCCGCACTGCGGACAGATATGAAGGCCATCTTCAAGATGGGATATTTTGAAAATGTGCGGATTGAAGTGGAAGAGAGCGAACAGGGAAAAGTAGTCACCTTTGAGGTAACGGAAAAACCCATCATCAGCCGTGTTGACTACTCAGGCCTTGATGCCTTTTCACAGGAGGAAGTCGAAGAAGTTGTCAGTGTCAGCCCCAACTCCATATTAAATACGACCAAGGTCAATAACGGTGTTGCCGCCATCAAGACTCTCTATAAAGAGAAAGGGTTTTACAACACCACAGTGACGGCACAGATCAGTTACCCGGACAAGGAGCATGCTGAGCTCCGCTATGTCATAGTTGAAGGTGACAAAATCTTTATTAAAGACATCAAGTTTATCGGCAATAAAAGTTTTGAGAGCGATGACCTTGAAGATATCATCGAATCCAGTGCCAAGAACTGGCTTTCCTGGCTCACCGAAGGCGGGCTGATGAAGCAGCAGATGCTTGATCAGGACGTTGCCCGGCTTGGTTCTTTCTACAACAATCAGGGATTTCTTGAAGTCAAGATCGGTGATCCAAAAGTGGATCAGGATGGCGAGTGGCTCCACATCACATTCACCATTGAAGAGGGCCCCCGCTACCGGGTAGGGACCGTCTCCTTTGACGGCGATTTGATAGCGGACAAACAAGAGCTTCGCGGCCTGCTCTCTATCCAGGACCAGGAATTCATCAATCGCCAGGTTTTGCGTGAAGATGTCCTCAAACTTACTGATTTTTATTCCGAGAACGGCTTTGCCTTTGCTGATATCCGTCCCAAGTTGAACAAGTCCACCACAGGTGCCCGTGTCGACATTAATATCGAGATCGACAAAGGTGATCTGGTCTACATTCAACGTATAAACATCAAGGGAAACAGCAGGACCCGTGACAATGTCATCCGCCGGGAACTGACCATTGCAGAGGGTGGAGTTTTTGACTCCAAGGCCTTGCGAATCAGTACTCAGCGCCTGCAGCGACTTGATTTCTTTGAGGAAGTCAATATTGTTCCGGAACCGGCCATGGACCCCTCAAAGATGAATGTCACCGTGAATATCAAGGAAAAGAGTACGGGCCAGTTCAGTATCGGAGCAGGTTACAGTTCGGTTGACTCTTTCATGCTCATGGGTGAAATTTCCGAGAACAACTTCCTCGGCCGCGGCGACAGACTCTCTTTCGCGGCAAATCTCAGCGGCACATCCAACCGCTTCAACCTGGCATACACCAATCCACACCTGCGTGACTCCCAACTCTCAGTGGGGGCCGACCTCTTCAACTGGTTCCGGGAGTATGACGACTATGACAAGGATTCCAAAGGTGGTGCCCTCCGTTTCGGCTACCCGCTCTTTGAAAAATGGCGCGGATACGGCAGTTACAGTTATACCGACACTGATCTTTCCAATGTCTCTCCATTTGCCTCAGATATCATCAAGGACTCCATGGATATCAACATTACCAGCGCCTTCAAATTCAGCATGGTCCGCGACACCCGTGATCGCACTACCGGCGCCAGCAGCGGATCGGAAAATGCCATCACAATCAAATATGCCGGCGGCCCACTGGGGGGTGATGCAGAATTCACCAGGCTCGAAGCCCACACCAGCTGGTATTACCCGCTGCCATGGACCACAGTCTTCCACTTCAAGCTGGCTGGTGGTCAGGTGTGGGAAAATGTAACCGGACAACTGCCTGTTTATGAACGTTTTTACCTGGGCGGTATCAACACCATCCGTGGTTTTGAATACGCGAGTGCAAGTCCCATTGACCCTGAAACCGGAGACCGCATCGGTGGCGACAAGATGTGGTACACCAATTTTGAATATGTCTTCCCCATAGCGCCTGAAGCAGGCATCCGTGGAGTTGTCTTTTTCGATGCAGGAAAAGTCTTTGCCGATGGCGAAGAGTGGAATGTTGACAGCTACAACAAAGCCGCAGGTATTGAATTGCGCTGGCTGTCTCCCATGGGCCCCCTGCGCCTGGTATGGGGATACAACCTCGATCCAGAACCGGACGTAGACCAGTCGGTATGGGATTTTTCCGTGGGTGGTTCCTTCTAAGAAGACACAGCATTCTTCATAAACTTTTTCTCCTGCCGGCTGCATGCACTCCATACAGCCGGCACTTTTTTTATCCATGCCCAACACTTTTGCCACAACCCGGATTGCTGCTGAGAGCAGCACCACTCTTCCTGCACTGCGCGGCAGCTCGAAGTCATTACTTGCAGCACTCCAGGCAGAATTGCAGCCCTGCTGCTGCATCGTCCCGGACGAAGAGATGGTTTCACAAGTGGAAGAGGATCTGAAGCTTTTCACATCCCTTCCGGTCTTCACCTATCCCGGTTACGAAATTCCACCGTACACCCCGCTCTCTCCAGACCCGCTCACCACAGCTGCCAGGCTTTCCACCCTGTACAGATTGAAAGAATCCGTCCACTCTTTCATCCTTGTGGTCTCAACAGAAGCCCTGATGCGACGTACACTGCCCGCCAGGGAGCTGTTGGGTAATGCTGAACTGCTCCTTGTAAATGAAGAGTGCGATCGGGATGAACTCCTCAAAAAGCTCACGGATCTGGGTTATGAGCAGGTTAGCCTGGTGCAGAGCGTTGGTGAATTTTCCGTTCGCGGAGGTATTCTGGATATTTTTCCCCCCTCTTTTCTTGCTGGAGAAACGCTGCACACGACTCCCTTACGTCTCGATTTCTTTGGGGATACCATAGAATCACTTCGAGGCTTCAACCCCATGACCCAGCGCTCCATTACAGATCTTGAGGAAGCCACCATCCTGCCGGCCAGTGACATCTGCTACCCGGCTGTTTCTTCTCCAGAGATGAAACGGATTCTTTCCGGTTTTGACCACCATCAGGAAGAACTTTCCTGGGACGTGGACGAGAGCTTCAAGCCCCGCGAAAAAATTGCTGCAGGGTTGCGCTTTCCCGGCGTGGAATTTTTTCTGCCTCTCTTCTACCCGAGTGAAAAAGAGCTCAACAGTCTCTTTGACTTTCTGCCCCGGGAAACCTGTCTCATCCACTTTGCTCCGGAAATGGAAGATCAGGCCAGGGAAATGGTACATGAACGGATCATCAACAACTACGAGGAAGCCGAGAGCCTGCATACTCCCGCTCTGTCCCCGGACCAGCTTTTTCTTCTCCCTGCTGAGATGAAGAAGAGCATGGCCCCTTTTGCACGTATTCTCTGCTCCACCTTCAGTGGCTCCGATCAGCCCCACTCCCTTACAACCTCAAACCACCAGGTACTGAAACAGAATATCGGACGACAACGCAAAGATCGTGGCCTTATCCCGCCGCTGTCCGATCAGATTCGTTTATGGCAGGAGCAGGGTGAGCAGGTCCTTCTCTGCTGCAGATCAGAGCGCCAGACCAGGACACTGGCAGAACTTCTCGGCAAACACCACCACACAATCGAACTCCTGAAGAGCCCGGTCAACCTGAACAAGCTGACAACTATCCGCAACACAGATACCCTCTATCTCTGCGACCAGTCGTTGAGTGCAGGCTTCAGTCTCAGCAATCCTGGAATTCACTTCCTCTCCGAAAGTGAGCTTTTCGGTGAGATGCGCATTGGCAACCGGAAAAGAACAAAGGAGAAACAGGACGAACCCATTCGTTTTGCCGAACTCCATGACAATGATGTGATTGTCCATCGTGACCATGGCCTTGGAAAATATCTTGGCATTACAACCCTGAAGCTGCAGGGAGTGGTAAACGATTACATGCTCCTTGAATACAAGGATGGTGACAAGCTCTACCTCCCCGTTGACCGGTTGAACCTTGTCAGTCGCTATGAGGGTCTCTCTGACAAAGAGCCTCGGATCGATAAGCTTGGCGCCCAGTCCTGGCGTGCAGCCAAGGCCAAAGTCAAAGAGGAGGTATGGAAGGTTGCCCAGGAACTCCTGGAGATCTACGCCAAACGGGAACTACGTGAGGGAAAACGTTTTTCTCCTCCCGGTGAACTTTTCCACGAACTTGAAGAATCGTTTGCCTATGACGAAACCCCCGGCCAGGATAAGGCCATCACCGAAGTGATTGACGACCTCACCTCAGACCAACCCATGGACAGACTTGTATGCGGTGATGTGGGCTATGGAAAGACAGAGGTTGCAGTACGTGCGGCATTCAAGGTTGTGGAAGACGGATTGCAGGTTGCCATCCTGGTCCCCACCACTGTTCTTGCAGAACAGCATGTGAAAACATTTAAAGAACGGATGGAAGGCTTTCCGGTGACCGTGGAATGTATCAACCGCTTCCGTTCACCTGCCAGACAGAAACAGATCATAAAGGACCTGGCCGCCGGGAAGATCGATATCATCATCGGTACCCACCGCTTGCTGTCCAAGGACGTCAGCTACCGCCAACTTGGCCTGCTCATCATTGATGAGGAGCACCGCTTCGGGGTAAGCCATAAAGAGAAAATCAAACGCATCAAATCAGAGGTGGACATCCTCACCCTGACGGCCACCCCCATCCCCAGAACCCTGCAGATGTCTCTGCTCTCCATTCGCGACCTCTCGGTCATTTCCAGCCCTCCGGAACATCGAAGGCCGGTCAAAACTTTTGTCGCCCGCTATGATAACCTGGTGATCAAAGAGGCGGTGATGAAAGAAATACGCCGTGGCGGCCAGGTCTTTTTTGTCCATAACCGGGTCAAATCCATCTATCGTATGGCCGCCACTGTCCAGGAGCTTGTCCCTGAGGCACGTGTTGCTGTGGCCCACGGCCAGATGAGTGGGAAGGAGCTTGAAGGGATCATGGTGAAATTTGTCAACCGTGACATCGATGTCCTGATAGCTACCACGATTATCGAGTCCGGTCTTGATATCCCGACCGCCAACACCATTATCATCAATCGGGCAGACATGCTCGGACTTGCCGAGATCTATCAATTGCGTGGCCGGGTGGGCCGCTCTTCAGTCCAGTCCTACGCCTATCTCATGGTACCTTCCCTGGACGATCTGAGCAAAGATTCCAAAGATCGGCTGCGGGCACTCATGGAGTGCAATGAGCTTGGGGGCGGCTTTAAATTGGCCATGAGTGATCTTCAGATCAGGGGGGGAGGCAGTCTACTTGGGGTCTCCCAATCCGGTCACATTGCCGCCATCGGTTATGATCTCTACCTTGACCTCCTGCAGCAGACTGTCGCTGACATGAAGGCCAGGGCTGCCGCAGGCGGTGACGCAATTGAGAGCCATGAACAGCCGGAGGCGGAAATCAACCTCCGGCTTTCAGCCTACATTCCCGAGGATTTTATCCCGGATATCAGCCAGCGCTATGTTGCCTATCGTCGTATCTCAGCACTTTCCACAGCTGACACTGAACTCTTTGATGACCTGCAGGAGGAACTCACCGACCGCTACGGCCAGTTGCCGCATGAGACCAGGAATCTCTTCAGGGTTGTAGCCCTGAAAAAAGAGCTGGCCGAACTTGGCATCAGTAAACTGGAGATGGGGGCAGAATCTTTTGTCTTCTCCTTCAATGACACCACCCCCCTTGATCCATCGCGACTCCTTGACTACCTTCGGAAGTGGAACATAAAGAAAAAAGGGACGCCACCACGTCTCACACCCGACGGGCGGTTGATTGTTGCAGCCGCCCTTGACTCTGACGAGCAGTTGTTTACCGTCTTGCGGAAGATTTTAATTGAACTGAGTACATTGAGACAGTGAAGAAAAGATAAACAGCGAATGGAAAAGACAAAACTATGCTGCCCACCCAAATCAAACCTGATTTTTCCTGGTCTGAAGTGGATACCGTCCTCCTTGATATGGATGGCACCCTCCTCGACAAATACTTTGACGACCACTTCTGGGAAGAGTATGTACCGAAAATTTTTGCCGAAAGAAACAATCTGTCTGAACAGGAGGCACGCAAGGAGCTGCTGAAAAGATACCAGAATGTAGAGAATACCCTCCAGTGGACAGACCTTGACTACTGGTCGGAACAGCTTGGCCTTGATATTCCGGAGCTCAAGTGTAAAGTCGATCATCTGATCCAGGTACATCCCTATGTCACAGATTTCCTGGATTACATAAAGCGTATCGGGAAAACGGTGCACCTGGTGACCAACGCTCACTCCAAAACCCTGGACATCAAATTACGCAAGACTGCCTTGGGACCATACTTTGATCGCATAGTCTGCGCCGAAGAAATCGGATACGCCAAGGAACAGGTGGAATTCTGGTCACAGCTGGAAGCGGTTCTTCAATTTGAGAAAAGCCGCACCCTGCTTGCTGACGATACTGCAAAAGTCCTCCATTCCGCAAAACGGTACAACATGGGCTTTCTGCTGTTTGTAGCTCGCCCCAGTTCACGCATTCCTCTGAAATACTCTACGGATTTTCCTTCCATTGTCACCTTTAACGAGTTAATCCCCTGAGGAGAAACATACTGTCCCTTATTCTTTTTGTCATCCATTCGAGCATATGGTAAAATTGATGGCGTCGTGAAAAGCTCCATATGCGAGGCGCGTATTTTTTTATTTAATTTCGTATAAATTTATCCCACTAAAGTTTCCTGTAAATTTTCATAGTTCAAATCCTTGAATTATCATGCCACCATGCGCAACAGCGTTTTGACAAAAGAATTTTGCGGTCTTTGCATTGGTAATGGGCAAACCGATTGAAAATCCTCGCTCAATGCAG
>JAIPEF010000105.1 GCA_021737265.1 Desulfocapsa sp. | reverse complement strand
CCCAAACAAAATGATATTCTATCTTGTATTTTGTATGACTCCCTCGACGGTATCCCATACAAAGAAATATAAACCAACTGCTAGCATAATGCTACCCGTCTGAAGACGGGGGTTTAAACCTTAAGCAGGAACAATTAAGCGTCACGAGTTTCACGGAGAATGGAATTACGCAATCCTTCCTGCTTCTCTGCGATTGGCTATATTAATATTTTACAGGTCCTAAGTGCCTTCCCCCCACGGATCGCTTCGATCGCTACCCTGGCCTTGAATTCTGCTGTTTTTTTCCGTCTTTGCTTTTTCATACTCCCTCACTATATCATGATTGAGGAACTATGTACAAATATACAATTTAGGTACTGGCCCTAATTGGCGGGACCGTGTCTATGAAATGTACCACTTTGTATCTTGACTTTCCGTCAGAGAATGATAAAATGTCAATGAAGAATAATCAAAAAGATGGAAGAGGTCACGGCTATGAATACCTTGGAATCCAGAAAAAGTGACGAGCGGCGACGGTACACCAGAAATCATCTCACGTTGAGGGTGGAAGGCAGAACCACTACGGGAAACATTAACAACATTCCATCTGAATTTCATGGACATACTACGGATGTGAGTCCTCGTGGCCTCTGTATCTCTGCCGATCATATTCCCAAGTTCCAAATCGGTCAGCAATGTAAACTGATGCTCCAGCTATTTGATGGCGAACCACCTGTTGAGGCAATTGGGCGGCTGTGCTGGCTCAAGGAGGGGGATCAGGTCAGGGAAGAACAACCAATCCAAATTGGTTTTGAGTTGTTGGGAATGGCCAAAAGTATCCGTGGATACGATCGTTGGATCGAGCGCATTAACTGGAATTAACCCATCCCACGCGAACTGCAAGGCATTACCAATCGTGAAATATACATTGTCTTTCTGCGAAATCGAACAATGAGCAGACAATATTTCCCTTGACATCAGAAACGATGACTTCTTTCTCGTCATACCCACATCCCACCCCCTCAGCGCGATCCAGTATAACTTTTCCCGACTTGTCAATCTGATAGAGCACACCCAACACGGTATTGGAACTGTCATTTGTATAATAAGCATCACATTTTCCTGAGTTGTCTCTTCCATGTTTATGAAATCTCAGTTCATGATATTCCAGCGAAAACATTCCCAACATCAAGGCACTTGGTACCCTTTGCCTGATCCGGTTCAATGACATGTTTGACCCATAAGCAAAGTATTTCATACTACTCCTTCTCCGTTAGATTATTCTTCATTTGAGTGCTCAAAATTTGACATGGTTTATATATGGAGTACTATATCATCAGGAAAAGAAGTGTCACAAAAAAATGATTCCCCATGGTAGACAAATGAACAGAAGGCTGACAAGCTGTGTTTTTTTTATTGTAACATTTTTTTTGACATCTTCTGTTTTTGGTACTGACGGTGTCCATAAAGCCTATTATGAATCGGGCGAAATTCAATTTGAAATACCATATAAAAATGATGTGCGGCATGGTGTCGAAAAACAATATTATGAATCCGGCAGACTACGACTTGAAGCACCTTTCCAAGATGGCATGAAAAATGGGATACAGAAAGAGTACTATGACGTCAATGATACGTTGCTAAAGGCAGAGATCCCATACAAGGACGACAAAAAGAATGGGGTTCACAAACAATACTATGAGTCCGGGACATTACAAGTTGAGGCATCGTTTGTCGAAGACAGGAAAAATGGACTCCAGAAACAATACCATGAATCCGGCAGGCTGGTACTTGAGGTCCCATTCAAAGACGGGAAAAGGGACGGAATTCAGAAACAGTATTATGAATCCGGCGAGTTGGCTGCTGAAATAGCATATAAAAACGGCAAGAAAAACGGCGCCCATAAGCAATACAGCGAGTCTGGCAAACTGGAGTTTACACTCTTTTTCAAAGATGATGAACCTGTCTACAAATCAAAAAGATCCCCTGGCAACCAGCTCAATGAGCTGCCTGTGGAATAACAGAATATGATGTGGTCTCAATTCGTTCATATCTAATAGGGAGGCCTACCTTCTTTCCATCTCCTGACTTATCCGGCCATGTATTGCAACCACCGCAGTATCCACCTTCAGAATCCTGGATCCCATTGAAAAGGGACACATTCCGGCAGCAAGAAATTTCTCCACCTCAAAGTCCACCCAGCCACCTTCAGGACCAACACCATATAATATCCTGTCCGCGCTTCCGGCCAATAAACTATTAGACAATGTCTGTTCTGTAAAAGGATGAGCCAGCAGGCAGTGACCATACTGTGTGACCAGTTCAGGAAGGCAATCTTCAACAAAGGGACGAAAATGACGGAAGGTTCGGATTTCCGGCAGACGCGTATCCACAGCCTGCTCCAAACCATGAATCAGATGAGGACGATATTCATTTTCTTCTAAAAGTCCGGCACCCCAGAAGCTTTTTTCCACCCGGTTGGCGTTAACCAGATAAATCTTGCCCACACCAAGTGCGGTCACCTGACTCAAAATTCTTTTCAGCATAATGGGTCTGGGAAGAGCGAGCAGGAGATCAATTGTTGGAACTGAAGCAGCAGGACCTGTCAATTGAACAGTGAGTTCAACAACAAAAGGATACTTTGCTGTGATAGCCACCACTGTCCCCTCGCCCATCTCTCCATCAAGCACCCCCACCCGCAGGGTATCACCGACCCGGCTTTTCAGTACCTTTATTATATGCCTGGCCCGGTGATCATTGAGGACAACATGCCCTTCAGAAAGTTCATTGTTTTCAAGCAGGATAATATTCATTGTGTTTAATTAATCCTTTAAAAATGAACGAACCAGCGGACATAAAAGTGGTCACCCCCTTGGCCATAGGACGAGCTTTCAGCTCCATGATACACAAAAGCGCCACCACTGAGCGTCATCTCATCACTCAGACTGTACTCAATGACAGGTGAAACAAAACCGGAACCGTCATCGAGATCGGTTACGGTCATGAGAGAACAGGTCCAGAGCATGGCTGGTTGAAAACTGGCTAAAACACCCAACTCATCACGCCTGGGTACATCAAGGTAATGATACTCTCCCATAAGAACAAGAGAATTTTCAAAACCGTACTCAGTACCTACGATAAATTCGGTATGTCGCTGCCCTGATTGACGATTATGAAAACTGCCCCCTTCACTACGCAACTCTATACCACTATTGGCCAGTTCCCCTTCAATTTCCCAGCCAATGATATCCCGGTCCTGATCTTCATCCCACTCACCAACCAGTGCCACATCGGCAAAACCAAGGTAGCCCTTCACTCGAATGGCCCCCTTTCCATCAGCAACAGTCACATCAATATTGGAGAGCTCACTCATGGCGTATTCATAACGGATGCTGTTGGTCCCCGGACGCTGATCAGTCTCTATTGCCTCAATATCGATGGGATTAAAGACATCTATGGGATTCCAGAATCTCCCGACCCCCAAAGGAATTCGCTGCTTTCCAACAAGCCAGAGATGCTTGGCACCACTATATTCCATGTACGCGCGATAAATGGATGTCCTGTTCACCAGGCTGCCTGGATCATTCTTATAATAGGTTTCATTATCCACTATCAATCTGGCTGAAAGGTTGGAAGAGTCCTCATGCTCAAGAGTCAGCTCTGCCCGAAGACGATTGTAATCAAAGAGTTGATACAGCTCATCGTAACCACCAATCTGGGAATTCTCCAGAGAAAACCCCGGCACAATACCCAGGAAAATTGCTGCCAGGATTCGTTCTTTAATTACAGATATTTGAGAATATCTTGCCATCTTTCAGTACTATGGAACGCCTCGCCTTTTCAATGACCATGGGATCGTGGGAAGAAAAAATGATGGTCACCCCTTCATCTTCGTTCAGCTTCTGCATCATATCAATGAGAGATGCCGCCGATTTTGAATCCAGATTGGCAGTGGGTTCATCAGCAAGAATTAATTTAGGTGTGCTTGCCACAGCCCTTGCAACAGCAACCCGCTGCTGCTGGCCGCCACTTAACTGATGAGGCAGTTTATCAAGAAACGTTTCAATGCCAAGTTTTTCTGCAACTGCAAGACTTCGAGCCTTACATTTTTCAGAGCTTGCTCCCTGTAACCTCATCACATATTCGATATTTTCACGAGCAGTGAGTACCGGCAATAGGTTATAGGCCTGAAAAACAAAGCCAACATGGTCGCGTCGTATCTTTGAAAGCTCTTTTTCGGCAAGACCTGTAAGGAGTTCACCATCAAGGGTGATATCTCCTTTGCTTGGCAGATCCAGGCCACCGATTATATTGAGAAGCGTTGTCTTACCACTGCCGGATGGGCCTGAGATAACGACAAATTCTCCCTGCCCAATATTCAGGTTAATATCATCCAATGCCGGGACTTCCACCTCTTTATCAGGCTGAAAGAGTTTGGAAATCTGTTTCACAACAAGGAACTCACTCATGGTGTACCTTATCCTTCATTGATAACCTCAATGGGTTTGGTCTTTTTTAGCATTCGCAGAGGAAAATAGACACTGACCAGGGTTGCAAAAGTAACGGCTGCAAAAGCGGTTAAAAAATAATCGGTTCGAATAATTGCATAGGTGACGGCATCCATACCAAATTCCTCAAAGGCATCACTGAACATCGTCAAATCAAGTCCATACCTTTTGAAATAGACCAGGCTGCACAGCCCGCAAACAGCTCCCGCAATAAAACCGCTTAAGCCCATGCAGAGTGATTCAGCGAGAACAATAATCCGAACCTGGCCAAAAGCAGTGCCTATGGCCAGCATGATACCAAACTCACGCATCCGCTCTAAGACAGAGACCAGCATCACTCCGAAGATTCCCAGGCCTGCTACTCCAAAGATCATGATACTCACCACCAGACTAAAGCCCTTCATAATGACCCTTGACTGCATGAGAGCCGGATACATTTCATCCCACCGTAAGATATCGAGCCTTGGGAAGGCCTGCTGCAAATCCTGCTGCAGAGTTGGAATAAACTTATCATCAACCAGCATAATTGCTATCTGACTGACACCCTGAGTAACTCCGAGGAACGTCCGTGCCTTGCCAATATCCATGAAGACAGCACTTTCATCGAGTACCATGTTATTGGTTTTGATAATTCCTGTGACCCTAAGCGCAACTGAAGTGACCTCTGATTGACTATCCTGAGCAGATAAAATAATTTTCTTTCCAATTGTCACCTGTAGTTTCTCAGCCAGTTTAAAGCCTATGATGGCCCCTTTCTGCTGTTTTCCAAACCCATACTCTCCCTGGAGCAGATAGTTTTGCAGCTGTCCATGACCTTTCTCATATTCCAGATTCACACCATAGATCTCAGTGTTTCTTGAATAGTTGGCAGTGGCGACAAGTCCATTTTGACGAAGACGTTGCACGTAACTGTCTATTCTGGAGTCCTTATCAAGGAGGTTTTTCAGTTTTTTTTCATCCTCTCCGGTTGCCGCAACAAGTTTATCCAGAGTGGGATCAAGTCGGTAGCCGCGACCAAAGAGGGAGAGTTCCCCGGAATCGCTACGGATGGCATTGGAGATCATCTGCTCAGTCATCCCGTCATAGATCCCCTGCATCAAAAGTAGTCCCCAGAGGCTGACACAAATCATCATGACCACCATGAAGGACCGTGTAGCCCTTTGAACAAGGGAAGCCCACGCCATTTTCAGAGCCAGTCTATACATGGTGTATGGCCTCAATGGGCTGATAACGATTTACCTTGAGGATGGGATAGAGGGTGGAGAGTAGCAGCAGAACAAACATCACAGCCATATCACGGAGGATAGTCACTGGCTCAAAAGCCGTAGGAATGGCCGAAGCGGCAAGTCCATACTGTTTAAACTGTTCTTCCATGCCACTGAACACCATGGGATTCACATAAAAGTAATAGGCCAAAACGGCCCCAATAAGCCCGCCGATAAGGACACTGATAAGCCCAAGCAGGGATGATTCCAGAAACAGAAGAGTAAGAATCTGCTTTGGTGTGGTCCCAACCGCGCGCATTATCCCTATTTCTCTTATTCGTGCAAAGACAGCAAGCAGGGTATAAATCATGACCACAAAAAAGATGACGGTAAAAATAATTCCCAGGGTTATATAACCAAATACGGAGTCCAGCTTCATAGATTTGACAAGTGGCGCCATGGTCTGCTGCCAACTGGCAGCCTGATACTCTGGGCCGATTGTCTGTTCTATTTTTCTTGCCAGAGCATCCGCCTGATCAGGAACTTCCGGCAGCACAATTCCGTGAGTGGCAAGATTTTCAGAAACCATGATCATATCAAAATAGGGCTTTGCGAGAAATGCGCTGCCGGCATCAAATTCAAACAGTCCCGTCTGGAATATCCCCTTTACAATCAGCAGGTCGGCAGCAAAAGAGTAATCAGCACCACTCCCCACAAATACAAGTTCATCCCCAAGAGTTACCTTCAGCCGACGTGCCAGTTCACTGCCGATATAGAGTTGATTGGTGTCGTTTTTACTGAGATATTCCCCTTCCTTCAGGGATTTCTGAAGTCTTGAAAGTCTGCTCTCTTTTTCCGGATCAATACCGGTGAGCATCCCCCCCACTGCCTTTTCGTGAACAGAGAAAAGGACAAAGGCCTCAAAACGGGGACTGAAAAGCTCCACACTGTTAATTCCTTCAACTTCAGCCTGCAATTTATCAACATCGAACAGGAGATGGTCAAAACTTGGATTATCACGAAATTCTTCAGCTGTTATCTGAATGTATCCGGCATAAATCTCAACCGCATTTTTGATCATCTGCTGATGAGACCCATCCATCCAGGCTGAAGAGAAAACAAGCAGAGCAGTGCTGACAGCCCCCAGCACTATGGTTACTATTGAGCGTTTTCTATAGGCAAGGATATTTCGAAGAGCAAGTCGCAGAAGCATACCAAGAGTGTGGTAAATGTTAGCGGGAGAATCGTTTCAAAGCCCGTTTACTGAAATAACCCTCATCCACGGTCTCATCAAAGATGGCATTGGACACAGATATTCTGGTTTCATGCCCCTTCTTCTCTTCAGTTTTAGGTGTCATGATCCAGAGCGAGGGATAGAACCGTTCACCATAAGCCTTCACCTCGGTGTATAAAAGTTCCCGCACCAGAGCTCCATCTTCATCAAAATAAGAAACAGTGGTCGGCAGATAATATTCCTTGGAAACAGCCATTACAATCTTTCCCCAAACCACGGCAGCATCGACTTTCGGGTACAGCTCAACACTATACACGTCGCTAGTCTCTGCAATCAGCTCGGCCGTATAGTCTTCGATTAAAGAACTCTCTTTTACCAGATCATCATTGGTAAAATCGCTTCCCATCCAGCTTTGCAGCATCATGGAGGCTGGTATTTTAATCGTTTTTTCAATACGTGGCACATATTGCCACATGGCGTTGTCTACTTTTAAAAAGGTTATTCCCTCATCTTTTTTCGGGTACAACACCTTGATAAAGGATTTTTCCTGGCCAACGGAATAACTCTTCATCTTCATGGTTCTCTCAGCACGTTTGGTTTTAACCACCATACTGATCTCCATAATTGCAGTTTTCCCGTTGAGATTACCCACCACTCTCCGGATGACCTCCTCTGCTTCCCCTGCATGAACAAGTTGCGGCAGGGCGAACATAAGCCCACTACAGAAAACAATACCTATTTGAAAAATTCTGTTAATATAGTATTGCACAAGCGACCCCTTTTTCGTATTTTCTGTTCCTATTTCTATGATACCTTTAGCATATCTACTCAGAAGAAATTGTGGTAGGGTTATTATACTTCAATCAACTAAAAAATATCAGCCTTCAGCCAGCACCTATCCTCAAGATCAGCGACACGGGTTCTGCAGTAGCCTCCCGTCTTGCCAAAAAACCTCAAAAGCAATCAAGATCGGGAAAAACCACTTACACAATGATCATTCTCTACAATATCCTGCAAATCATTCTCCTTCCGGTTCTTTTGCTGCCGATGGTTGTGCTGATTTTGCTGACGCCTAAATACCGCCTTCGTACGCTGCAGCGTTTAGGGGTTGGTTTACAACCGGAAACCGGCAAAAAAGAAAAGAAAACGATATGGATTCATGCAACATCTGTCGGGGAAGTCACTTCTGCATTGCCACTGGTCTCAGGCCTGCGTCAGGAAATGCCCGAAGTGAAACTGGTCTTCTCCGCAACCAGTAAAACAGGAGCCGAGGTGGCCGAAAAACTCCTGCAGGAGAAGGTGGATCAATTTATTCCTTTCCCCTTGGATATTCTTCCAGTGATCAATCACTTTTTACGTCTGATCCAGCCTGATCTTTTTATCCTGGTGGAGACAGATTTCTGGCCCAATATCATAGCAAGGCTGAAACAACTGCAAATTCCGACTCTATTGGTTAATGGCCGTATTTCAGAAAAATCAATACAATCCTACCAACGCCTTTCCTTCTTTTTCAGACCGCTGTTTGCCAGTTTCCACACCCTATCCATGCAAACCGAAAAAGACAGACAGAATCTTATCACCCTCGGTGTTGCCAAAAACACAATCAAGACACTGGGCAACCTCAAGTTAGACACAGCACTCTACAGTGCATCTGAGAAGAATCAGCCCATCTCTTTTAAATTGCCGGACCATCAGTACCTTTTCGTTGCCGGTTCCACCCACGAGGGAGAGGAGAAGATCCTACTCCAGAGTTACCTCCAGCTAAAAAAGGAATACCCCCGCCTCTATCTGGTCATTGCCCCACGTGATGTCAGCCAAGGGCTAGCAATTCAAGCCCTCGCCGCCACGATGAATCTTTTGGCCAACTGCCGCAGTCAGATCAATGCAGGGGGCAAAGACCTCTTTATTCTGGACACCATTGGCGAACTCAACAGTATCTATAGTCATGCTGATATTGCCTTTGTGGGAGGAAGCTTTGTAAAAAAAGGTGGTCATAACCCCATTGAACCTGCAATATTTTCCATACCGGTTCTGTATGGCCCACATATGGAAGATTTCTCAGAGATCAGTGATAAACTGCTTCAAGCAAAAGGGTCTGTTATGGTTCAGGACCAGAAAGGACTGACTGACAACCTGCTGGCTTTATTACAAGATACTCAACTGCTGGAAAAGACCGGCAATGCCGCGCATGCCTGTATCAAGGAGCAACAGGGAGTCATTCGCCGCCATATCGGACTGATTAAAGAGATGTTGTGAACCGTTTCTGGGCTTTGTTGAACCATTACCTGCTGATCGCACTGACCCTTGCATTTTCCTGTGGAATTCTTGCCCATCATTTTTTCCCACTCTCTCCCCAAAGTGCACTGATCCCCTCAACTCTACTGCTGTGCTCTGCCCTGTTTTCCTACAGGAAAAACAAAAAACAACAGACAATGCCCCTCCTTCTGCTGGCTGTTGCCTCCCTTGGATATCTCCATACTGCAAATGTCTCATCCCAATCCCTTTTGGAAACAAATATTTACAGCCGTATCACCCAAGAAGAAGATGCTGTTCTCACAGGCACGTTGTACTCCATGCCGCAGTTTGATGGGGAGAAGAGCACAGTCATCATAAAAAGCCACAGCCTTCGCCTGCAGCAGGAAAAGTTATTCTCTTCAGTCCATGGCCTTGTCCGCCTTCGCCTGAAAGGGACATGGCCCGAGTCTTTGCAGCCGGGCGATGATCTTGTTATCCGCAGCATCCTCGCACGACCATATCGCTTTGGTAACCCGGGAGGTTTTGATTACCCCGCATTTCTGGCCGCCAAAAACATCAGAATTGTGGGAAAGATCGTTTCCACAGCCCATATTCAGAGACTGATCCGGGAGCGTTCATGGGTCCACTCGGTGCGTTATCTTCCTGAAAGAATACGGCTTTTGATTCGGGACAAAATAGACAACATTTTTCCGCCACAAGAGGCTGGGATTTATCGGGCCCTACTCATCGGCGACCGCTCTGGTGTCGACAAAGAGAGCCAGGATGCATTCAAGGCTTCTGGGGTGATGCATATTTTAGCTATTTCCGGCCTCCATTTGTCTCTTGTGGCCTCTTCCCTCTTTCTTGTTTTCTATTGGCTGGCAAGGCGCTCCCGATATCTTATGCTGCATTGCTCCTGTAAAAAACTTGCCCTGCTTGCCACAATTCCACCTCTTTGTGGATATGCACTCCTTGCCGGAGCACAAACTCCAGTGCTGCGCTCACTCATTATGGTGCTGATTTTTATCCTTGCCTTTTGCGCGCAACGTCAGCGCTCACCCTTCACCACCCTTTCTTTTGCTGCCCTGCTCATCCTTATTCTCAATCCATTCAGTCTCCTGACTGTCTCCTTTCAGCTCTCTTTCACTGCCGTGGCCGCACTCATTCTGATCCTGCCGAAACTTTCTTCCCTAGTACAGCAAAAAGAAGCAACTGATAAAAACAGAGTGCAACGCATCTTTTCCTACACCACTCGTCTGGTCACAGCCGCTTTACTGGTCTCCATCACTGCCACCATGGGTACAGCCCCACTTCTTCTCCACAGCTTTAATCTCATTTCCACGGTGGGTCCCGTGGCAAATCTGCTTCTGGAACCAATGCTCTGTCTCTGGAGTCTGCCACTGGGACTCATGTCCATAGTTTTTCTGTTTTTGGATCCACAATATAGCGAATGGCTGTTACAGGCCGGCGGCATAGCAATTACAGCAGCAATCTCCCTTACCACCTTCTTTGCTGAACAGGATTTTTCCACACTCTGGCTTCCCACCCCGTCAATTGGACTCATTATTCTCTATTACCTTGCACTTTCCCTCTGTTTTTCATACCTTCCGCCCAAAAAAACGATACCACTCTTTTTTTTCGTCTGTATCCTTTTCTTTCTCCCACCCCGCTCCTTTTTTGATCACTATTCCAGCCAATCAGAATTGACTTTTCTCGACGTGGGACAGGGGAGTTCAACCCTGATCCTGTTTCCGGGTGGAAAAAAGATACTCATTGACGGAGGAGGTAGTTCATCACCGAAGTTCAACGTCGGTGAGAGTGTTATTGCCCCCTATCTCTGGCATAGTGGGATCACTCGCCTGGACTCCATTGTCATCACTCATCCGGATGCAGATCATTGCAACGGTATCCCCTTTCTCCTTAAACGTTTTCATCCAACGACTTTGTGGATTAACGGAGACAGCAAACATAACCAGGAATATGCCGATCTGCTTGACCTTGCCCGTGACCTTAACATCCAACTAAAAGTACCTGAGAATAATGAAGTGATTATGGCATCTCAGGGTGTAGCTCTATATAACGTCGGCAACCCGTTCCTTGATAAGAATGATAGATACTATTCAGACTCAACTCTTGGCTCAAATGCCAAAAGCCTGATTCTTCGTTTTGCAGAAGAAGGACAAAAATTCTCCTGTCTCTTTCCGGGAGATATCAATCACAAGATTGAACAACTCTTGATACAAAAGGGAAAACTGCTGCAAACATCCATCCTCCTCGCACCTCATCACGGCTCAAAGACATCCAATTCTCCCATGTTTCTGGATGCCATCAATCCGGAAAAAATCGTGGTCTCGGCCGGACGGTTCCGCCCATCACTGTTTCCTTCACCACAGCTTCGTTCCTATTGTAAGGAAAACAACATTTCATTGTTAAACACTTCTCAACATGGTGCAATAACGATTAGGGGCTCACTTGAAAGAGATACCGCTGTGAAGATCATCAATAACTTCAGAACTCTTGATCTAGGGCAATAGGATTGAGCTTCTTAGTGCTGCTGTAACATGTTGAAATGTTAAAAGAAGGATGATGTGGAACACATAAAAAAACAGCGTAAACCTTAATGTGCCGTTTTGGGTTCGTCCGTCATACCCGAGTGCTGGTATCGGGTATCCAGGAATTTAGCTACGCTCTGGATCCCCGATTACTACTTCGATGAGAAGATATAAGCCTTACAGTGTACTAGGAGCTTGTCCGAGAATAGACATTTTTTCTCAAATCGAGGCATCTGTGAAAAATAAGCACAGGCATATACATAATATTCCGAGCATTATTTTTCACAAGCAAC
>JAIPEF010000104.1 GCA_021737265.1 Desulfocapsa sp. | reverse complement strand
AAGAATTCGGGAATGACAGTCGTGGGCAGCACTCTGTTGAGTTGTGATATCATTGAGTTGCATGTTCACGTCATCCCCGAGTGTCGTTATCGGGGATCCAGAAAATCGTTTCTGGCTGAAGATTGGTGGTAATCAGCTTCTTTTTTGCTATTTTCACTTGCTATAAGGCACAACTCACTGAACTGGCGATGTTTATTTACTGTTGGCCATAGTGAAATGGGTGAAGTCCTGATACCAAGATCTTGTAAAACCAGATTGTATATGCTATTGTTTTGATCAAGTATTTCGCTAATTTTTAACAACTGTTTTGCCTTGAGGTGGTCCGCGGTTGCCTCAGTCAGAGGAAGCTGTCGGTTGCGTGTTTTTCGCATCTTTTTGTAACTCCATAAAATATTTATCGTGTAATTTTAGTTTGTTACAAAATAACCTTTACTACAAAACAACAAAAAGTGCCACCCCAAAAAGGCTATTTTCACTCGTTAAATCAAACTCTTATATCCGCATGGACAGGCACTGGCTATAGACCAATTTGAATAAATTCAGTATTTAGAGTAGAATACTTTGGTCAAGATGAATACATCACAAAAACGAACGGAACTTCGAGCACCTTGTGCTACAGATGGACCAGACGTATTCCGTCTGATTAGTCAGTGTCCACCTCTCGACACTAATTCAATGTACTGTAATTTATTGCAGTGTACACATTTTTCCAACACGTCTGTTGCAGCGATTCAAAACAATGAGCTAGTTGGTTTTATTTCAGGATACATTCTTCCTGAACAAACCAATACTCTCTTTATTTGGCAGGTTGCCGTCGGCGAAAAAGCGCGTGGGCAAGGACTAGCAGGAAGAATGGTACAAAATATCATTGGACGTCCACACTGTAATAATGTGAAATTTATTGAAACAACTATTACAGAATCAAACAAGGCGTCATGGGCACTATTTGAAAGCCTTGCTAAAAAACTACGTACCGGAATATCTAAATCTTCCATGTTTGATCGCGATAAGCATTTTTCTGGTGAACATGACACAGAATTTCTTGCGCGCATTGGCCCCTTTTAAGTAACATATCACCAATAATTACAATTACAAACAGAGATAACCATGAAAGTTTTTGACGAAATAGAATCGGAAGTACAAAGCTATGCTCGAGCCTTCCCGCGCGTTTTCAACAAGGCACAGGGAGAGTATCTTTATGACGAAGACGGCAACCAGTATCTTGATTTCCTCGCTGGCGCCGGCACCTTGAACTACGGTCACAACAATCCTATATTCAAGGAAAAATTGCTCGAATATATTAACAACGATGGCATTACACACGGACTAGATCTTCACACAAAAGCCAAACGTGAATTTCTTGAAACATTTTACGAAAAAATCCTGCAACCGCGTAATCTGGATTATGTATTACAGTTTACCGGTCCAACCGGTACCAATGCCGTGGAGGCCGCGTTAAAACTGGCTCGGAATATAAAAGGACGTGAACATGTGATTGCTTTCACTAATGGCTTTCACGGGGTCAGCCTTGGTGCATTAGCCACTACCGGCAACTCTCATCATCGTGGTGCTGCTGGTGTTAGCCTAAGCGGAACTTTCCGCATGCCGTTTGATGGTTATCTCGGCGATGATATCGATACTACCGCGTATCTGGATAAAGTACTTTCTGATTCAAGCAGCGGTGTTGATATACCGGCAGCTGTGATTGTTGAAACCGTTCAGGGTGAAGGTGGAATTAACGCCGCCAGTTTTGAGTGGTTGAGAAACCTTGAAGCAGTATGCAGAAAATATGACATTTTAATGATTGTTGATGATATTCAGGCAGGTTGTGGACGTACCGGTACCTACTTTAGTTTTGAAGAAACGGGCATAAAACCAGATATCGTTACCTTGTCAAAATCTTTGGGCGGTTACGGTACTCCTTTTGCAATGGTACTCATCAAACCGGAATTAGACCAGTGGAAACCTGGCGAGCATAACGGCACGTTCCGTGGCAACAATTTTGCCTTTGTTACCGCTAAAGCCGCTATTGATCACTACTGGAGCGATGATACTTTCTCAAAAGAGATCAAACGCAAAGGTGAATACATTACTCAACGTCTTGATGCTATGGTTGATAAGTATGGCGAAGGCAACTTCACCACACGTGGCCGCGGTATGTTCCAGGGCATCAACTGCGTTAATGGCGAGATTGCTGGAAAAATAACGCATAACGCTTTCCAGAATGGGCTGATCATCGAAACCAGCGGTGCCGATGATCAGATAGTCAAGTTTTTATGCCCGTTAGTTACCAGTGATGAAAACCTAAAAAAAGGCATCGATATTGTTGAACAGGCAGTTAAAGAAGTCTGTGCCAAAGAGGATTCTATACCTGAAGAATCCGATTATTTTGATGATGCTCACATGGAAGGCCAACCTCCTACTAGAAATAGTTAATTCACAACCAACAACAAACGTTTATTTATTTATGATTATTAGAAAATTACAGGAAGCAGAAAAAACCAGTCGCCGTGTTGAAGACCCCAACGGCAACTGGGATAGTGTTCGACTCTTGTTGAAAGATGACAATATGGGTTTTTCTTTTCACATTACCACCATATATAAAGGTGCCGACTTTCAGATGCATTATCAAAATCATCTTGAATCGGTTTACTGTATGTCCGGTGAAGGTGAAATAGAAAACCTGGATGATAGAAAAACACATCCAATAACTCCCGGTACGCTTTACGCCCTCGATAAACACGACAAACATATACTGCGCGCCTTCACGGAAATGAAATTGGCCTGTGTCTTTAATCCCCCGGTGACAGGCAACGAAGTCCATAATGCAGAAGGAGCTTATGAGCTGGAATGAACATAAGTAACAAGATGAAAAATCATAGTGTCGAAAAAATAGGCGGCACTTCGATGAGTGATTATGTCGCCATCCGCGACAATATCATTTTAAGACCAGTAAACACGGACTCACTATACCAACGAATATTTGTTGTTTCAGCCTACGGTGGTATCACTGATCGCCTGCTTGAACATAAGAAATCAGGCAAACCCGGTGTCTATAGTCTGTTTGCAGATAGCATTGATGATGACAGCTGGCAACAGGCACTCGATTCAGTCAAAACCGCCATGTTTGATATCAATACATCGCTATTTCAAAATGATACGCCCATTGAGAATGAGCTGTTAGGACAGGCCAACCAATTTTTAGATGAGCGCATCGAAGACGCTAGACGCGTTTTGCTTAGCTTACAAAAACTCTGTCATCATGGGCACTTTGCACTTGAAACACAACTGGCAACGGTACGTGAAATGTTATCCAGCATTGGCGAAGCTCACAGCGCATGGAACACAACCGCGCTTCTAAAACATGATGGTACCAATGCAGTTTTTGTTGACCTGACCGGCTGGCGCGCTGAAGAACATGTGCCGCTTGACCAGCGCATTGAAATTGCATTCCATGACCTTGACCTGAGCAACCAGCTTCCTATAGTTACCGGTTACGCCCACAGTGAATCAGGGCTAATGTCGTCTTTTGATCGCGGTTATAGCGAGATGACCTTTAGCCGTATTGCTGTGCTGACTCAGGCAAAAGAAACTGTGATACACAAAGAGTTTCACCTCAGCAGTGCTGACCCACGTATCGTTGGTGAAATCAATGCAGTGCCGATTGGACGCACTAACTATGACGTTGCCGACCAACTGGCTAATCTGGGTATGGAAGCAATTCATCCCAAGGCAGCCAAAGGACTTCGCTGCAACAACATTCCCCTGCGTGTTAAAAACACATTTGAACCGGATCATGCAGGCACGTTAATTACGTGCGACTATGTTAGCGAAAAACCCTGCGTCGAAATTATTGCAGGCTGCAAAGGCATCTATGCCCTGGCACTATTTGATCAGGATATGACAGGCAATTTTGATCAATATGATCACGAATTCCTGACAATAACACGTCGATTCAAAGCTTACATTGTTTCAAAAGATGTCAATGCCAACACTATTACACATTACCTACAGTCCAGTTTGAAAAACATTAAACGCATACGCAGAGCTCTGGAAGAAGCATTTCCAGAGGCCGAATTTGATCAGCAAAAAGTCGCTATTGTATCCGCCATCGGCAGCGACATGAAAGTGCCGGGCATATTGGCAAAAGCAGTCAATGCTCTGGCCGATGAAAATGTCAGCATACTGGCCATGCACCAGTCCATGCGACAGGTTGACATGCAATTTGTTATTAACGAAGACGATTATGACTCTGCCATTCGAAGTCTACATAAAAATCTGGTGGAAGTACACGAACATGGTCGAGCAATAAAGCTGGCAAACTAATTTTTAAATATCTAACTCATAAAAAATATACATTTCAAGTTAAACATTTCAGGTACGCTTTGCAGACTTTTTTAAATATACCTGTCCAAGTATAAGAGTCAAGCATGTCTTGAATTTGTGACAAATCAATTTGTTTGCTATTGGAGGCAGCGTTAATTTGTTGCTGAATCGCTTTTGTTAGGTTCTGTTCAAATGAACATTCATCTTCCCGGTATGGTTGGTCGATAAAACGTAAACGTGGTGTTTTGACCAAGGTTATAAATTCTGCACCTGAATGGCCGATTACTTCCTTAGCTCCAGGAAGATCTGTGGCCACAATTCGACAACCACTTGCCAGACCTTCTAAAATAACAAGAGGCAAACCTTCAAAAAACGAAGGTAATACCAATAAATGAGAGTGTCTCAATATTTCAGCTAAATTCTTTTGAGGGAGTGCTCCATGAACTTGAACCTTTTCTCCCAATTCTTTTGCAAGCTTGAGGCAATTTTCTTTTTCTTCTCCACTACCACTGCCCAAAAGGTGTAGTTGCCATGCTGGAGAGCTAATTGAATGTAAAGCCCGTAAAAACCAGGGGACACCTTTGGCGTTGCTTAGCTTTCCTGCATAAACTACTTGCACCGGATCCGGAGGTGGCTTTTTTTCTAAATAAAACAGACTGTCGTCATAGCCAGCACCGACAACCATAATTTGTTCAGGAGGCAAATCATATAAGCGTATAATTTCATTTTTTTGTGCCTCACTTAACGCCATGACAACATTAATTTTTCGGCATCCTTTTAGCACTTTATCCTGCAGGTGGGGACAATTCTGAAATTGTCGCAAATCGGAACCATGACAGGTGGTTACCATAGGAATATCTGGAAACAGCTGGCGAGCCATGGAGCTGACAATCCATAGATGATGACTGTGAATTACATCTGGAATGAACCTGTTAACAGCCTTTTGAAGTAATTTGGCAAAAGCCTTTTCATATTCGCCAAGATCTCCTTTGGAAAGGTTGCAGAATTTGCTACTTTCATAAGGCATTACATCACTCATACCGGGGATATGGTAGGTGACATCAGCGTTGTAAAAATTCACAAACATGGCATTTTCTTGCTCAATGCAGCCAGTGTCATCACAACCATTTGAACAAAGACCTGCAACCAGATAATTGTCATATCCACAAGCGGTTGCTTCCCGAATCATGGCTTGAATATATATTCCACTCCCAGTTGAATCTGGCCTCTGGCTGAGTAAGTGAAGGATTTTAAGCTTATTCATGTTCCTCATAACTATCTCCATATTAATAAAGATAACGTACTAAGAGGATGTCCCAGAATGCACTTTTCCCGCAACTCTTCGTTATTTGGAATATTTTATCCTCGGAATAGTAAGTATATGCCTGTGGTAAAATTTTCCAAATGCCTCAATCTGAGAAAAAATTGCTATTCTCGGACAGCCTCCTAAGGATGAGCTGCGAGGATGGTTTGATGTCGACATGTCTCCGACATGCCGACTGTAAACGCAGAATGTTCCAATTACCGGCTTACCCTCTTTTTTGGCTTCGAGTAACTCTTGTATCCGACCACCATGAATTTCAGCAATCATGTTGTCAAAGTAGGCCATAGAATTGGGACGATTTTTCTGGGTCAGATAGGTTTTGCCATAGCGCCCAGCATTAGACGCATTTTATCAAAACGCTCAACATCCACATCAAGATATTACCACATTTCCGAGTACGCTTTGATCTCAAAATTATCAGTCTGCATGGCCGCTCCTCTCAACACATAACATTTTGTTTTAATATGAGATATGATGATAAACAGATGGCCAAGGAAAAGGTTAAATAATAGTGTAGAAGGTAAAATTTAAGATGTTTACTGAGCGCCTCAGAACTGCTCATCACGAAGTCAAATTTGTGATGCACAGGAGGCACTTTAAATTGAGGGCATGAATATGCTATTATAATAACCAGCTCAAACCTCAATAATACTGTAAATATTTATATCAGTAAATTACGATTTGCTCACCTGGGAGGCGGCAATGGCTGCTCCCAGTGCACCAATGATACTGGGATTTTCAGGAACTGTTACTTGAACGTTTTCCAGGCGGTCTCGAACCATCTGAACGATACAGGGGTTATTGGCAACCCCACCGGAAAAGGCCACCGACTCACCAAAGCCAATACGATTTAGCATAGCTACAATTCTATCAGCGACAGAAGAGTGTACAGCCTTCGCAATATGCTGCCTGGGAACACCACGGTTTTTCAAGGAAATAACCTCTGATTCCGCAAAAACCGTACACATAGAGTTGATCTGGACAGCCTGATCAGACTCAAGTGCTGCTGGACCAAAATCTTTAAGCGGATAGGCGAGTGACGCTGCCATGATTTCTAAAAATCTACCGGTACCGGCTGCGCACTTATCATTCATCTGAAAGTTTGCTACCTGCCCCTTGGCATTAAGGGTAATCACCTTAGAATCCTGGCCACCAATATCCACTACTGTTGTAACATCAGGGAGCAGGGTATGGATACCCATCCCATGGGCCTTGATCTCGGTAATTACCTTGTTGGCAAAATGTTCTTTGGCAAGGTGACGGCCATAGCCGGTGGCGACAATCTGTCGTGGCTGATAGGGGAGCAACATAGCCCTTGCCTGCTCATGAGGTTCAAAGCCACTTTCTTCAATCTTATGATCCACCAGCTTGCCATCCTGCCAGACGACAACCTTGATGGTTCGAGATCCGAGATCGACTCCTATAAACATTTGATACCACCTCGGTCCTATTCGCTTATCTGCTCAAGAAAGGCTTCTACTCTGGTCTGTATTTGGCCGACATCTTCGGGTGAGTAATCAGATTCGATAAACATGTATGGTATCCCTTGCTTTTCACACGCCTTACGAATTTTCACCTCTTCTACATTATAGGTATGGCAGAACTGTAGAGAGTAATGAATGAGCCCGTGTGCTCCAGATTCTTTGTACTCCTTCAATACCTGGTCAATTCGCTCGTCGTTCGGGGTAAAACATGAACAATCAATCTGCATATAACGTCTTGTCAACTCTTTGAGGATTGACTCCATATCCCCGGTATTCTCCTTCATCAAGTCTTTGTAATACCTCGTACCAATGCAGCTCTCCTCATTTACAATGACTCCGCCAGCCCCTTCTACAAGATTGTGTAGTTTCCAATTAGGCAGTGCCATTGGTACTCCCGCCACCATTATTCTTGCCGCACTACTGTCCTGGACTGTGACACCATCAGCTATGCGTTGTTCCAGTTCATCACAGAGAGAATTGACCTTAGCAACAAAACGCACCGGTTCGTCATAAAAGGCAATCTGCTCAATCAGGAGAACATCCTTACCCGAAATAGGTGTCGGATCGGCGTGACGCAGGTTATTAAGGCGTTGCAGTGCCTTGCGTTTGTTGTTCATCACCTTGACGGCTTCTTCCAACTTGTCCAATGTCACTTCACTGCCAGCAATCGATTCAACTTTTGTTTTAAAATCCTTTACCTCAGAAAGCCACATGTCCACAGCACTTGGCTTTTTGGTTTGCGGGATTTCCATGACATACGTTGGCACCATTTGATTGAGGATCTCCCAAGTCTTCTTCTTGGCATCGCAGGTTGTTTCACCATAGACAAAATCAACCGCCTGAAAATATGGACAAATGCGACCAGCTTTGAAACCAAAAGCTGATTTCACCATTGGGCAGATATTGCGAGGCAATATCTTCTCCGCATCTGGTACGGACCCTTGGGAGCCACCGCAAAGACCAACGCATACTCCACCGGCAGCCAGAACTATCTCTTCTGGTATGTAGACACAAAACGTCCCGACAACAGGCTTGCCCTCTTTTTTCGCGTTAAGCAATTCCTGTATCCGACCACCATGAATTTCAGCAATCATATTGTCAAAGTAGGCCATAGAATTGGGACGATTTTTCTGGGTCAAATAGGTTTTGCCATAGATCTCGCCCAGCATAAGACGCATTTTGTCAAATCGCTCTACATCCATATTGAGACTTTCCCACATCTCAGGGTAAGCTTTGATTTCAAAATTTTCAGTATTCATAGTGATGACTCCTGTTGATAGACAACCTGCATTAGTAATAGAGGAACTCGTTTATGAGGAAGGGCAGCCAAAAAAAGATTTTGCTCTGCAATCCATAATACTAACGGACACCTTATCATAGAGTATTATTATTTGTCTAATAGGTAATATCAATCGCAAGAGGCAAATGAATAGGAAAAATAGTCAGTAGATCGTCTGACAAACCTACTAAACTGAAGTTCCGGCAGTAACCACTTCTAATTTCCCCGCAACACGCTCATACCATATATATTTACCCGTAACAATCTGTTTTTTCGTGAAAAATGTACTCATGCAAATGACGATTTAGTGCTTATAATATATTACGATAAATAGTACAAAGACGTCATGTATGTTGACATTGTACCAAATCGCAAGTCACCCCCTGCCATCCTCTTACGTGAATCTATTCGCCAAGGTGGAAAAATAGTTAAACGCGCACACTTGCCAACCTTTCCAATCTTTCTATCGGGAATTAGACTACGAAACTGTTTGAAAAGGACAACTACACCTTAACAATGAGGCGTCTTTTTTGCCCCTTTCGCATACTCTTCTTTTGACACTCTACGGCAATCAATATCTTGATTACAGATGCTCGTCCCTACTCTGTTCAATGTTCTCAGACGATACATCCACTGTATATTGATCTTTTGCGGCATGGTCTGAAACCAAATCGATGATGGTGATCTCAGGAGGAGAGAAAACCCTGATTGGCGGGCCCCAGGTGGCACTCCCCCGACTGACGTAGAGCCACTCGCCCTTATCACTGGACAGCCCACCTGGAAAAGGAAAGATCATTCGTGTCACCAGACCAAACGGGAAAATCTGTCCCTGATGTGTATGACCAGAAAGCTGAAGGTCAGCTCTTTCTGAATACAAGGAATTACGCCCGGGACGATGTTTTAAGAGAAGAACGAAGCGCTGCCTATCGTCCTCTGACAGACGTACTTTCTTTTGCATCCCAGGCTGGCCATTCACTGAAAAAGAGCGGTGATCATCAAGACCGACCACGGAAATAGGCCCTGCCCACTGGACTTCATCTCGAAGCGGAACAAAACCTGCCTGAGAGGTAAAGTAAATGGAATCTTCTATCCCTGTATAAAATTCATGATTGCCAGTGACAGCCAACTTCCCCAGCCGTGGATTCACACCACTCCACATTTCAGCCTCACGCACCAGGCTTCTCGGACTACTGTCCACTAAATCGCCGGTGCTGACAAGTAGATCCGGTTCAGCCTCACTCACTGCCTTCACAATCCGGCCAAGAGTCCTTTCTCCAACTAGAAGACCGAGATGAACATCGGAAACCTGGACGATACGCAGCCTGTCGACACCTGGAGGAAGTTTTGCTGTTGACAGGACAACATGTTCCTGGCGAATGTCTTGTGCCTCAAACAGGCCATAGGCAAAAAAGCCCCCGGCGAGAATCAGGCTTACCAGGGAGGCGATTTGGGAGGAGACTCTGGGCCAGGAGGTACCTTGGCCGACAAACCGTTTACCGACCCACAACAGTAGACGGAGACTATCCAAAGTGAGAGAGAAAACCACAAAAATAAAAAGAAACCCCATCCAACTGAAAGCCAGCAGCCCTGCCACCGTCAGCCCACTCTCCCAACCGGAGCGTTCAAGGACCCGTATCAGAATCGGTGCCGGTACCATGGTCATCAGCAAAAACGAGACCACCAATCGGACAGCACGGTTTTCAGGTAAAAGCGGCAGTAATCGACAATAACAGTATCCGTTCATTGCCGAATAGATCGCGATATAGACAAAGAGAAAAACTGACATACTTTCCTTCTGAAAACTCTCTCTTCTTTCCTGAGCAGAACAGACAAAGAAACAATATCTTTCCTGTTCAAATGGCAACAGGAGCCACGAGGAGATCGAATATTATGGCGACACTAACAGAAATTGGGTTATCTTAATGCGATTACAGACTCTCTGGCAAACAGTATTTTTCTAATCCTCTCACCTAAAGACATCCACACTACACCTTCAATTTGTAACTAAAAGTATGGAGAATTTCCTCCTGGACCATGGCCTTCCGGCCCTCTTTTTACTCAGCCTTCTAGCAGCTACTCTGGTGCCCTTGGGGTCTGAATGGCTGCTCGTCGCCATTATACTCCAAGGTTTACCACCAGCACAGGTGGTCGCTGTCGCCACTCTGGGTAATGTCTTGGGCGCCTTCATAACTTACGGAATCGGGATCTGGGGTTCCGCGTTTTTCATGCAAAAACTCTTAAGTGTTGATGAGAAGCAGACTGCCAGAGCAATGGATCTGTACCAACGCTACGGTGCTGTCTCTCTCCTTTTTGCCTGGCTCCCCATCATCGGCGACCCCTTATGCCTGGCAGCAGGGATTTTACGCCTCCAGCCTCTGCTCTTCCTCTCTCTTGTTTTTATTGGAAAACTCAGTCGCTACGCCTTCATTGCCATGATAACCGGCATGAATATCTAACTCACAGTCAAAATCAGTACCTTTTGGCAAATGGTATTCAGGGGTCAGGCTTTCATAATTTACATCAAACAAAAAGCATGAATCCGATAATTGCACTGGCTGATTCCCTCTTGCAGTAACAGCTGTATTCGATAACGATCCTGCTCAGAATAAAAAATATCCTGTCCACCATTGCCACGCATCATGACATGATAAACTCCACCAGGAACATGTATTCGACTTTTTCTTGCCATACCGAAACGATACTACAGCAGGTCCATTTATCAAGATATGAAAGCCTGACCCCGTTTTTCCTTTTTTTCCTGGCCCACGTTCCTGTAAAAATGGCTACGTTTCCTTAAGAGCCATTTTATTTTATTGAAACAAGTGTGGTCCCATGTTATATTTTAGGTATTCCTAAAAAAACAAATCGGCACTTTCTATTCCACCTTCTTGCCTTTTTTTCAAGCCACAATCGATGCTAAATATTGTTTAGCCGATTATCTAACAATGGAGAACAACATGAAACTTTACGTTGGTAATTTTATCTATAATACTACAGAATTACAATTGAGAGAACTTTTTGCAGCACAGGGCTCTGTTGCTAATGTCAGGATTATCCACGATCAATTTACCCGACAGTCAAAGTGTTTCGGATATGTAAAAATGCTAACAAAAAAAGGTGCAGAAAAAGCTATTGAGACACTGCACGGTAAAATGATTAACGCTAACTGCCTGATTGTCAAAAAAGCCAGACGGATCTGAATGCTAGTTTCAGATTATTGATAAATTGGATAATCACAGTAGCAGTATTAGCTTTTTAAAATACAAAGTTACTTGAAGATTAATCGTAAAAAGTTCCGCTACAATCTTATGTCAGTTTCTGACATGAGGCGCCTTAAAGTCAAATAGGATTGCCAGTGATAAGGTCAACCAGAGAGAGAAAAGTTGAAAATTCAGGTTATTCCTGATGATCTTGGATGTGGATAGATTGCCCATGAACCTCAGGCAAGATTAAGGCTTGTTATTGAAGTTGGTTCTTCAGACGAATCTGTGGGTAAAACAAGTAAAATAGCACGGATGAAATTGAATTAAAGGTCAAGCCCTTCGGGTCGCTACGCGAACCTTGATTTCAATTTCATCCATGCTCAATCTGTAGTTATTATTTTTCA
>JAIPEF010000103.1 GCA_021737265.1 Desulfocapsa sp. | reverse complement strand
GTATTTATACCCGACGTTGAGGGTGAAAACTCTTCATCTTGTTCGTTGTTACAATTTTTCTATCATTACGACGTACCGTATGTACGCCGAAATGATAGAAAAATTGCACGCCTCCAATATGAAGCTTTTCACCCTAACTGCCGGGCATAAATACTTATCCATCGGAAATCGAAGTTTTTACGAGTTTATCAATTTTTACCGACTAGTCTTTGTTCTTTCATGAGATGCTTGTCTGGAAGAGTGGTGACAAGCTAACTCACTCCAGTTATTAGTCTTACTTAGTCTCCTGGGTTGGTTTCAAGATACTTTTTTCTGAAAAACTTTTGTTGAGAAGAGGGGTTGTCTGTTGGAATAGGGAGGCTGCCGTTCTCCCTCCTTCTGTTGTTGGAAATGATTTGCCGAGTATTGCTGATACAATTTCATGGTATTGCAGTTGCTCTGCAGGGACAGCGGGAAGAAGACGCTCTTTTTTGGTGATTGCTATCAGTTTTGCATCTGTGAGCTTCTTGAGACAGGAAAACAGCATTTCAGCAGTGTACGGCGGACAATGGCCGGGGAGATCTTTTCTATGTATTGTTTCCTTACTGTCATAGGAGACAAAGAGAATGTTGAGGATATCGAAGGCCGCACTGAGTTGTTCTGTGGGTGAGAGGTCTGTTTTTTTGAGCTGATAGTTGCTCTGTCTTTGGCAGGCAAACGCAAGTTGGGCGCCACCAAGAATAAAGACCCAGCCTAAAAACATCCACACCAGAAAGAGGGGTACGGTAGCGAAAGAGCCGTATATGGCGTTGTATTTTGATACTCCGATTTGCAGGCCAATATAGAAATTCTGGGTAATAAACCAGAGTGTTCCTGCAAAAAGGGCACCAATAAGGGCGGGTACTGTCTTGACTTTAGTGTTTGGAAAAAAGAGATAGATCAGGAACAGAGTTATGCTGATGAAAAACAGTGGAACAAAAAGCAGCAATGCGGTCTGAATCCAGGGCCCCGGTAGATACCCAATGAGCTTATTCAACAGGGTGTCATTTTTCAGCACTGCATTGGCGGCAAATCCAAAGTTGATGGAGAGCGGCATGAGAATCAGAAATGTGAGATAATCTGTTACCTTCCGTAACAGTGAGCGACCGGCAGGAACATGCCAGATAGTATTCATGGCGAGTTCGATGTTACCGAGGACAAGGATTGCACTGAGCAAGACACCAAGGACACCAATGGTTCCGAGGGTGGCAAAATTCGTTTTGTCGACATAATTAAAAATCTGATCCGCGGCTGCGCGAAAGTCGTCGGTGATGGGGGCTGCTTCCTGGGTGGAAGATCCGCTTTCAGCTGCATCAGTACTGTTATCAGCATGATGCTTTCTCGGTATTGCAATATGGGTAAAGGGAGTCGTTTCCTCAAGGGTGCCTATGTAACTGTAAACCACCTGGCGTAATTCATTGCCGCCACCAAGTCCTTTCACCACAGCAGTGCTCATGGCAAGCATGGGAACCAGTGACAGCATAATTGTGTAGGTAAGCGCGCTGGATCGTAGGGTGAGTTCGTTGTTCCCAAATTCTCTTACAGTTATCAGGATAATGCGGATAAAACTGTGAAATTTCTGTAGCAAAAAAGCGTTTCCTGCATAGGGTGCGTTTGCCCAGTGAATCAGTCGGCCAGTAAGGGAAAGTTTGTTTTGCGACATAAGGGGTGTTTGCTCTACGGGAGGATTTGTTGTGTTACCTGTATTCAGATTGTCTCATCTTTCAGGACATAGAGAATCATGTCAGTGGGTTAATCGGCCATAATCTCTTTCTTTTGGACTGCCTCCGACTTGACTCGGTCAAGCAGTTCGGCCAGTACCGGTTTGATATTTTCACGAATATCTCCCGCGACAATAAGATAGAGCAAGTCATCACCGGGTTGGAAACGGCCGGTTTTCGCTTCTGCGACAATATCGTAAATCCCTTCACGTTGAAGAAATTCCTGGCGAATAGCCTCAATCTTATCAAGATCCGGGGTCACCTCAAGAGCCAGAACCTTTTTTTTGTCTTGCCTTGACCAGTTGCGAACCACTCCGTTGTGGATAAGGATCATTCCCACATTGTCCCTGAAGCCGGGTTGTTTTTTCATTTCTGCAATACGTTTTGAAATGTCCATTTATATGAGCTCCTTCATGGTTTTTTATGGTGATACACTGTATTCCTCAGATAGTCTTGACAATGGGAATTGTCAACTGTTGTGAGGAGCGTAGGCCGCTAAAGTTAAGTTGTATGTTATATTTCTTCAAGAGCCAGAAAGGAAGATCAAATTTAGTTCTGCAGAGTTCCCAGACAGTATCGCCTTTCTTTACGGTATAGGTCTGCACTCCCACCACTTTATAAGTATTGAAAAAATCCTCTTCCGTTTCAAGGTGGAAGTCGAATCGCTTCTCTTCAAATTTCTGGGCAGAGACACGGCTGAGATCGATACGAAGTTCTTCGTCAGGATGGATGAGGCCGTTTGTTGGTAAATTGTTCAGCTTACGCAAGGTTGCTGGTGTAACCTTCAGCCACCCGGCAAGAAGCTCAAGCGATTCCTCTGGTTGTATTATGATTGTGCCCTGGGCAACATTTTGTTTTTTCGATATCTCGCGGATACCGATTTCTCCTAGAACAATGCTTCGGGACTTTTGAATATTTTTCCATGCCGGTTTGTTCTTTTTGCTGTCTGCCAGCAGTGGAAGAGATTCTTTTGACAGCCTGGCATTTGGGCTTGGTATCATTTTCTTTTTGTCAGTTGCGGCAAGTGTGGCTGGTGGCAGTTGGTGTGGTCGACCATTATCCGGAATACGTAGGTTCTGGCCGACTAAGATGATTGCTGTCTTGCTAAGGTTGTTGGCCTGTCTCAGCGCTTTAAGGGGTATGCCGTTGGCCTGCGCGATCTCTCCGGCAGTATCTCCTGGTCTGACTCGGTAGAATTTTGTCGGCTTCTGCTTTTTATGATAAATATGCTTCGGGATACCGGCCAGGAGTTTTTTATGTCGAGCGCTGTATGGCAGGTGCAGGACGAAGCCTTTCGGAAGATATTTTTTCCCCTGCAATACCGGTTCTCTGATTGCCGGATTTAATTTCTTGATGATCTTTGTGGAGATATCAAAATGTCTGCAAAGATCCTCAACGCCGACGTAGGCGGGAAGTGTAAAATGCAATGTTTTTTCAGGTTTGTCCAGAAGTACAGAAAAGGATTTTTCAAGTTTTTTGGCGACCTTTACTGCTGCCAGAAATTCGGAATAAAAATTTCGAGAGGCGAATTTGAAATGACCTTGTTCATAGTGGCGAAAGATATTTTCGTAGTTTGAATGTGCCTTTTTTGCACGAAGCATCCCTGCCGGACCGTAGTTGTATGCAGTGAGAGCAAGGGGCCAGCTGCCAAGAAGTTTGTGATTGTTCTTCAGAAATTTTGCTGCTGCGTGGCTTGCCAGGATGGGATCCTGTCTTTCATCAACAACATAGTCGATGGTGAGGAATTGCTTCCCTGTTGCTCTTGTGAATTGCCAGATTCCGGATGCGCCGAATTTTGAGTAAGCCCTCATGTTAAAGGAGGATTCCACATGGGGCAGATATGCAAGATCTTGTGGCAACCCCTCCTGTTGGAAAATTCTTTTTATTTCAGCCATATAGGATCCTGATAGAATGACTCCTTCGAGGAAACGATTTTTCTGGCCTATCTGGACACGGACTGAATCCGCTGCTTTCTGCAAACGTTTGGGGCCGGCCTTGCCAAACAAGGCCGCAACCCGCTTTTCATCATTGTTGCGTGGTGGTGCCCCCTTTGCCAGTTGTCTAAGAATCTTTGAGTATTTTCTTTTGACACCTTTGAGTATTGGCTGGTTGATCTTTGAGGCGCCGACCATTCTATGGTTGACGATGGGAACTATTTCATAAATTATTCCCAGATTGTCTGAATCATGAATTACGGCCTGGCTGGTGGAATAGCGACCGTAAATATCTTCCCAGAACCGGACATTGTCTTCAATAACAATGTAACGGGGAAAAGGATTGGCGGCAAAAAGAGTCTTCGGGGTTATAAAAACACAGAACAGCAAAAGGAGAAAACAGCAAACGAAATCCATATGAAGAGGGGGGCGCCATCGGACTAAATGCTGTCTCGTGGAAACTGTTCTTATTCGTGGAGTAATTGATTGTGAAGATGTCGTCTGTAACATAAAATGGGGGACGAAAAAAAGGGATACGTATTATTGTCGGTACCTGTATTAAAGCATAAGGAGTCAGTGATGTATAGACCTATATTGGCAACCCTTGGATTTGTTCTATCACAGGACAAGAAAAGTGTTTTGCTGGTGCACCGAAACAAAAGGCCCGGTGATCAGCATCTTGGAAAGTATAATGGGCTTGGCGGGAAATTAGAGAAGGGGGAGGATATCTTAGCCTGTCTAAAGCGTGAAATCAGGGAAGAATCCGGGCTTCTTTGTCGTGAAGTGGAATTGAGGGGCACAGTGAGTTGGCCGGGGTTTGGTCCTACAGGTGAGGATTGGCTTGGGTTTATTTTTCTGGTGCATCAGTGCCAGGGGGAAGTTTGTAATTCAAACGAGGAAGGCGATCTTCACTGGAAGCGTATTTCAGATCTTGATTCACTCCCCATGTGGGAGGGAGATAAATATTTTCTCCCTCTTGTTTTTGATAATAATCCCAACACGTTTCATGGCCATATGCCGTATAAAAACGGGCACCCCTTGGGCTGGACATATTCGCGATGATGAGCATGCTTGCAATAATGATAATCGAGGGTATAATCGTACTGGTTTTATGACTGCTGGGACCATGAATGTAATTTGGATTTTTTATTTATTTTTTTGATCGGAGTATATATTATGGCTGAAGAAAATGAACTTCAACGTCTTGAGGATTTTGTTTCAACACTGCTGCAAAAATTTAATGATCTGCAGGATGAAAACAAGGAACTGACGGAACGTCTGCAGAGACGGGAAGCAACAATTGAAACTCTTCAGGGAGACCTTGCTTCCATGAAGGATGAACGTGGGGACATCTCCACCCGAGTCAGTAATCTTATCGGTAAGATTGAAGAGTGGGAATCCTCAATTGATGAGTCAGACGGAGAGAGCGCGTCCGAAGCTACCGACGAAACCTCTAAAGATTCCGGTGTTCAGGGAAAATTGTTTTCTGCAGATGCATAAAGTGCATAAAAAACAGTAAAGCGATGATGGTCTCTATTGAATAGCAGACCAGGAGGAGGAACTGTTGGAACGACTTGTTCGTTTTAAACTTATTGGGCATGAATTTGCCTTCTATACCGGTGCTCCCGAAGAAGAGGTGGACGAGATATTGAAACTCGTCACAGATCTTGTTCAGGAGAATAGTCCCTCTCCGGCCTCTGGCAGTATTCCCGTTGGGAAAGTTGCTGTCTTGGCCAGTCTGAATATTGCTTCACGCTATGTTGAGTTAAAACGGGATTTTAAATTGTATAAGCAGGAAACAGAAAAACGTTTGGCCAGTCTTGGTGGCCATATAGAAGAGACTCTGGAAAGGAGTTAACGTGATTTCAGCAGGGCTCTCAGGAAAAGATTGTGCTGTAAGCCGATACAAGGGAAAGGAATCGGACTCTTTCTCGTCTCTCCTTGAGGTGAAGAGAAATCGAAAGGATAATTTTGGATAGACAGAAGACGACATTAGCTGCTTCGATGTTGTTGTTTTCCTGCTGTCCTGGCGGGATGAGTGTCGCGCAATGATAGAAAAATTGTAACAACGAACAAGATGAAGAGTTTTTACGACGCCATCAATGGTGATGGTAGTGTGAAATCTGTTTTCGTTTGCCTAAAATTTTGCTATACTGAATTAAGACTAGAAGAGTTTAACAGTTTTCCCTGGCCTGTTGGTGATTTTCAGTGTTGTTGAGCCAACTCTCTTAAAAAGGGTAACCTCTCTGCCTCACGATAGAAAATCGCTTGCGAATTTCCTGAAGGAAGTATGGGTCTGCCCACCTATTATATAGGTTCTACTTTCCTGAAGACACGGCAGGGTGGGGAAATTTATATTTCTCAGAACAGTGTATTTTCTATACGCTGTTCTGTTTGCATATTCCAGTGATTTTTGCAATCTAATGCTTGAATTTCTGGAAATAACCAGCAGGATTGACTGCTTTTGAAATAAACATTCCTGGAAAGAAGACGGCAAGAAGAAGAAAGAGAGTCTGTTTATATTTACTGTCTAATAACGGTGCGCCATATGGCTAAACCGATTTTACATATAGAGATAAAATACGTATATATATATGTGTGAATTCTGAATTAGAGCTTTTTCGTATAGCAGATTGATTGAAAAGGCAGTGTGCAGGCAGAATAGCCGGTATTTCTGCAGGTTCCGGTAGTTGCCTACTCTTTAACTTGTTCTGTGTAAATTCTCAGTTAGAGTCTTCGGGCTCAGTTGGAATTTTGGCTTTACAAGTCCTTCCTCTTTGTTTGATTCCCCTCAGGATTTTATTTCATTGTCACGTCCGATTTTGCTGTCGTCGGGGGTAGTTCCTATGGATTTTCAGTTACTTATGTTTTTGGCTGGGGGCTTGATTGTGGGTCTGGTCGGCGGAGCTTTTCTGCGGAAACGTTTTGTTGAAGGCCATAAAGCCAATATTAAATCTCAGGCTAAACAGATCATTGAAACAGCCATTTTTGAGGCTGGACAGATAAAGAAAGAGGGCCTGCTTAAGAGCAAGGAAGATGCTTATAAACAAAAACAGGCCGCTCAGGAGGAGATTAGTAAAGAAAAGCAGGATCTTAAGGCAGAGTTGGATCTTCTTGTTCAGAAGAAAAGCCAGTTGAAAAAAGAATGGGAATCTTTTGATAAACGTCAGAGTGATCTGGAAAAACATTCTAATAACCTGAAACAGCATGAAGAAGAGTTATCGGAAAAAAGTAAAGAGATTGACCTGATTATTGGAAAACAGCGTTATGAGCTGGAAAAAATTTCTGGTATCAGTCAGGGTGAAGCCAAGAAACTGCTGATGGATTCTCTTGAAAGTGAGGCCCGTATGGAGGCTGCAAAACGGCTGGTCCGCATTGAAAATGAAATGAAAATGCAGGCTGATCGTAAGGGAAAGAATATCCTTGCTCTTGCCATATCCAGGTATGCTGGTGATTATGTTGCCGACAAGACCGTATCCATGGTGCCCTTACCAAATGATGAGATGAAAGGGCGGATTATTGGTCGGGAAGGACGTAATATACGAGCAATCGAGGCTGCCACAGGTATTGATATTATTATTGACGATACCCCGGAAGCTGTGATTCTGTCAGGTTTTAATCCTGTTCGCCGTGAAGTTGCCCGTCTGGCTCTGCTGCAACTTATCAATGATGGCCGTATTCATCCTGCCCGTATTGAAGAGGTAGTGGAGAAGGTTACCAAGGAGCTTGAGGTTGTTATCAGGGAGGCCGGAGAACAGGCAACGTTTGATGTTGGTGCCCATGGAGTACATGTGGAGCTTATCAATATCCTTGGTCGGTTAAAATATCGAACCAGTTACGGACAGAATGTCCTGCAGCACTCTCTGGAAGTAGCTTTCCTTTGTGGAATTATGGCTGCCGAGCTTGGTATTGATGTGAAAATGGCCAAGCGTGCCGGACTGCTTCACGATATTGGTAAGGCTGTGGATCATGAAGTTGAGGGTTCTCATGCTATCATTGGTCGTGACCTTGCCAAGAAATATGGTGAGCCGGAAGAAGTGGTATATGCCATTGGTGCGCACCATGAAGACCAACAGCCACAATCAGTTCTTGATATCCTCGTGCAGTCTGCAGATGCCCTTTCCGGGGCGCGACCAGGAGCACGTAAGGAAATGCTGCAATCCTATGTCAAGCGCCTGGAAGACCTTGAAGCCATTGCTTGTTCTTTTGACGGTGTTGAAAAATCCTATGCGATTCAGGCAGGAAGAGATCTTCGGATTATAGTTGATTCACAGAAAATTAAGGATGGTGCAGCGACTTTGCTGAGTCAGGATATTGCAAAGGCCATTGAAGAGAAATTGACATATCCCGGTCAAATCCGTGTGACTGTCATAAGAGAAACCAGAGCAGTACAATACGCCAAGTAACTGCAATTGATTACAAGCAACACACCTTCTCTCAATCACTTGTGATCAATTCCATTTTGCAGGGAAAACAAATAAATAGACGTATTCACTAGTTATACGTAAAAATTTCAAACCGACGATGCCTACCATTGATGAAAAGATTGCCCTGCTGGAAAGGGGAACAGTTGACTGTATAGGTCATGATGAACTTGTTAAAAAACTGAAAAAGTCTGAAGAGACAGGCGTCCCTCTGCGGGTTAAGGCGGGGTTTGATCCCACTGCCCCTGACCTTCACTTGGGGCACACGGTTTTGTTGCAGAAATTGAAACATTTTCAAGATCTTGGCCATGATATCTATTTCCTGATCGGTGACTTCACCGGAATGATCGGTGATCCTACTGGGAAGTCTGAAACCAGGAAGGCATTGACCCGTGAAGATGTTGCTCGAAATGCTGAAAGCTATAAAGAACAGGTCTTTAAGGTTTTGGATCCTTCAAAGACGAAGGTGGTGTTTAATTCCGAGTGGCTTTCCAAGCTTGACTCCTTTGATATGATACGTTTGGCGTCAGAGTTGACTGTTGCCAGAATGTTGGAACGTGAGGATTTTAAGGTTCGTTTCCGTGAAGGCAATCCCATATCCATTCATGAATTTATGTACCCCCTTATTCAGGGCTATGATTCTGTAGCACTTGAAGCTGACGTGGAGCTTGGAGGTACTGATCAACTTTTTAATCTTCTTATGGGGCGTGATCTCCAGCGCTCAAGGGGGCAGGAACCGCAGGTCGTTTTGACCCTTCCTCTTCTTGAGGGTTTGGATGGTGTCAATAAGATGAGCAAGTCTCTTGGAAATTATATTGGTGTATCAGAATCAGCCAATGATATTTATGGCAAGGTCCTGTCGATATCAGATGATCTCATGTTTCGTTATTATGATCTGTTGAGTGATTTGAGCCGTGACGAAATCGGGGCCCTGAAATCAGAGATGGAAGCTGGAAAAATACATCCCAAGAAGGTGAAAAAACAGCTGGCCCGGGAACTGACAGCCCGTTTTCACTCACAGGAGGTAGCACTGCAGGCCGAGGAGAACTTTGAAAAAGTTTTTCAAAAGGGTGGTTTGCCTGATGATATTCCAGTGAAAGAAATTGATGCCAGTGAAGATATCTGGTTGCCTCAGCTCCTGGTTGATCTGGAAATGGTCAATTCCACCTCAGATGGGCGCCGTATGATTAAGCAGAATGCTGTGTCGTTGGATGGGGAGAAGGTAAGTGACATGAAAAAGAATGTCTCACCTCAGGGTGAAATCTTGGTCAAGGTGGGAAAACGTCGGTTTTGTAAGGTGGTCTTCGGTTAGTGTCTTAGTAATCCCTCACTGACAAGTGCCAACCAGCATGTCCTTGTGTTGTCAGAAAAAATAAAAAAAGCCTGTCGGAGTGCGTATTCTCCGGCAGGCTTTTTTTTTGAGATCGTGGAGGAGGGTTAGTTAACCAGTTGCTTCTCCTCGCTGCTGCACGCACTGCAGATACCTGAAAATTCAATGTGGTGCCCCAGGATCTGATACTGGCTCAGTTCAGCAGCAGTCTTGTTGATATCTTCCATCACCGGGATTTCGATATCATTGACCTTGCCGCAGCTAACGCATCGAATATGATAATGAGGGGCAACGGTGGCGTCAAAACGTTTCTGGGTTCCACCCACTTCCAGTTTGAGGATGATACCGTTATCTGCCATGAGCTCGAGATTTCTGTAAACTGTTCCCAGACCAATACGGGGTAGCCGTTTCCTCACCATGTCGTACACTTCATTGGCTGTGGGGTGGGAAGTGACCTTTCCCAGTTCTTCTAATATAATTTGTCGTTGCGTGGTTAAACGCATTTGTGGTGTAAGTTGCATCATTCCTCCTTGGGGATGAGTGGTTATTATTCCTGATGCCCAATAGTAGATCAAAAATAGTGAAGGATCAAGGGAAAAATGTGATTTAACTCATTGCAATAAGGGGAAAAGGGGGGAGAAGAGGTTGGAAAATGTTGGAAGATCCAGTAGTTCCTAACGAGTTTCAGGGTTATAGTATCCAAGCTGTAAATCTGGGAAATCATGTTTTATTTGTTTCAGCCATTTCTTCATACCCATTGATACTACAGAACTTTCAAAAGAGATGCTGTGTAGATACCACTCAGGATCCATATTCAGGTTTCGTAACTGAATACGATCCGGTTTTAATGTTGTGAGCAGGGTGCAGAGTGCGTCAAATTCTTCTGTTGAATCAGTGACTCCCGGAAGGATGAAATAATTTAAGGAAACAAATTTTCCGGCTCCTTTCATCACCCGGATCGATTCCAGTACATCTGAAAACGAAAAGCCCTGTGGGCGATAATAGGGGCTATAGTAACGCTCTTGAGTTGAGTTCAGACTCACCCGGAGACTGTCAAGACCTGCGGCGGCAAGGCGCTTTATTGCCTTTGGCAGGCTTGCGTTGGAGTTCAGGTTGATGGTTCCACGGTCTGTTTTTTTCCGAATCGCAATAATTGCCTTTTCCAAGGTGTCTGCCTGAAGGAGTGGTTCTCCCTCACAGCCCTGGCCAAAGCTCACAATTGCTTGCTTTGCCTGTTGTAAGTGGGGAACCGCAACGTCACTGATCTCAGCAGGAGTGGGGACAAAGCGGATTCTATCCTGGGTAGCACTGCACTTTCCTGATGCCTGGAGAGATATGCAGCCGACACATCGTGCATTGCATACTGGAGAGGTGGGCAGAGGTGCTTCCCAGCGGCCAAGAAAATAGTTCCTGGCAGCAGGGCAACCATAAGTGAGGCAGCATTTGCCGAGATGCTGAACCAGTCTGTTGTTTTTTTTTGCCTTGAGTTTTTTAGCGGTCCTGGAATTGATTGCTTCCTGATTGAATTGTGATGCGTCCTGGCGGATATCTTTGTCACTGCGAAAAGCAGTGGCCCAGAAGCAATCCCCATACCAGCCAACAGCTGTATAGGCAAAAAGAGGAAGGCGGGGTGCATTTTCCGTGGTCTGATACGCACTGTTCAGGACGGCAGTGTGGGCAGGTGACATGAAGGCGGCAACTGCCTGGATGGTTTGTCCCGGGGTAAAGGGATCATCCTCAAGGAGAAGTGCTTCCCCGGAGTTGCGGTCACATCCTACCGGCAGGCGCCCTGGAAGGACAAAAAGTTCACTGCCTTCCGGCAGGGGAATAAAATCTGTTCTTGATGGGCGTTGGAAATTTCCGGCGCTCATGCCTGCAGCATGCAGATCAGGAAAGTCCGTAATATTTCCCTGGGCGTCAGCATATACGAGAGAGGGGTATCCTGCGGGATGAATCACTGCGGCCTGAGTACTTTGAAAACCGAATCAATGGCCCGGTAGATATCAAGATCCTCTCCAAAAACATCTTCTATGGCTCTATTTTCAATGAGATCTTCAATGACATATGCGGTCAGATAAAGGCTCACGATATTTGGATCAGGGACCAGGGTACGGACGGGTGCTACTTTCATCTGAATATCAAACTCGTCCATGTTGGCGAGGTTTTTGAGCTGTCCGGTAAAGACATCACGCACTTTTTGAACTGAATTGATCTCAATGATTTCCCGGTCAATGAGACGCTGGGTGAGCCGCGCTGCAAATTCCTCAGCATTCTCGCGGGCCTTGTTGAGGATAAAATTTCTTTCCCGTTCTCGTTTCTTATCAATGGCGCGGATAGTTTTATCTGTGGCATTGGTTGCACTTATATGGGCTTTGGCCATTTGGATCTCCTGTTAACGATACGGTCTTCTCACTCAGCATCCAGCATTCCGGCCCGAAGGGTGATAAGGAAGCCGGGTTCAGTTTAATACCCCGTTGAGGGTACCAAAAAGCAGAAAAATATTTAACCGATACTAAATTTAATAAACTCGTAAAAACCTCAAACCTAGGATGGCTAAGTAAAAAGCTCCATATGCGAGGCGCGTATTTTTTATTTAATTTCGGCGTACTAAGGTACGTCGAAATTAAATAAAAAATGCAGCAACGAAGCAGATGGAGA
>JAIPEF010000102.1 GCA_021737265.1 Desulfocapsa sp. | reverse complement strand
AAATTGCAGATGGTTAAGTAAAAAGCTTCATATTCGAGGCGTGTGAATTTTGCTATTATTTCGGCGTACTAGAGTACGTCGTAATGATAGTGAAATTTGCAACAACGAAGTAGATGAAGAGTTTTTACGACACCATCAGATGTTAGATCATAACCTTTTTTCTTCTCTCGCCTTACAAACAGAAATAACACCAAATTTTCCATCATACCCTGGTTTTCGAACCACCTTCTCCTGTCGCATACGTTGTATTGCTTCTGCAAGTACTGATGAATAGCCTGTAAGTTCCTCGACAGGTGTCTGGGTAAGAACATTCAATTCAGAACCAAATTGCCCAACACATTGTAAATAGTGACGCCTGACCGTTTTGGAATTTGGCCCCAGCCCAACAATTTCAGAAAGGATTTCCTGCAGTGGTATGAGGCTGTACACCTCAGGTGAACAATCAGGGTATACAGGAGTACTCCTGTCTGCCAGATCTTTGACCCTGGAGAGGACACCGATGGTCATGGGTTTTCCACATTCAGGGCACTTTCCGGCTAAACCCTCACTCCGATCAGGATCACAACAAAAGCCACATTTTCGGTGACCATCATAGTGGTATTTTCCTTCTTCCGGATACAGTTCTATGGTCGCGGTAAAATGCTGCTTTCCATCAGCATCACAAGGGTTCTTGATGGCCTCTTTCATTGAAAAGAAATCAAAACCTGTATTGAAAATGTTAGCCTCCCGGCCAAGTTTGGATGGAGAATGACAGTCAGAATTTGAGATCATACTGTATTTGTCCAGGGATGAAACAAGGCGATTCATTGCCGGATCTGATGAAAGACCGGTTTCCATGGCAAAAACATGATCACTCAAATCTTCAAAACAGTCTTCAAGGTGATCGAAACCTGATCTGGAGCCAAAGAGAGAGAACCATGGTGTCCAGATGTGGGCAGGCACCAGGAATCCGTGGGGGGATTTTTCCAGCACAATTTCGAGAAGGTCTCTGGAATCAAGGCCAAGGATCGGCCTGCCGTCCGATCTAATATTTCCTATGGAGGCAAGTCGGGTAGCAATATTTTCAGCTGAATCAAAGTCAGGGACAAAGAGAATATTATGTACCTTTCTCACCTTCCCACCCTTGGTGTACACACAACTGATTTCGGCAGTGAGGACAAAACGGGTGGGAATAGTTTCTCCTCGTATGTGATTGAGAAGAAGGTTAGAATAATCGCGTTTAACAGTATCCTGTAAGCTATAGAAACCGGCCTCTGCAGGTTTCAATGTCTCTTTGAGTTGTTTGAACCATTCTGGGTGGGTAAAATCTCCTGTTCCAAGGACATGTATCCCTTTGATACGAGACCAGGCGGCAAGGGTCGCAATATTTAAATCCTTCGAGGTCGCACGGGAGTAATGGGAGTGAATATGCAGATCTGCTATAAATTTCATGCGGATGAGGGGGATACCCGTCAGAGCATTCGAAAACGCTCTGACGGGGCCGATCTAGACGGGAGACAACGATTAAAAGAAAAGAAAAACCAGAAAAAAGGTGGATGTCTGTAGACAACGAACAGGAAGATATTCACGATCTCAGGCTGTAATCACATTTTCTTTAGTTCCAAAATGGCATTTTTGAATGCTGACTGCCAGGGCTGCTGTGCCGAGATCATCCTGAAGCTTAAGGTGGTCATATGCTTCCCTGGGCATGCTTTTATGCAGGCAATAATTAGGATTTAAAACCAGACAGGTACCTTTCTGCTTCTTGATTGCTTCCATTCCCTCTTTCCCATCATTTTCTTTGCCGGAGAGTAGGACTCCAGTTACACGATGTTTCAACAACGAAGAGGTGGAAATCATCAGTCTGTTTATTGCTCCGGCAGGGTCAGTGGTCTGATTTGCAGCAACCTGCAATCTGTACTGTCCTGAAAATGGTGAAAGTTCAACCTGTTTCTCACTCGAGAACACGTAGCAGCATCCACCTTCAACAGTCATTCCATTTTCACCGAGTATAACCTGGAAGTCACTTATGGCATCAAGATATTGGGCAAAAGATTCCACATTATCCGTCTTATCATGGATCATGATAAAAACTGCCCCGCCCATTTCAGGATTCAGGTTGGGGATAATCTGTAAAAGATTAGCATATCCGCCCTCTCCTGCACCAATAACAGTGATATAGTTCATCCGTCGATAGCGCTTATTGCCAATGAGTGAGATTTCATCCCCACAGTTCTGGCATTTGATATTATGGCCGATTGACTGCCAGCTTTTAAAACTGTTTCGGGCACCGCAATCTTCACAGAAGACCACCTTCTCCAACGAACTTGCTGAAGTAGCACCTGATTCAGTACCTTGGTTCATTAGATCAATTGTGGGTACTACTACCTGTGAAGCATCAATTACTTTTTGTATGACAAGTTTGCTGTGTGCTGTTCCATCTATCCCCTGAAAAAAACTGTTCTTACTGATAAAATCGACAGCACCATATTTCAAGGCATCAAAGCTACGAGGAGTACCAGCCTTACATAGGCTGGACAGCATAATTGTAGGAACAGGGGTGTGGATCATGAGGTGTTGAAGGGTCATCATCCCATCCATTAACGGCATCTCGGCGTCCAGCATGACCACGTCGGGACCTAACTCCAGGATCATCCCTAAAGCCTCTACACCGTTGGTTGCTTCTCCTACAATTTTCACATCATCTCGTTGAGAGAGTGTGCCACGCAATACTCTTCGCAAAACCCATGAATCATCAACGATGAGTAGTTTGATGGGGCTCATGGGTGGATCAGTTTGAGTCATAATCCCTACCTGTATACTGAATAGTCAAGAAATGATATGGTTGTAGCATATCCCAATACAATACTAAAGACATAGTATAAATCAAATCAGCGGTCGAAGCCAACTTTTTCCTTATTTGTATTCTTTGGCAAAAGGAATGGTGTTCAGATGGTATAGAGTCTATTCTCAGCAATATATTCTGTCACTCCCTCTGGTGTCAGATGCCTCGTCGATTGCCCCCTGGAGGCACGGTTGCGTATCTCTGAGGAAGAAACAGTGGGCAGGGACAGTGTTGAACTGTAAAGAGTTGTTTTGAAGGTTTCACTGTACCAGCAGGTAGCAGTTTTTTTTGTGAAGTGCAGCCGTTTCAAAAACGTCTGTAGTTCCTTTTCATTACTGCCTGATCGTAAAAAAACGATAAAGTTACTCATCTGCAGAACCTTTTGATACTCTTTCCAGGAAAGAATATCCAGGAATGTATCAGCTCCAGAAATAAAAAAAAATTCAACAGGTGATACAGAGTGAAGTCTCAGGTAATTCAGGGTGTCGATGGTAAAAGAGGGGTATGGAAGAAGCTGCTCAATGGTGGAGACATGGAGAGATGGTCTGTTGTGTACCGCAATTTCAAGCATCGCAACTCTGTGAGAGAAATCTGTGATAGTTCTGTCCTGTTTGTGCGGTGGAACAGCAGCAGGGACTAGAATAATCTCATCAAGACTACATACCTTCCCTGCAGCTTCAGCGAGGGCAAGATGTCCAGTATGGACAGGATCGAATGTACCACCAAGGATGCCAATTTTTTGTGTCAACTCCTGACCTGTCCCTGTCCGTAAACAATAAATTTCTTCGTGGTCAGCTCTTCTAGTCCCATGGGGCCATAGGCATGTAATTTGGTAGTACTGATGCCGATTTCTGTGCCGAGACCCAGCTGCCCACCATCGTTAAACCGTGTTGATGCATTCACCATTACAGCGGAGGCATCAACTTCGTTCAAGAACCTCTGGGCATTTGAATAGTTTTCTGTGATGATGGATTCAGTATGCTGGGATCCGTATTGATCTATGTATGCAAAAGCCTCTTCAATATCATCGACAACTTTAACGCAGAGAATCAAGTCAAGAAATTCCGTTCCCCAGTCACTGTCCATTGCCGGAGTGATATCTGCAACGATACGCACCGATTCATGGCAACCAAGTAAACGGACGTTATTTAGTTTCAATTCTGCTGTCAGGGTTGGGAGATACTCTTCGGCTATTTCTTTATGCACAAGGACCCCTTCCAGGGCATTACAGACACCAGGTCTCTGGGCCTTGGAATTAATGATAATGGGAGTTGCTTTAGCAAGGTCTGCATCCCGATCAACATAAATATGGCAGACGCCTTTGTAATGTTTGAGGACAGGAATGCGGGAAGTTTCTGCAACAAAACGGATGAGTCCCTCCCCACCCCTGGGTATAATAAGGTCAAGATACTCTTCCTGGTTAAGCATGATATTCACTGCCTCACGGTCAGTTACAGGGATGACCTGTATAGCATCCGCCGTAACCCCCTGACTCTGTAAGGCATCCTGAAGAACAGAGGCAAGCGCCCTGTTGGAATGGATGGCCTCTGATCCGCCACGCAGCAGTATCGCATTTCCGGCCTTCAAACAGAGTGCGGCAGCATCCACTGTTACATTGGGTCGCGATTCATAGATCATGCCGATTACTCCCAGAGGCACGCGCATGCGGCCAACCATAAGGCCATTGGGCCGTCTGACCATCTTTTCCACCTCTCCCACAGGATCCGGGAGCATTGCCACCTCGTGGAGACCATTCATCATAGACTCTATCACCCTATCAGAAAGTTCAAGACGATCAAGCATGGCGGGGGATAAACCTTTTTCCTTGCCTGCAGTAAGGTCTTTCTTGTTTTCGGCCTGAATGAATTCTCGTTTTTCATCTATGGCAGTCGCCATATGGAGTAGGACATTATTTTTAGCTTCTGTGGATAAAGTAACAAGGGACCTTGCTGCTTTTTTAGCACGTCTGGCCATACCTGTAATATCATGGATAAGATTACTCATTTTTGATCCTTTGTGAAAAATTACCTGGACTGAAGGCGGAAGGAAAAGAAAGAATAAAAGCCACCCAGCTTTTCCTTTCGTCTTCAGCCTTCTATCCTTCTGCTTGTAGTTTACAACAACACGAGATTGTCACGATGGATAACCTCATCATAATCTTTCACCCCTAGAATATCTCTGATATCATCGGAGTGGTGTTGTTTTATTTGATCAACATCATTCGAACTGTAATTGATCAGCCCAGCGGCGACCTTAGTACCTTTCTGGTTCAGACAGTGCACAGCATCACCAATGCCAAATTGCCCCTGAACCTCAAGAATACCGGACGGAAGCAAACTGCATCCCCGGTTCGAAATGGCATCACAGGCACCACTATCCAACACAATATAACCTTTGGGTTGAAGAACGTGCGCAATCCACTGCTTGCGTGGTTTTATTTTGTCCTGTGCCGGAAGAAAAAATGTACCCACCAATTCCCCACTGAAAAGCTGCTGGAGGATGTTCTCTTCCTTTCCCGGGCCAATAAATGAAGAGCCACCTCCATTGGCAACCATCTTTGCCGCACGTATCTTTGACTGCATCCCACCAGTTCCCAGTTTACTTTTAAGGTTTCCGGCCATTGCCTCAATTTTTTCTGTTATAGAGGCCACAGTATACAGTGGTCTGGCATCAGGGTCGGTGGAGGGGTTGCCGGTATAGAGACCAACAACATCAGTAAGGCAGATAAACATGTCTGCCTCTATGAGGTTAGCAATCAATGCCGCAAGGGTATCGTTGTCGCCAAAGCGGAGTTCCTCAACGGCAACTGTATCATTCTCGTTAAGGATGGGAATGGTATCAAAGCGAAACAGGGAAAGAATGGTGCTTCTCACACGTAAATATCGATTTCTGTCAGCAAGATCCGAATGGGTGAGTAGAACTTGCGCCACATTTACATCGTATTCAGAAAAAGCTGTCACATACGATTGCATGAGACTTGGCTGGCCAATGGCAGCTAATGCCTGTTTTTCACCCAAGCTGATTTCACTGTTGTCACCCAGGGTAATGATTCGTCTTCCGGCAGCAACGGCACCGGAACTGACAAGGATCACTTCCCTGCCGCTTTTTTTGAGAAAACTTAACTCCCGAGCAATATTCCCAATGACCTGGGAGTCAATTCCATCGCCATTGGTGAGAACAGCAGAGCCAACCTTTACAACAATTCTTTTGGCCTTGTCGAAGTAATTTTGTCTGAGATAGAGACCATCGGCACGGCTGATATCTTTTTCGTTGTCGGCCATTTTTTATCTGATCGTAATAAACGTGAATAATCTGGGCAATTTTTTCAATGCCCCATCGTGGAAAGGTAAAAAACAGTACCACACTGTTAAAGAACCAGATTTAATGACTAATGTCATCTTTCTTAGCATTCTTTTCTTCAATACGTATAAGGCCTTCAAGTAGTTCGGCTATCATCTCTTTGAGTTCATCGATCCCCTGTCCGGTGAGTCCGGAAATAGTACCCACCTGCAAACCTTTTTTCCGAAATTCGCTTTCAAGGGTTTTAAGGTCTTCAGGGTCAGTAATATCAGCTTTATTAAGAACAACCAAAAGAGTTTTTTCAAGAAGATCGTCTTTGTAAGCAAGGAGTTCTTTTTCAACAACCTGAAAATCCTCCATCACCTGCTCGCTTGAAGCATCAAGGATATGGAGTAAAACCCTGGTCCTTTCTACATGTCGCAGGAAGGTAAGGCCCAAGCCGACACCCTCATGTGCCCCCTCAACAATGCCAGGTATGTCTGCGATTATACATGGCTCCATGTGGGGAATATTGAGCACCCCTAGCTGCGGTTCCAGTGTTGTAAATGGATAGGCTGCAACTTTTGGATTGGCAGCAGAGAGTTGAGAGAGCAAGGTGGATTTTCCTGCATTCGGGAGGCCAATCAGGCCGATATCTGCTATCAGCTTCAATTCGATGATCAGCCATTTTTCTTCACCTTCTCCGCCTTTGGTTGCAATACGTGGCGTCCTGTTGGTTCCAGAGGAAAAATGAGGGTTACCAAGACCGCCTCTCCCGCCGCTCGCTGCAATGAAACGGTCTCCGTCATTGCAAAGATCCGCCAGAACCTCTCCGGTCTCACTATCTTTGATGATGGACCCCACAGGAATGGTCATAAAACAGTCTTTTCCTTTACGGCCGTGCATATCCTTACCTTTCCCGTGAACACCACGTTCCGCTTTAAAATGCGATCGGAAACGAAAGTCAATCAACGAGTGAAGCCTGGAGGAACTTTCCAAAATAACGTTCCCGCCACGCCCGCCATCGCCGCCATCAGGACCACCCCTCGGGACATACTTCTCCCTCCGGAAACTGACGCAGCCATTTCCGCCGTCACCTGCCTTAACGTGAAATTTTGCCTGATCTATAAAAGCCATAATGCCTCATTAAATTACAAAAAAAAAGCTCGACCTCCAAATGGTGCTTGAGGTCGAGCTACTATTCATTCCCAGACAGCCGCAGTAACGGTTGTCTGGGAAAATAAGTAAGAATTTCATGCAGCCCTTAATCAGGCAGCAGGATATACACTTACCCTTTTTTTCTTTTGGCCAAAATCTTCAAAAGTTACCACACCATCAACTTTGGCAAAAAGAGTATAGTCTCTTCCACAGCCAACATTGGTACCTGGGTGAATTTTGGTTCCAACCTGTCTTACAATAATAGAGCCGGCCGTAACAGACTCTCCGCCAAAACGTTTTACTCCACGTCTCTGACCTTGACTGTCCCGACCATTTCTTGAGCTACCACCCGCTTTCTTATGTGCCATCTTCTAACTCCTTGTCACCCGTGCCAATAGAGGCTACCGGTGTAAATGGAAACGTTGTTTCTGTCTGGACAGAATCAGGCGCTTATTTCCTGAATCTGAAGAGCGGTATACATCTGGCGATGCCCTTTTCTCAACCTATAGCCTTTACGACGTTTCTTCTTGAAAATAATAACTTTCTTGGCTTTGCCCTGTTCTGCTATGGTGGCTACCACTTTGGCATTCTCTACTACAGGACGCCCAACCTGGACATTCCCTTCATCAACCACCATCAATACATCGGTCAATTCTACAGTATCGCCAACATTGCCTTCAAGCTTTTCAACACGAAGCTGATCGCCATTGCTAACCTGATACTGTTTTCCGCCGGTTCTAACTATTGCATACATTCGTGGGTCCTCTTAATATGTGTTACTTCAATTGAATATCTAATGAAATTAAAAGAATCAGAAAATAGAACTCTTATACGGGGAAATGTCAACACTTTTCGCACAGCCGCAACAAAAAAAGGCAGTTGCAGCGAAACCCAGACTGCAACTGCCAATAGTTGTCAGACAGTGAAAAGAGGTCTCAGATTCCCAGTCGTGCTCTTTCTTTTTCCTGGCGAATAGTACAGGCTCTTATAAAGGCACCCTCTTTCCCATGTTTTCTGATGGAGATTGAAGTTTTTCCCTGTTTTCCTTCGGTGGTAACCCAGCTCACCTCGTATCGATTAAATTCTTCATTCAACCGCACCCCAACAACACCGGTACCAGAGTTGCTTACAGTGACAAGGTGCTTATCTGTCCGTATTTTACCAAGTTTTTTCTCTGTCGTATCGCGCCACGCAACTGCTGAGAGCAAACTTGCGTATCGTCCACCACACTTTTTATCAGAGAAAAATTTCGAATGCGTCTTCCCCTGAAAACGAACACGAACGTACCATCCGTGAGTACGTTTGGACTCCTGATCAATTCTTGCAATATCCTTATGCTTTTCCGACATAAATTGCTGCTTGTCCTTGCTCATGATAAATCTCCTTTCATTTCACTACATATTTGTTAAATTATTTTTTTCAGGCAACAATCATGTGAATAGCTTTGCTCACTAAAGGTGTGCGGACAATTATTGATAACAAGAGATAAATTAGTAACTACATACTCTGCCAGGACATGTCAATCACTATAAACAAGTCCGCAACTCCCTGAAATCAAATAGCAAAAAACCTTTCACCTGTTCGTCTCTGTAAGTTTTTGAAACTTTTATCAACTTTCCTCCAGGTGTCCTAAATCATGAAAAGAGAGAAAAATATTTTTTTTACCTTCTGCGAGACTATTACACGGTTACGTTCGCCTGATGGCTGTCCATGGGACCGTAAACAGAGTGTCACTACTTTAAAAAAATACATCAGGGAAGAGTGCGATGAACTCCTTGAGGCGATGGACGATAAAGACCCTGAGCATCTTTGTGAGGAAATTGGGGACGTTTTTTTTCTCTTGCTTCTCCTTTCAGAGATAAGCGCAGAAGCCGGTCATTTCAACATTGTCGATGTCATTAAAGGAATTGATGACAAAATGAAAGGCAGACATCCACATGTTTTTGGAAACATTCCTGTTGGAAGTGAAAAAGAATTAAAAACACAGTGGGAAAAAATCAAATCCCAGGAAAGAAGAAAAAAAACAAATTGACACAACGGTCACACCAATGTATTTTTTACTGTTTCGTTATGAAGATGCGTCTTGAACGTCTTGAACGCACTCCTTTTCCGCATGGTGCGGACAAGGACCTCTTCGCTCTTACATGACAGTAAGGGCCAAACACCAGGGAGATAATCCCTATATCATGAGTCCACGAGGAGGAACTTATGCGTAGATATGAAACGATCTACATTCTTCGCCCAACATTGAGTGAAGATGAGGTCAACGTAGTAATTGAAAAAGCCGAAGCAATTCTTTGCACAGGTGAAGGTCAGATCATCGCCACCGACAAATGGGGGCTGCGCAAGCTTGCCTATCTGATTAAGAAAGAGACTCAGGGATATTACGTGTTCTGTGATTATGGAACAGACCCTGCCAATGTTACTGAAATGGAGCGTATTTTCAGAATTGATGATGCAGTCATGAAATATATGACCGTTAAAGTTACTGACACAGTAGACACTGAAGGAATCGAGGCCGCCCGCGGCGAGTATGAAGCCGCAAAGGTTGCTGCTGCAGAGGCTGAAGACGAACCCCAGGAGCAGGCTAAAGAGCCTGTCGCTGAGCATAAAGCCGCAAAGGCCGAAGAGCCGGTCGCTGAGCATGAAACCGCAAAGGCCGAAGAGCTTGTCGATGACCAAGAAACTGTCGCCAGTGTTGACGAAAAAGAGTAACTGATTATTCAGGAGAATACTATGCGCCCTCAAAAAAGAGTTTTTCAAAGAAAAAGAATTTGCCGTTTCTGCACAGACAAAGACCTGGCGACGGGAGTTGATTATAAAGATGTAAAGGTTCTTCGTAACTTTGTAACCGAACGTGGAAAGATTATTCCACGCAGAATTTTCGGAACCTGTGCTACTCACCAAAGGCAAATCTGTGAGGCAGTTAAACGTGCCCGCCATATTGCACTGTTGCCTTACTCAGGCAACACACCAAGGTGATTAGCTGCCGTAGGGTTGCAAGGTAGTGAGTCAGGAGGAGAAAGACATATCCGGCAATGTAAGACACATACAACAGATCTTACTTGTGGCAGCTGTTATCCTTTTCCCCGGACTGTTAGGGGCACTGTTTGGATGGATACATGGACTCCTTCCCCTTCTGGTCTTCTACTATCTCAGGCGATACGGAAGAAATGAAGGGAAAAAATACATTCTCTATGGTTGTCTGCTTGCATTTGGCGCAAGCCTGGTCTTTCAGATTGTTGAACAGTTATTGTTTTCGTTGACCCTGCTTCCCACAGGATTTGTGCTGGCCGCCTCTGTAGATAATGATGAGCCTACGCACATAGCAGGAGTTAAAGGTGCCGCGGCCCTTGCCGGATCCTGGATACTAGCTACCACAATCCTCTCATTCGGCATGGAACACCATCCCTATACTCTGCTCATTAACTCAATGAACCAGGGAATGGATGAGGCAGTTAGCTATTATACGAAAAACAGTTCCGTTCCTCCTGAGACGATCGTTCTCCTGGAACAGGCTTTCAGCCAGATAAAAATATGGCTGCCGAAGTTAATGCCCGGTATTCTTACCTGCACTACTCTTCTGGTAACCTGGTTTTCAATGGTGGCTGGTAACTGGTTACTTTACAAAAAAACCGGAAACAGGCCATGGCCGGAATACAGGTTCTGGACCTTGCCTGAAAGGCTTGTCTGGGCTGTAATCATTTCTGTAATCCTGGTTTTGCTCCCAATGGAGCCCGGCAGAACCATAGGCATGAATATACTGTTGGTAACAGGCTTACTCTATTGCTTTCAGGGCATAGCGATAATGCTCTTCTTTTTTTATAAGTGGAGCGTGCCTGTATTTTTACGCACATTAATATACGTTATCCTCTTCTTCCAGTCCTTTGGGGTCATTTTTCTAGCTATCCTCGGGGTGGCTGATGTCTGGGCTGACATGAGGCGACTGGACAGCACTGAACAGGATACTGACGTTTAATTTGTTATTTATTTGTTTTATATTGAACCCTTTATAATTTAGTATAAAGGTAGCCATACGAACTCAAGGAGATCACAATGGAAGTTATTTTAAATGAGACTATCGACACCCTTGGCAGGGAAGGCGATATCGTAAAAGTGAAACCCGGATACGGACGTAACTATCTTCTCCCTCAGAAAAAAGCGGTTTCTGCAAATGAAACCAATAGGGCCCTGTTTGAAAAGAATAAGGCCGAAATTGCAGCTCGTCTGGAAGAAGAGACAAATACTGCCGAAGCACTTGCAAAAAAACTGGCAGGTACCACTGTTACCATTGCCATGCTTAGCAGTGATAATGAAAGGCTTTTTGGCTCTGTTACCACCAGCGATATCAGTAGCAAACTTGCTGAAGATTCTGGCATTACAGTTGATAAGAAAAACATCCTTCTTTCTGACCCTATAAAAGATCTTGGTGAAACCACTGTCACCTGCAAAGTCGGATTTCAAACAACAGCAGATATTACTGTAATGGTCATACCACTGGTTGAGTCTGACGCTGCATAATCTTACTGCTTACCGTGAGCTTTAAGACTATCAAAAGCTTACTTTTTTGGCTGGCCTTTGGCCAACACATTCAACACACTGTCAGGGAAAAACGACTCTGCACAGTGTGTTGTTTTTTGTAGGAATTCATCTGTGATGGCGTCGTATTTATACCCGACGTTGAGGGTGAAAAAGCTCCATCTGCTTCGTTGCTGCATTTTTTATTTAATTTCGACGTACCTTAGTACGCCGAAATTAAATAAAAAATACGCGCCTCGCGCCCGTAGGAAGTACTCTTGGGGTGCATATGGAGCTTTTCACCCTAACTACCGGG
>JAIPEF010000101.1 GCA_021737265.1 Desulfocapsa sp. | reverse complement strand
CGAAAAAATGATCCGCCACCAGGACACCAGACCCTATGGCATGGCTACCATGAATTTCAATATATGTGCCTGGGTTTTGCGTTGCTGGATGAAGAAACTAAGCCATTTGGTGACACTTATGGGTAATAGGCAGGGCTAGCAGATCTCTTATGAAATCAGATACTCAGCTGCAGGTTCGCCATCTTCCAGGCCATCAAGAATGGTGTCAATGGCTTCTTCGCTGTTGACCCCTTTAAACCACCAGTTCTCCGGCTGAATCACCATGATGGGGCCGTTGTCACACTGTTTGAGGCAGGTAGTGGCACTGATAAGACAATCCAGGCCGCGATCTAAAACCTCTTCTTCGATATATTGGAGAAACCCATCCGTTCCTTTGTGACAGATTCCTTTCTTGTCGCCAACCACACGAAATGACTGGCAGACTATGATCATTCTTTGGGGTAGTGCCATTGTTTTCTCCTTCTATTTTGCGAGGCTATCATTTCTTACATTTTTTCTTCTTGCCACCGCCATAGAGCACATCCACAAGGCCTTCAATATTATCCTCGGTGAGGATCACTTGAATTCCAAGCTCAGCAAGCTCTTTGCGGGGCGCATCTCCTGCGTGGGTAGCCAGCAGCGCAAAACAGTCGTGGAGGCACTCTTTGGCAAGCATCTGCCAACGGTCGGCCCCGCCACCGGTTCCGGGAGTCTGCCGTGCCATAAGGAGACAGGCCAGTCCGTCATCTCGTGGTCCATAAATCAGAACCTGTGAGGCTTGGCCAAGATGCATATCAACATCCATACCGTTGGTACTGACCACGGCCGCATTAGGCCGTTCTGCAGTAGGTTTCGGCATGCTGTTTGCTTCACATGATCCTGGTGTTCCTGGTGGATGGAGCTCCATGGGAACCTTGTAGACAGTTGCAGGTAAATGAACAGAGGTCTGGAGAGCCAATTGTTCAAGATCCATCCCTTCTTCTCCATTAATCTCCATGGCCGCTGCACCCAACACTGCCATTTTTTTTGCAAATTCAGTGAGATCTTCATCATTTACCCCGGTAACCAGAGTAGTACGTATCACTACTCGTATTCCAGCGGCCGTTAAAGCTTCTAAAGCCTCTGCCTGTGCAGCTATGAGTATTTCCGAAGCCTGAGCCAGGGGAATATTCTTTTTGGCCGGACGAATCCATGCGTAAAGCTTTCCTGCAGTTTCAGCATTACAGGTATCCACCAGCAGATTCGCCCTCTTTACGCCGAGGCGGGCCAGATCGGATGCCAGTTCTGCGGCCCCCAGACCGAGAGTGGTGAGTGAGAGTTCAGCCGATCGGATTTCGGGCTGGAGCAGTTCCAGGCAATTCAAGGTTATGGAAGCCGAGGCCAGAACATCACCCGGTCCGCAGAGTTCGATGGTCTGAATTTTTTTACCGCCTTTACGTAATGCCTGAACCCAGGCTGCAGCCTCAGCCGGAACCATTGCAGGTTCCGGCTTTTCATCTCCAGCTCTGAGCAGCCGGTGATTGGCATGAGGAGCAATGGGCAGTTTGACATCGAGTTTCATCGAATGTAAATACGTTCCATCATACATAACGTTTATCCTTACAGAACCAGTTCAAATGTCCCTTCCGGATCATCTCGATCCTTACGGTCCAGCAGCAGTCCAAGAATCTTCTCCAGCAGACGTAGCCCACCTTTATAGCCTACGGTAGGAAAGTACTGGTGTCCCTGGCGGTCAAGGATGGGGAAGCCCCAGCGCATTAAGGGAACATCCTCATCACGGGCAATGTATTTGCCATAGGTATTACAGATCAGAAGATCCACAGGCTCATTCTGCATCCATTGGTGAAGGAGAAAGAGGTCACCCTTTGCTTTGACGTTCACCTCGAATCCTTTGTCCTTGGTGATTTCTTTGATCCGTTTTTCAAACTTCTTGCCCGGTGTACCAGTAACCACGTGTACAGGGCACATATCGATGGAGACAAGAAATTCCACCATGGCGATGACCTGATCCGGATCACCGGCGATGGCCACTTTTTTCTTGTAAAAATATTGGTGCATATCAGTGATCATATCCACCAATTGTCCACGTTCAATTGCGAGATCGTCTGCAACCGAGACTCCTGCGATGGTTCTCATGGCATCAACGAAACGATCAGTGGCTTTCAGTCCAAAAGGCATGTCCAGCACCTTGCAGGGCACCTTGCATTGCTTGTCGAGCAACCTTGCAGCATCTGCAGAACACCACTCGCCCAAGGCCAGGGTTCCGGTGGAATCGCCACTTGATTTCAGTTCTGCGACCGTGGTGCCGCCATCGGGAAACATCTTGTACTCGCCGGTCATGGGGGCATTCAACACTCCTGAGGTATCAGGAAACATGATGGTATCCACCCCTGTGAGCTTGGCCATGCGTTTGATCTCTTCCATGTCCGATGGCTCTACCCAACCGGGAATAATGTTGATCTTACCGTTTTTCTTCCCTGTCTTTTCAGCAAATTCCACCATGGATTTGACCATATTGGAAAAACCGGTGACATGGGATCCCACATAACTCGGGGTGGAAGCACCGATCACATATTTCCCTTCCGGAATCTTCCCTTCAGTCTGCGCCTTCTTTCTGATCTGCGGCAGATCATCACCAATGGTCTCCGAGAGACAGGTGGTGTGGACTGCAATCACATCCGGTTCATAGACAGAGAAAATATTATTGATTGCCTGTAGAAGATTGGCCTGGCCGCCAAAGACCGAGGCCCCTTCTGTGAAGGAGGAGGTGGCAGCTGAAATTGGCTCTTTATAATGACGGGTGAGTGTTGAACGATGGTAAGAACAGCAACCCTGGGACCCATGACTGTGGGGGAGACAGCCATGGATTCCCAAGGCAGCATACATGGCTCCAATGGGCTGGCAGGTCTTGGCAGGGTTAATGGTGACCGCTTTGCGTTCCCCTACTTCTTTTGGTGTGTGTCTTAATAACATTTTGGTAAACCTCTTATAGTAAGTGACCAGGCAGAAGGCTGAAGAGTGAAGGGGATATAGATCATTATGCGGATCTGCTTCAGCCTAGACACCTTCCACCAGTAGTCTCATTTCATTCCCAGACATAGGCAGCAGTGAGTTCAGGATTCTCCTGCCATGGAGCTTTCAGATAGCTCCAGACATTAGAACTGGTCAGCCTGTCAATCTCTTCATAGAAGTTGATTGCACCTTTAAACCCGGCATAAGGGCCACCTGAGTCATAGCTGTGCAACTGTTTCATCGGTACGCCCAGTTTCATGATGGAGAATTTTTCCTTGATGCCGGCACAGAAGATATCAGGCTTCATGAGTTCTACCAGCTTTTCAGCTTCATACTGGTTCAGATCATCTATAATCAAAGTTCCTTCTTCCATTTCCGGTGCCAGTCCGTCGTAGTGTTTGAACTTCAGCCCAGCATCTTCAAGGGCTGCCAGCTGTTCCGGAGTTTTACGCGGGTTAAAACGGGTTTCATCCGCCTCAACCTCTATTTCTTCAATATTTCTGCTGTCCGCATCCACCTTCAGGTTGGGCAGAACCTGACGACCTTCGTAGTCATCACGATGGGCAAACTCATATCCGGCAGAGAGGACTTTCATCCCCATTTCCTTAAAGAGTTCCTGGTAGTGATGAGCTCTGGAACCACCCACAAAGAGCATGGCAGTCTTGCCTTCAGTACGGGTTCGTACCTCTGTTACAGCTTCTTCCACTTCGGGCATCTCTTCTTTGATTACGGCTTCCACTCGGTCTATGAGTGCCTGATCTTCAAAATAGGCTGCAATCTTGCGCAAGGATTTGGCCGTGGCATTGGCCCCGATAAAGTTCACCTTCACCCAGGGAATACCGAACTTGGTCTCCAGCATGTCGGCCACATAGTTGATGGAACGGTGGCACATCACTGCATTGAGATCGGCCTGATGGGCCGTGGCAAACTGGTCATAGGTGGAATTGCCGGAAAAAGTTGCAATATTGGTGATTCCGCACTTCTTGAAAATTCTGTCAATCTCAAACCCATCGCCACCGATATTGTATTCGCCGAGGAGATTGATCTTAAACTCGCCCTCTGCAGGGGTATCATTCTCTCCAACAATGTGTCTGAACACCTGGTTGTTGGCGATATGGTGTCCTGCAGACTGGCTTACCCCCTTGTACCCCTCACAGGAGAAGGCATAGACGTTGCAGTCGCCCAGTTTTTCCTTCATATTTTTGGCTATGGTGTGAATATCATCACCAATCAGACCCACCGGACAGGTGGCAAAGATGGCGATGGACTTGGGGTGCATGAGGTCATAGATTTCCTGCACAGCCGCTGCCAGCTTCTTTTCTCCACCAAAGATGATATCCTGCTCCTGCATGTCGGTGGAGAAACAGTAATTGATATAATTTTCTCCGTCCGTTCCCGCATCGGTCTGGTTCCGACGGGTCAGCCAGGCGTAAAAACTGCAGCCGATTGGTCCATGCACAAGGTTGACGATATCCCGGGTCGGTCCCATGATAACCCCCTTGCAGCCGGCATAGGTACAGCCGCGCATGGTGATGATACCTGGGGTGGTGCGGACGTTTGCGGTAATTTCAGGCGTCTCATTCTCCAACGCCTCATTGATCATTATCTGTTTGGCGCGTTTTCGGGCTACCTTGGGCGGATATTTTTTCAACAGTTCCGCTTTGACATCGGCAGGTTCCCACTGCACCATTTTTTTCTTGGTCGCTGTTGCCATTTCAGTACTCCTTTCTAGTTAGGCTTTTTATGGCGTATTGTGTAAAAAAGCCTGAAATCAGGCGATGGCTTTTTCGCCTGTCTCACCGGTTCTTACCCGTACGGCGTCAGCCACTGGTAAGACAAAGATCTTACCATCGCCAGGCATGCCGGTTTGATTTGTGTTGATTATAGTATCCACGACACAGCCCACCATGGAGTCTTCAACCACAGCGGTAACTAATCGTTTTGGATACAATTTACCTTTTTCCCCCAACAGGGATGCAGCTTCCTCATATCCACGTTCAGCTCCCTCCAGAATCTGGGGATTGACAAATCCCTGGCCACGGCCATGGGCCTCATGGGCAAAGAAGGCATCCACACCACAATCGGTCAGGGCCTGCTTCGTCTGGTTCATCATATTGATGCGTACAACAGCAATTACCTCTTTCATGCCGGTACCCCCTCAGATGCTGCCGCTGTTTCCTGTACACCGGAACTGATGGTATAGGTCTCTGCGACATCGCTGACAAAAATCTTTCCATCACCAAAAGCACCTTTCCCTGTTGAACGGGCTGCATCCATGATGGTATCGATTACAAATTGCTTTTCCTCGGCATTCACCACACTCATGAGCATGACCTTGGGGAGTTCATCATAAGTAATATCACCGATCTTGATGCCGCGTTGTTTCCCACGGCCGGCGACTGCATATTTTGTTACAGCAGGAAATCCTGCATCCATCAGCGCCGCCATAACAGCGTCTGCTTTCTCTGGTCGAATAATTGAGCGAATCATGATCATCATAACTATATCTCCAACTTGCCGGCACAACGGTTCTTTTGCCGGTATGTTCTTATAATGTAAGTAAAAAGAGTATTCTCAAATTCCCTATACAGCTTCCATCAAGCCGTATTCCATAAGCAATTCTTCAAGCACCTCGATTTCCATCGGGGTGGGAATAACGAAGTCCTCGTTTTGGTCAATTGCCCTTGCCAGCTCCCGATAGACCTCAGCCTGTGGAACTTCCGGTTTCCATTCGATAACGGTTTTCCGGTTAATCTCTGCACGCTGGACATCGTTATGACGAGGAATAAAATGGATCATCTTAGTTCCTAATTTGGCGGCAAATTTCTCTATCATTTCTGCTTCATTATCCACGGCGCGAGAATTACAGATCAGGCCGCCCAGACGAACAGTCCCGGACTGGGCAAACTTTACGATACCCTTACTGATGTTGTTGGCCGCGTACATTGCCATCATCTCACCGGAAACAACGATGTAAATCTCTTCTGCCTTGCCGTCACGGATAGGCATAGCAAAACCACCGCAGACAACATCACCAAGGACATCATAAAAGGCGTAATCAAGCCCTTCACTCTCTTCATAGGCACCAAGAGACTCCAGCATATTAATGGAGGTGATTATTCCTCGTCCCGCACACCCGACTCCAGGTTCCGGACCACCGGACTCAACACACCATGTTCCGCCGTAACCCTCTTTGCGGATATCCTCAAGTTCCACATCTTCTCCTTCTTCACGCAGGGTATCAAGGACAGATTTTTGGGCCAGGCCGCCAAGAAGCAGGCGGGTGGAATCCGCCTTTGGGTCACAGCCAACCACCATGATCTTACGACCCAGTTCTACTAAACCGGCCACTGTATTCTGGGTGGTTGTGGACTTTCCGATACCGCCTTTTCCGTAGATAGCTACCTTTCTCATGCTCAAGCTCCTTTTTGTAGAATTTGTTGGCCGGTCCTTCAGGTTCCACTGGTCAACATTATTTTTTCGAGGTTCCTCATTGTCGGGTACCCCATGGTTTCTTTGTTACAGTGTGGCTATTACAAGGCTTGTGCCAGATGTGAGAATTTATTATTTTCTAGTGATATCAGGCGGTAGTGGCGCTGAAAGTCTCGGCGGGGATCTTTGCTCGAGGGCGCCATTTTGGTGGACTTGGTGACATTTTGGAAAAAATTCTACAAAAAGGTAGGGTCTGTGTCGCTTTTACAGGGCCGGGGGAGGTGCTCTATTTTGAGGTCATTTCTTCTGTGCAACAGCCTTTAAAGTAGATCTCCCCATCAGGAGTCACAAATAGTATCATTCCGTTTCAGGTCTCTGGCGGATCTGAAACCGAACAACTGCTTAAATCCATCTGGGCAACAAGGTGAAAAGCTATCCTTTATCCAGGGTGGTCGAGCTTTCTGGGGGGGCTGGAAGCAAACGAGTGGAGTCCGATCCGCTTGTGTTGGAGGGGAGAGTAAAGGTGAGAGAGGTAAATGGTCGCAATCTTGCATGGTAGATTAAAGAGAAAGAACAGCCACAGTCATTTAGAATCCAATCCGGCTTTTCAGCCGTACTTATTGTAAGGTGATCCCCATGATCCAGCCCTCACTCTCTTATAATTTGCTCAAATTTTCCCTCCAACTGTTCGGCTGCGGTATCCACAAACTTGAAAAGGGTGAATATCAACAGGTGCAACAAAAGGCCGAAGCAGAGTGTCTCCTGCAGGAAAAAATCCTGACCAGTGACAAGGGGCTAAAGGTGATTGTGCCTGGAAAATCAGTCAGGGAAGCCGTGGATGCCATTGCAGCACGTTATGAGTCTCGGGACGCCTTTGAGCAGGATCTTGCAAATAATAATCTGACTCTGGATGAGATGCATATTGCCTTGGAGGTGGATCTGGCCGTGGAAGCAACCCTTGCCCAGGTGACTGCGTGTGTTGAGCCACCCGGAGAAAAACAGGTGGCTCAACTCTATAAGGCTGCAGATAAAGAAAAACCTGAGCAAAGGTGTTTGCGTCACATTCTTGTTACTATTAATGACCAGTTCCCGGAAAACAGTCGACCAAGTGCTCTGCTTCGCATCACAAAAATACGCGAGAAGGCGCTTAGTGCCGGAATTGATTTCAGCGAACTTGCGCAGCACTATTCTGAATGCCCGTCTGCATTGCAGGGCGGAACTCTTCCTCCGGTGAGCCGGGGCAAAATTGATCCCGGCATGGGCAAGTGTCTCTTTGGCCTGGAGGTGGGAGAAATCAGTGAAGTGGTGGAATCGCCAATGGGCTTTCATATTCTGCTCTGTGACAAGGTGATCAAGGCAGAAGAGTTGAACCCTGATGAGGTGAAGTCCGGCATCAGGCAACAACTCCATGGACAAATGAAGAAAAAAGAGCTGCAGAGATGGCTTAGCGCGCTCTAGCATGACAGAAATATTTAACAAATCAGGTGAACTGACATGATATTTTCCGTGACCCATGTAATAACCTATCAGTATGAAAATCTTGTTTTTCTGGAGCGGCAGACCCTCAGGCTCAAGCCGCGAACTGACGGTATGCAGCAGTTACTTCATTTTGACATTGATATTGTTCCGTATCCTGCCGGTTTGACAGAGTGTCGGGATCTTGATGGCAACATGGAGCATGTTGCCTGGTTTAACGGCACAACCGATCGTCTGGTTGTTACGGTAACGAGTAAGGTTGTAACTTTCTGTGTTAATCCGTTCGAGTGCCTTCTCAAAAAGGAGGCGCGTCATCTTCCTCTTGCTGCAGATAATGTGTACCAGTCCAGTATTAAACCTTATCTCTCTGATGCAATCACGCCGGATGTGGCGGCCTTTGCCGGGCAGATTGCCGTGGAGTCCAATCAGGACACCCTCGCCTTTCTCCAGTTGCTGAATGAGCGGCTATATTCAACCTGCGAGGTAGTTTTCCGTCAGGAGGGGCCTCCCTTTGAACCGTCACAGACATTATGTGAGCGCAGGGGGGCCTGCCGTGATTTGACATGGTTATTCATGGCGTGTTGTCGCAGCCAGGGAATCGGGACCCGATTTATCAGTGGCTACCAGGAAGGATGCCCGGAGAGTAAGCATTATCTGCACGGTTGGGCTGAAGTCTATCTTCCCGGTGCCGGCTGGCGTGGATACGACCCCTCCCTGGGAGTTGTTGTCAGTGATCACCATGTCGCCTTGGCCGCCGGCCCGAGGGTCGACTCCGCTGCCCCCATATCCGGTACATTTCGTGGTGAAGGTGGGGTTGTGACGGAATCCGTAGTTGATGTCACTGTCACCGCCTCGTGACCGTCGCACCCAGCAAAACCTCACAGGTCACCAGACACGAATAATACAAAAATGTGCAAACCGCATGGCACAAAATAACAAAAACGTTATTTTGTGTGCGTGGGGTGCCTGCGAGTGGCGGTTCTTGCACATGGTATAGTTATTGCAAAATTGTTTGTTGAAATCCCGGCAACTGCTGTCAGGAAAATCTTGCAGTGTTTTTTTTTACAGGATCAAAAACAGAAGAGTATCACGTGAACATTATGGATGAGAAAGAACTGGTTAATAAGGGATCACTGGCAGCGTGTAATCTGGAAACCCTGAAGATAAGTGCCCTGTCTGAAATCTGCAAACTCATCGGGCAGGCTGTTCATCTGGACACCACTCTGAGTACCATCCTCAAGGTGCTCCACGATATCCTTAATATGGAACGAGCTACCTTGGTTCTTCTTGATCCAAACAGGCAGCGACTGGCCATTAAGGCCTCATACGGCCTCACTATTGAAGAAGAGAGACGAGGCATTTATGGTCTTTCCGAAGGAATCTGCGGTCAGATCTACCAGTCCGGGTCTCCCTGTGTTATTCCCGACATTCACAGTGAACCTCTGTTCCTGAATCGTACCGGGGCCAGAAGTCAGATCAGAAAAGAAGGTCTCTCCTTCCTTGGGGTACCGATAAAGGTCGAAGGGGCTCCGGTGGGAGTACTCACCGTTGATCAACTCTTCGGACCTGAGGTCTCCTTTGAAGAGGACATGAGTTTTCTTGAAATTCTTGCCACTCTTATCGGCCAGTTTCTCATGCTCCATCACGCTATTTCCCAAAAAGAAGAGAAGCTGGTTGAGGAAAACAAATCACTAAAAGTTGAACTGCACAGCCGTTTTAACCGCCACTACATCATTGGCCGTTCAAGGGGCATGCAGGAAGTTTTCAGGACTATTGAAAAGGTCGCTCCCAGTCGTGCCACAGTTCTCCTTCTCGGCGAATCCGGAACAGGCAAGGAATTGGCCGCCCGCGCAATTCATGAAGCCAGTGCGAGAAAAGAAAAAGCCTTTATAAAAGTTAATTGCGCGGCATTACCGGAAAATCTACTGGAGAGTGAACTTCTGGGCCACGATAAAGGCGCATTCACCGGGGCTACGGCTGCCAAAATGGGCAGATTTGAACTGGCGGACGGTGGTACAATCTTTCTTGACGAAATCGGTGAGTTACCCATTCTCCTGCAGGCGAAGCTTCTTCGCGTTCTTCAGGAACAGCAGTTTGAACGAATAGGCGGGACCCGCACTCTCAGCGTCGATGTCAGGGTCATTGCTGCCACCAATGTTGATCTGCAAACCAATGTGGATCAGGGGCTCTTCCGTAGTGATCTCTATTATCGCTTAAATGTGGTGCCCCTTGAATTGCCGCCACTTCGTGCAAGGCGGAGTGATATTCCCCTGCTACTCGAGTATTTCTTGCAATCCAGCAACCAACGAAACGACAAAAAAGTGATGCTTGCAGCTACGGCCCTGGATTTTTTGATCGATTACAACTGGCCGGGAAATGTTCGCGAACTACAGAACCTGATTGAGCGGATGGTGATTTTAGCGGATGACCAGGTTATTCGTCCCGGGGATCTGCAGATTCACATGAACGGGCACCCGGGCCCCGGACTGCAGAAAGAACGCCCTTTTTGTCCGCCTCCAGTGCAAAAACATGTTTCCCTTGGCTCTTTGCAGGATCTGGAACGGCAGGAAGTTGAGGCCTCTCTGCGTCGCAATGGCTGGGTACAGGCCCGTGCTGCAAAAGAGCTTGGTCTCACCCAGCGGCAGATCGGCTACCGTATTAAGAAATTTCGTCTGACAAAACCCGCATTTGCTCTGGATCAATAGGTGCGCTAACGTAAAGGGGATTTACCATGATCAAATTGATTACCCTTTTGCTCTTTTTTCTCCCGTCCAAGGTTCAGGCGGGAGCCAATTCCCCTCAACGTCGGGTATAAATACGACGCCATCAATGTTATGGAGGCAATTATTCCCTCTTTTATCGTAACATCCGGGATAACCGTACAGTCCGCATATGGCTCCACCGGAAAACTCTATGCCCAGATACAAAATGGTGCTCCATGGGACCTGTTTCTTGCTGCTGACCATGATTGGCCACAGATCCGGATCTCCTTTTGCTTGATGAGCTTTTTTTCGCCCTGATAGAGAAACGTGACACACTCTGCAGCAGAAATTTCTGGAAGTTAAGAAACAGCTGCAGATTCCCATCATGGACCGATCGCAAGTTTTCTAATTTCGTGATCCGGCAGAGAACGTTCCTCCCGGGCAGCCAGGGAACGGATCTGGCGGGTGAGTCGGGTGAGTCTGGACTCATCCGGTAAGGGCAGGCCAAGTCGAGCAAGGGTGGCTGCAATACTCCGTTGCCCGGCCATACGGCCAATAAGAAGTTTTCGGCTGGCCCCAACAAGCTCTGGAGCATATGGTTCATAGGTGGATGGATCTGCCATGATGCCCTGGAGGTGAATACCGGTTTCGCAGGAAAAAATATTTTTTCCAATGATGGGCCGGGTTGGTTCTATCTCCTGGCCACTTTCCCCTGCCACCATGCGGCTCAATTCAGGCAATCCCTGCAGAGTGTATGTTTCTGTTTTCTTCTGCAGACTTAGAAAGGCAATAACTTCTTCCAGGCGACTGTTCCCCGCCCGTTCCCCAAGGCCCAACAAGGTTACATCTCCCCACAGGGCCCCATGGTCCAGGGCTGTTATGGTATTGGCTGTGGCCATCCCAAAATCATTGTGGCAGTGGACGCCCAGTTCCATCTTGAGTCCTTTAAGCGCCTCGAGCATCCGAATAATCGTGACCGGAGTGGCGATCCCCACAGTATCTGCCAGGCGGAGACGAAAAGCCCCAGACTCTTCAGCCACCCGAGCCAGTTTCCGGACAAATCCCGAATCTGCACGGCTCGCATCTTCGAGTCCGACTGAAACCCTGGAAATCCCTTCTGTATGGGCCTGGTGGATGGAATGTTTCAGCTGCCGTACCGCCCACTCCCGGTCTTTCCCCAGTTTTTTTTCAAGATGGAGGTCGGATGCCGGAATTGACAAGGCAATACAGGTCGGGCGCAGGGAGGCTGCATAGGAAATATCCGCCTTATGGCACCGACACCAGAGCGAAAAATCCTGATGGGGATGCTCCCTGTGAATGTGCTCCGTAAGGGGGCCAAGGTCACCATGCTTTTCGCTGGCAACACCAATCTCAATCTCGTCGATGCCCAGCCCTGTAAGGCCTTGTATTATGCGTTTCTTGAGAGAATGGTCAAAAAATACACCGGGAGACTGTTCTCCTTCCCGGAGGGTAGTATCAATTATTTTCACGGGACTCCGTTTATATTTTTCCATATCGGGCCCTTATCATAATCTGATTACCACTGAAACTCAGCCAGCTTTCAGAGATAGGTGTCATCTCTTGATAAAGATGATATTTCAGGCTGGATTCCCGATAAAAGAATTCGGGAATGACAGTCGTGGGCAGCACTCTGTTGAGTTGTGATATCAT
>JAIPEF010000100.1 GCA_021737265.1 Desulfocapsa sp. | reverse complement strand
TCAGGAGTATTTGGAACACCATTTTGAAAAAGATCCCAATGATAAGTTTGATATTGAATGAGTCAACCGGCCTGGGGCCGGTATTAGGACTTTCAGTCCTCTTTAAACCCACCGTCTTCAGACGGTGGATTGTTTAGTTAACTCACAACATAATAACCCCTTTTACCCGGAATTTTGAGTTCTAATAATTAAATAACTGATAGCGGCATTAATTATACGAATTTAAGTTCAATTTTCATTCGCTGAAACAAACGCCTGTATCTGCTCAATCGCTTCTACCGGCATGCCGATGGCGAAGCCCTGTGCAAAATCCACGTTCAAGGTACGTAGCGTATCGATAATGGACGCGTCCTCGACGTATTTCGCCGTGACCAGCATTCCATTCTCATGCGCTGCTTTGGTGATATTTCTGACTCGTGCGTGGTTGTTTGTCTGTGTCGCGAGGTCGAGGATCAGTTCACCGGCGATTTTGACCATGTCTACGGGCAACTGTTGCAGATAACGATAGCCCGGCCCGCGGCCGAAATCATCGAGCACTACACTGCAACCAATGGACTTCAATTTCACGATCAGTCCGCTCATCTGGTCAAGATATTCCATCGCTGTTGCTTCGGTAATTTCTATATGCAGTTGTCCGGGCCTGAGTGTATTATCCTTCACTGCAGTCTCGATATGCTCGAACAACTTTACATCTTCCAGCGAACTGCGTGAGAGATTAAGCGAGATCCAGAGATTGTGCTCAGCCAGGGTGGAAATTTTGCACGATGCTTTGCGGATAACCATAAAATCAATGGGTACCGAAAGGCCAAAGCGTTCGGCAGATTTCAGGAATAGCCCGGGGCTGATGTACTGCCCATCGCGATCTTCCATTCTTAACAGGGCTTCATAGCCGGGCGTGGTGTTATCAGATAAACGCAGCAATGGTTGATAAAGCAGCAGGAAGTGATCGTTTTCGAGGGCACGTCGTAGCCGACCTTCCCATTGTATATGCTCCTGTACGTGCTCGACTTCCTGTGAAGATGACGAATACAGACGCCAGCAGTTTCGACCTGCGGCCTTGGCTTCGTACATGGCCGCATCGGCATACACCACGATACCTTCGAGATCAGTGCCATGATCCGGGAACAGGGCCATGCCGATACTGGCACTCGGACACAGGGGATGGCCTTCGATATCGAGCTCGGCCTTGTTGAATAGCTGTAATAATTTGTTCGCCACCGCGATGGCCGCGTCTTTGGTTGTTTCCGGGAGTATTATGGCGAATTCGTCTCCGCCCCAGCGGGCCACAGTATCAGTCGTACGCAATGCGCTGGTCAATAGCTCTGCTACTCCAACCAGATATTTGTCGCCTGCATTATGACCATAGGTATCGTTCACAAATTTAAATTCATCGAGATCGACAAATACGAGTGCCGCGCTGCGTTGATAGCGCAAAGTGTAGTGCGACCATTTCTCCAGTTCTTTCTGGAAGCGGCGCCGGTTGAGCAGGCCGGTGAGCGTATCGTGCTCGGCCATGTGGGCGATGGTCTCGTTAGCCTTTTTTGCTTCAATGAGTGCCTGGCTTAAAGATTTGGTTTTGGCGGCGACCTGTTGTTCCAGAGATGCTAAAAATTGCAGCAGTTTATCCTGGCGAACACCCGCGAAACGTGAGAATAGGCCTAAAAAGAAAGGTGCCATGTCGATGATATAAAGCAGTGAATTCTGATGCGCCTGCGCGAGGAGGGAGTGAGGGCTATCGTGAGCGCCGATCTTACCTGTGATATAAAGAAAAGCCACGGCGCCAACCGGAAAACACAGACCAAACAATGTGCCATAAGCGGTATATTTTGTCGTCTCGGTTATACGCACAACACTTCCTCCTGATATTAATTCGAAAGCACAACCTAGAAAAGTCGGGGTCTTGAAATATCACTTTTGCCTGCTATCTGCCACTACCTTGCTGACCGTTGTATAATGAATGCCAAGGTAATTGTAATCGGCAATCTATTTCAACATATACCCATGGGTGATGTGCGCTTCGACAACCAGCTTGTTGCGCCGTGGTCGGTTTGCCGATTCAATATCTGCAAAGAGGCGATCGATCGGCGGCCGCCCCGGATATCGCTGCGAACGCGGGATCTCTTTTTTTTCTTATCGGCAAATTGCCCCAAGACCCAGTAGATGATCAAATACTCTGGAACCTTGTTGACATAGGCGGTGCTTTTATAGCTACTCCACTTCCATTCATCGGGTTTAGTTATCATACCGGCCCGTACTGGATTGAGAACCACATAGCGGCACAGTTCCAGCAAGTGGCTGTCCTTTTCGACTAGAATAGCCTTGTAACGGCCCTGAAAGACATGGCCGACTCTTTGGTGACAGCGATTAAAAGCTTGGGTATATACGCCGTTCAACTGCCGCATTCCCAATTTGTCAGAGGAAGCTGTCGGTTGCGTGTTTTTCGCATCTTTTTGTAACTCCAGAAAATAGTTATCGTGTGCTTTTAGTCGGTTACACAATAACCTTTACTACAAAACAACAAAAAGCGCCACCCCGAAAAGGCGATTTTCACTCGTTAAATCAATCACTTATATCCGCATGGACAAGCACTAGCTAAATTCCTGGATACCCGATAACGCTTGTCCCAGTATGTTTTAAGCAGGGAGCACTCGGGTATGACGGACGAACCCAAAACGGCACCTTAAGGTTTACGCTGTTCTAGTGTTCTAGTGAGGATAGAATATTTATCCGAGGGCAGTAGCCGAAACAGCAAACAACAACGTTGTGACGATTACAATTTGAGTAATTTTTTTCATTGTTGGCTTTTTGTTGTGGAAATTAAGGTGTGGATGAAAAATGAGGGCCAATTGCAAACACTGTATGAGAAAAGGCGTCTCAACTCTAACCCAATTTTTCTTGATTAAAGTTGGAGCGCTAACTGCTTGTTTTATGGAGCCGACAAGCGGGATCGAACCGCTGACCTACGCTTTACGAGAGCGTCGCTCTACCAACTGAGCTATGTCGGCTTCTTGCTTTAAGCTGGTATTTTTTTATATCCGGTAATATAATCTGAATTTTTATGGCTTGCTATAGTAATCTCGTACAACAAAGTAAAACATTTACATTCTTGCCAATCATATCAATTCATTATTTATGCGACTGCCCTCCTTCATACTCCTCCTTATTGTCTCACTTGTCTCATGTTCTTCAGAACAGGAAAAGAAAGAAGAACCAACAACAGCGGAACCCCTCCCCGTAGAAACAGCCGTCCAGCAAAAGAAAGGGTGCATTGCTTGCCATTCAATGAGTCTTGACCCTGCACACTCCTTTGAATGTACCGTTTGTCATAATGGCGTAAACGACTCCAGAGAAAAAGACAGAGCCCACACTGATTTGATTAAGCGTCCCGGACACCCCGACAAAATTCGCCTGACATGTGGTAAATGCCATCAGCAGCAGGTGGAAGAAACCTTTCATTCCCTTCATTTCACGCTAAAAAATGAAGTGAATCTTGTTCGTTCTGCCTTTGGCGCTACGGATAAACTTTCCAGCCTCACCGACATCCCCATTAACGAATCCCCGGCAACAATTCTTGAACTTGCTGATGACCTTTTGCGGCGGCGCTGCCTGCGTTGCCACCCTTATTTTTCTGGAGACAGATATCCTGCCATTGCGCGAGGAACCGGTTGCGCCACTTGTCACCTCGAATTTTATGAAGGGAAACTCGTCTCCCATTCCTTCATGAAAAGTCCCGGTGACAGCCAATGTTTACAATGTCATTACGGTAACTGGGTAGGTTTTGACTACTATGGAAGATATGAACATGACATGAACGATGAGTATCGTACACCCTATACCACCCGCTATGACTATTTTCGTCCTTTTGGGATAGAGTTTCACCAACTTTTACCGGATATTCATCAGCAGAAAGGCCTTGTTTGCGTCGATTGCCATGGAGCTAAAGAACTCATGACAGATCAGGGAGTGGCAATCACTTGTTCAGATTGCCATGATAAAACCAAATTACTCAATCGCCTCCCCATTGAGGCTATAAGCAATAAAAAGAATATCTACTCTTTATATTCAATTGGGGATGGGAAAACACATCCCATTCCATTTATGAAAGACCCTGCCCATCAACTCTATACTGATGTTGGATGCCAGGTTTGCCATGCACAATGGGCTTTCGATGACCAGGAAACCAACCTTCTGCGAAGTGATCTGGAAGAATATGACGATTTCTCCAGATTAACGGTTCAGGGAAGTTTCGAAGTGGAAAAAATATTGAAAAACAACCTTAATTACGAGGTGGATGAAATTCCGCATTCCATGACTGACAAAATTAGCGGAGAACAGAGACCTGGACTCTGGTATAAAGGTTTTGTTACCAGGCGCTGGGAAGATGTTCCTATAGGTCGTGATAGTTTTGGACGGCTACAGGTAATGCGCCCGGTTCTTGACCTTCGTCTTTCCTGGATTGACGAAGACGATGCGGTTCAATTTGATGGCGTAGAGGCCAATACTGACAACAAAGGCATGAGACCCTACACTCCGCATACCACAGGCAAGGCCGGCCTCTTCTATAAAGAACGAATTGATCAATTTTTACGTACTGAAAAGGCATCAACCCTATAGAATGAACATCTCCTTCCACGCAGATACCAGCATTCGCTCTCCACTTTGCAGACTCATTGTCTTCATCACAACTGCCTCTCTTTTCCTTTATTTCACAGCCGTCTCCTCTGAAGCATCAAGTAAAAAAACAAAACCTGCAACCCAGCGCCCTTACATTGTCAATAACCGTTCCTACGCCCCTCTCCCCTCTGCTGAGGGATACGAAGAAACCGGAACAGCCTCGTGGTATGGTCATAAGTTCCATGGTCGGTTGACGTCTAACGGAGAAACCTACAATATGCATGACATCACTGCGGCCCACAAATTGCTCCCCATGCATACCATGCTGCTGGTAACCAACCTTGAAAATGGCCGAAAGCTGGTTGTAAGGGTTAATGACAGGGGGCCTTTTGTTCGAGAGCGTATTATAGATCTCAGCTATGGGGCTGCAAAAAAACTTGGTCTATTTGAGGCAGGAACAGCAAAAGTCAAAATTACAGCTCTTGGTGAACTACAAAAAACAAATGGAGAGCAACGCATTATAAAACATGCTGATTTACGATCAGGAGAATATTTCGTTCAGATTGGTTCTTTTATTCAACAATATAACAGCCGGAAGCTCCAGAAAAAATTCCTGGACGCAGGACATCACACAGTGATCAGAAAGGCCTTGGTCAAAGAACAGACCTTCTATCGGGTACAGGTCTATGTGGGACAGACCCTTAGAGGGGCAAGGAGAAGTGAACTCGCCCTGCTGGACAAAGGATACAGGGGAGCTTTTATTGTCGCACGCTGAACAGATATCAGTCTCCTGAATCAGCCAGCCGTACCTTGCGGACAAATGCAGCAAGCTTTACATGATCTTTTATACCGGGTTCAACCTCCACTCCAGAGTTGACGTCAACGCCAAACGGGGCAACAGATTGAATGCCTTCCATCACATTTTCAGGTGAAAGTCCTCCTGCAAGAATCATTGGCCGCCGCAGGTCGAGCTTTTCTATAATTTTCCAGTCAAAAGTCTCCCCTGTCCCTCCGGCACTTCCTTTCACATAGGTGTCTAAAAGATAGCCATGGACAGTATTATCGTAAGGGGTAAAATCAGAAGATTTGCTTTCCCCGTCAATCCGAAACGCCTTGATAACCTGGCAGGGTGAAACAAAACGTTCAACACGTTCACAATACTTGGGGTTTTCCTTACCATGAAGCTGAGCGTGTGAGAGACCGCAATACTCTATAATTTCCTCAAGTTCTTGTCTGTCGCGATCCACAAAAACACCAACACAATCTATAAAAGGTGGCATTTTGGCAACAACACTCCTGACAAAATCAGGCTCCACATTACGCGGGCTTTTTTCATAAAAAATAAACCCCATTGCATCAAGGCCTGCTGCGATTCCAGCCTCAATATCTTTTTCCCTTGTAATACCACACATCTTAATGCGTGTTCGGCCCTGCATATTGTCCTCAGAATCGTAAATTAATGTTAAAAAGGGTCTTAGTTCCCTCTCAATCCCTGCAAACTATTGCCCCCATTTTTTCCACGCATCAGGGTCTCACCAATAAGAGCTGCAGTTACTCCAGCCTTCTGCAATCGCCTGATATCCTCGGCCGTTTTCAGTCCAGACTCTCCCACCACTGCAATCTCATCCGGAATTAATTTTTTCAAACGAAAGGTGGTCTCGGTATCCATGGAAAAGTCTTTTAAGTTCCGGTTATTAATTCCTATCAGGTTGGCACCCGTATCAAGTACAGTCTCCAGCTCCTCTTCATCATGCACTTCAACCAGACAGTCAATGGAGTACTCGAGGGCCTGTGCCAGGAAATCTTTCAACTGATAGCTATCAAGGATAGAGGCCATGAGGAGAATTGCATCAGCTCCGCAAACATGAGCCTCTTCAATCTGTAGAGGATGAATAATAAATTCCTTGCGAAGCACAGGCAAGCTCACACTTTCACGTACCTGAAGAAGATAGAGGAGGGAACCCTGAAAAAAATCAACATCCGTCAAGACAGATATTGCCTGGGCTCCACTTTTCTCATAGTTTTCTGCAATGGCCACCGGATCAAAGTCTCGACAGATCAGCCCCTTGGATGGGGAGGCCTTTTTAGCTTCTGCAATTATGGATACTCCCGGATAATCAAGCAGAGCTTTACGAAAGCCTCGTGGTGGTGTAATTCGTTTGCCCTCAAAAGGTAGTGGGATACGTACCCCCTCTTTCCGAAGGAGTTCAACCTCTTCTTTTTTGCGGGCAACAATAACATCAAGAATATGGGCCATGGAAATTCGTTACAAGGGTAGAATAGTATTCAAGGACAGGAAGTTAATTGTCTGGTAAATGCGACCAGTTGTTCAAGTTTTTTAAGGGCCTTGCCAGAATCAATGATTTCTGCTGCCTTTGCAATTCCACTTTTCAGGTCATCGCACATTCCGGCGGCCATCAGAGCAGCCCCACTGTTCAAAAGGACCATGTCGCGTTTGGCACCCTTTTCACCACCCAGTACTGCCTTCATCTGCTCTGCTGATTCTAAAGCAGTTTCTCCGGCTTTCAATTGATCCAGGGTGGCTTTGGTAAATCCAAAATCTTCCGGATTTATTGAATAAGAAGTGACTTTACCATTGTGTAGTTCAGCGATCAATGTCTCTCCGGTTACTGTCAGTTCATCAAGGTTTCCTTCACCATGGACAACCAGTGCTCTTTTTGATCCCAGCTTCGCAAGGACATTGGCAATGGGTACAGTCAATGCAGCAGCAAAGACACCAAGAACCTGGACATTGGCACCAGCTGGATTCGTCAACGGGCCAAGGATATTAAAAATAGTTCGAATACCCATTTCCTTTCTGGGACCAATGGCATGTTTCATGGCACCATGTAGGGCAGGAGCAAAAAGAAAACCGATACCTACTTCCCGGATACATTCACCTACCTGCTCAGGGCTTATAGCGAAAGAGACACCTGCAGCTTCCAGGACATCTGCACTACCGCAACTGCTGGATACAGAGCGATTACCATGTTTTGCAACTGGCAGTCCAGCACCTGCAACAACAAAGGCCGCGGTGGTCGACACATTAAATGTACCAGAACCATCACCACCTGTGCCACAGGTGTCAACAAGGACATCACCACCCGCGACATCTACTCCAGAATCAACAGGGGTGGCCTTCTCACGCATTACCCGGACGGCGCCGGTAATTTCATCAACGGTTTCGCTCTTCATGCGAAGTGCAGTGATAAAAGAACCGATCTGGGCAGGGGTAGCCTCCCCCGCCATAATCTCATTCATCACATCGACCATCTCAGCTTCCTGAAGATCCTGCTCCAAAACGACCCTGGCTATTGCCTGTTTTATATCCATCTCTCTTCTCGTTGTGTTTAATAGGAGTATTTATAAATTATCTTCTGCTGGCGTCGTATTTATCCCCCTCAAGGGAGGACTGAAAAGAGTACCCTTTTTTCGGGTGAAAACTCTCCATCTCCTTCATTGCTGCATTTTTTATTTAGCCATCCTGGGTTTGAGGTTTTTACGAGATTGTCATTATTGACGGTTACCGAAGATAGTTTTGATCCATAAAGTTTTTGAGAAGAGTGACCCCACACGGAGTCATGATCGATTCCGGATGGAACTGAACCCCTTCCACATCCAAGTCTTTGTGCCTGAGTCCCATAATTTCACCATCAGCTGTCCAGGCACTGATTTCGAGACAGTCTGGAACAGTTTCGTTTTCTACAAGTAGAGAATGATATCGCATGCCATCAAAGGGATTGGGCAGCCCGGCGAACACCCCCTTGCTATCATGATAAACAGGTGATGTCTTGCCATGCATGATCCGTGATGCTCGAATGACAACACCACCAAAGGCCTCAGCAATTGCCTGGTGGCCAAGACAGACACCAAGCACTGGAATTTTACCACTGAAATACCGGATTGCTTCGATGGAAATACCCGCCTGCTCAGGGGTACAGGGACCGGGAGAAATCAGAATTCGTTCAGGGCGTAGCTCATTGATACCATCTATGGTAATTGTATTGTTACGAAAAACGCGAATATCTTCCCTGGTACCACTTTCAAGAGAATTGGCCCCTATGGTCTGAACAATATTGTAGGTAAACGAATCGTAGTTATCTATTATGACAAGCATGGCTTAACCCTGCTAAACTTATTTTTTTTAAATTCTGCTGGACTTTTTGAGGCCCCACCGTGGGATGCTTTGCATGGTGCCCGTATGTAACAAAAGAATTCTTTTTAAATTTGATGGCGTCGTAAAAACTCTTCATCTTGTTCGTTGTTACAATTTTTCTATCATTACGGCGTACCGTATGTACGCCGAAATGATAGAAAAATTGCACGCCTCCAATATGAAGCTTTTTACTTATCCATCGGAAATCGAAGTTTTTACGAGTTTGTCAATTTCTTTCCAAATCACTAAAAGCCATTTTCCGCCAGTTCGACCGCCCGTCGCAAGCCCATGGACTTGTTGACAGTCTCTTCATGTTCTGTTTCCGGGTCAGAATCAAAAACCACTCCGGCCCCGGCCTGTACCCAAAGGTCATCACCCTGCATAACAAATGTCCTGATTGTAATACAGAAATCCATGTTTCCGGAAAACCCAAAATATCCAACTGCTCCAGCGTAGGGGCCGCGTCCTTCAGGTTCAAGCTCATCTATGATCTCCATAGCCCTGATCTTAGGGGCACCACTCACGGTACCTGCCGGGAAACAGGCTCTCATCACATCGAACTGGTCCTTCCCTTTTTCAATAATACCATGGACACCTGAGACAATATGCATAACATGGCTATAGCGTTCCACAACAAGAAGATCTCTGACCTCAACTGACCCTTTTCGAGCTACACGGCCTACATCGTTGCGGCCTAGATCTACAAGCATCAGGTGTTCAGCACGCTCTTTGGGGTCAGCAAGGAGTTCTTGCTCCAATGCCTGATCTTCTTCCTCAGTTTCACCTCTTTTTCTGGTTCCGGCAATGGGGCGAAGTTCTATAACTTCCTCTTCCTTCCGTACCAGAATTTCTGGAGAGGACCCAATCTGAATCAAATCACCAAGCTTAAGAAAAAAGAGGTATGGGCTGGGGTTGATATGGCGTAATGCCCGATAAAGATCCAGGGGGACAAGATCCGTTTTGGTGTGAAATCTCTGAGATAAGACGACCTGGATAATATCACCGGCCTTGATATATTCTCTTGCCTTTTCAACCATGGAGCAAAACGCTTCTTTTTCCATGTTGGACTGAAACTTGTGCTTTTTTTGGCTCCCTTTAACACTGGATCCGAGAAAAGAGACAGGAACCGGAGCCCGAAGAAGAGCAACAACAGAATCAATCTGGGCAGTGGCGTTATCATAGAGTGATTTACTGCCACTGTCATTGTCACATGCTACCCAGCAGACCACTGTCACTGTCTGTTTGAAACTGTCATGGACCAAGACTATTTTGGGGATCATGAAAGAAGAATCAGGAAAATCAAGTTCCCGATGTCCAGTTGGCAGCTCCTCCATGAAGCGCACCATGTCGTAGCCTAGAAAGCCAACAGCGCCACCACAAAAACGGGGAAGATCTTCATTTTCAGCAGCCCTGCAATCTTTGAGTATGTTTTGCAGCACTTCAAGGGGGTCCTGATTTCCTAATACTTGGGTGGAAAGAATACCCGAGAACGATTCAATATCAATTTTCGACCCCTTTGAGGAAAAGTTCAGAAGTGGGTCTAAACCGATAAATGAATACCTTCCCCATTTTTCACCCCCCTCCATACTTTCGAAAAGGAAGACATGACTTTCGTCACCAGCGACCTTAGCAAACAGGGTAAGCGGAGTATCAAGGTCTGAGATGATCGTTCGATATACCGGAACCAGGCCAGCCTCTTCTCTACACTTAAGAAAAGTACTGTAGTCAGGGAGTTGTGCTTGTGAGACCATTAACGTAACGAGCTGTAGTATTGAGTAGTTGCCGGGAGAAACTCCAGACTGTAAAATGTATCGGACACCTTACCATAAAACAAAAAAAAGGCCATAAAGTCTTACGACTTCATGGCCTTTAATCTACCTTATGAACAAAGCGGTTATCCGCCGACAACAAGTATCTATCAGGCCGCAGCCTGCATCTTATTCACACGCTTGGTCAAGCGGGAAATTTTCCGGGAAGCATTCTTCTTGTGTATGGTACCCTTGGATGCTGTTTTAGCAATAACCGGAAGAGCTGTTTGTAATGCTACCTTTGCATCTTCCTGAGATCCGGCATCAATGGCAGTATCCACTGCTTTAATTGCATTTCTCATGCGGGTTTTGTTGGCACGGTTTTTTAAACGGCGTACCTGAGACTGACGGTTACGTTTCTCAGCAGATTGATGATTGGCCACGAATACCTCCTGTATTGTTCGCTAATATATCGGCAACCGGCCTTTAAAACCGGTATGAATTCTCTATTCTGTATGAGTTTACCTTTATCAGGTAAGAAAACTGTTGATTTTTAATATGAGAAATGGCTAAAGTCAACAAATATTTCATAATCATTTGAAAATACGAATAGAGACGTTTCTGTTTGACTTCAGATATCTTTGTGAGATATTTATAGATAATAGTTCTTTTTTATTGTTGAGGCTAGACTTTCTCTTATTTACTATCGGTATACTATGGGTTTTCCAAAAGCTATTTTTAAAATTATTGAGTCCAAAAATTGTCCTCTCTACTCCTATGACGATATTTTTGGTGTTACCGGTATTACTATTTCCATGAGTACGGAGGAGGATAATACATTTGTCACCACCTCTATTATTCACTCTCCCTTGAATAAGGAAAAATGTAAAATCCTAAGCGGGGATCTGGCAAAAATTATCATCCAATATGAAAGGGCCGACAGAATCCCTATCTGCATGATCACTTGCAGTGGCTGCACAGGTTCCATCCGCCTGGAGCATACCCAAAAACTCGTGCTTACCGAAAGTGGTGAAAAGCATGATTATACAGAAGAGCTTGCTTCAATGCTCCATCTGCTCTCAGATTTCTCCTTTTTCAAAAATATTGATGCTGAAAACCTGCAGACGGTCATTAAATTTTTCCGTCTTGAAAAACTGGAGAAAGGCGATATTATCATCCGTAAAGGTGATCCATGCGCTAATTTTTATATCATCGCATCCGGTTCTGTTAACGTTATTAACGATCGTGGAATGACAATTTCCACACTCACCAGAGGCGATGTCTTTGGCGAGATGAGCCTTATCTGCAATGATGCAGTGGGTGCAACCATACAGGTCTGTGAACCCAGTTCAATCCTTTACATTGACAGAAAAAACTTTCAAAAGATCCTTGATCAATACCCTTCGATTCAACTCTATTTTACCAGGTTAATGGCCAAAAGGCTGACAAAATCAAATATCATCCGCACCGAAGATCTCGCTTCCGGCATGACAGGAAATCTAGCTGAAATCCCTTGCGAAGCGTTGTTCCAGACACTGAATATGAACGGTAAAACAGGGATTCTCAGCATCACTCAACTGCCAAAAGGCACTGCCAGATTCTCTTTCCGCCAGGGAACACTGATAAAAGCCAAATATGATATCTATGAAGGGGAAGAAGCCTTTTATGAAATCTTAAAAGAACGCCTCTTCAGACAAATCTGTGGGTGATTTCAGGAACTGGTAAATTACCAAGCGTATGATACAGGGCTATTTCCCGTAGTTTATCGCTCCTAAAACCGTAAGATTTTCTGATGGTCAGTTTTGCTTTGTTGTTAAAGCC
>JAIPEF010000099.1 GCA_021737265.1 Desulfocapsa sp. | reverse complement strand
AGAATTCGGGAATGACAGTCGTGGGCAGCACTCTGTTGAGTTGTGATATCATTGAGTTGCATGTTCACGTCATCCCCGAGTGTCGTTATCGGGGATCCAGAAAATCGTTTCTGGCTGAAGATTGGTGGTAATCAGCTTAACTTAAAAGGAGTTTTTTTTATGAGTGTGATGAAAGAATTCAAAAAGTTTGCCGTCAAAGGGAATGTTATCGATATGGCGGTTGGTATCGTTATTGGAGCAGCTTTTGGTAAAATTGTTTCTTCTTTTGTTGCCGATATAATTATGCCTCCAATAGGCGTGCTTGTGGGGGGAGTCAATTTTTCCAATTTGGCGTTTACCATTAAAAGGGCAACTGGAGATTTGCCTGCGGTTGTAATCAGTTATGGAAAATTCATTCAAACAGCTGTCGATTTCACAATTATCGCATTTGCAATTTTCATGGTTATAACAGGAATTAACGCCCTCAGGCGGGAAGAGGAAGAAGCGCCTGAAGCTCCTCCACCAGAACCCTCGACGCAGGAAGTTTTACTCACAGAAATACGTGATTTGCTGAAGAATCAGACATAATATTTTCGAGAACCATCATTTGGTAAATAGGTAGTACACTGTAAGACTGATATCTTCTCATCGAAGTCATCCTCGAGGGAGTAATCGGGTATGACGGACGAACCCAAAACTCCAAATTAAGGTTTACGCTGTAGTAGCCCCCTTGAGAACTATACCGAGGGTGAAGCTGTGACCGTTATATGGATAACTGCCCTTCTACTGATCAATATTGAATTTTTCCAACCTGTATATCAGGACATGCCGTGGTATCTGCAATAGCCGGGCAGCCTGCGAACGATTCCCTTTTGCCAGCCTGAGGGCCTGTTCGATCAATGATTGTTCGACAGCTTCCAGTGAAACACCCTCTTTAGGAAGTTGAAATTCCCCGTTTGTCATCATTTTCCCGTTATCGGGCAGCAGAATGTCACCGGCAGAGATTTCAGATCGTGAACGAAGGATAACACTGCGTTCCACAACATTTTGTAATTCCCTTATATTCCCAGGCCAGTCATAGCCCTGGAGCTTGTGCAAACCGTCTGCACTGAACACAACCTCAGGTGGAGCATCATGTTTCTTTAGAAAATGACGAACGAGAGCAGGGATATCCTCCTTTCGTTCTCTTAACGGGGGCAGATGGAGGGGAATAACGGAAAGGCGATAATAAAGATCTTCACGGAAACCACCCTGGGCGGTGGCTTCCTGCAAGTTGCGATTAGTGGCGGCAATGATACGTACGTCCACAGACTTTTCCTGCTGACCACCCACCGGCTCCACCTTTCTCTCCTGTAAAACCCGCAGGAATTTGACCTGCATATCGGGCTGTAACTCTCCTATCTCATCAAGAAAAAGTGTGCCCCCATCCGCACGCTGGAATCGTCCACGATGATCAGCAATAGCACCCGTGAATGCCCCTTTCACATGGCCAAACAGTTCTGACTCAATTAAATTCTCAGCAATGGCTGCACAGTTGACTCCCACAAAAGATTCGTTGCGCCGGGGACTGTGATGATGAATCAGACGGGCCAACACCTCCTTACCTGTTCCTGATTCACCGGTAATGAGGACTGTAGCTGTGGACTCAGCCACTTTTATAGCAGTCTCCAAGAGCTCTGCCATGGCCGTATTGGCCGTCTCCATGCCGGCAGCCCCGGTGAGCCGCCCTACTTCTTCAGTCAGATTGAGTGCCTGACGATGCAAGGTGAGCATCTCAAAGGCCTTACTGCAGGAAAGACTCAGGGCATCACGATCAAACGGTTTGGCAATAAAGGTAAAGGCACCCAGGTGCATCGCCCGTACTGCCAGCTCAATGGAAGCAAAGGCAGTGATGATTATCACCAGCACCTCTGGCCGTTCTTCTTTTATCCCTTTCAGAAGATCGAGGCCATCCATGTCACCAAGTTGTACATCTGTGACCACCACATCCGGTTTTTTCTCTCGAAAAAGCGCCATCCCCTCAGCCCCTGATGAAGCGGCATACACTGTAAATCCGGCCTGGCCAAGATTATATTCCGTCACCCGAAGGAGGCTGACATCATCATCAATGAGAAGAATTGTTTTCATGAACTTCTACCCTATATCTTTGGCAGGCTCACAATGAAGCATGCACCTGTGCCACTCTCTGGCGTCTCAACACGAATTGTACCGCCATAACTTTCTACAATACGACTGGAAATGGCAAGCCCCAGGCCAGTACCTTCCTCACGGGTGGAATAAAAAGCAGTGAATATTTTTTTTCGATCCTCTTCCGGGACACCAGGCCCATTGTCCATAAAAAGAATTTCGTTCTCTTTGTCATTCTCCCTGTTTTCCACAACAACAATGCCCTTTTTCTCCAGGGATTCACAACTGTTCAAAAGAAGATTGACAAAAACCTGGGCCATTTTATCGCCATCAATCAGGACCTGGTCCGCATGATCACTCAAATTGATGGTCAACGTGATATTTTTACTCCGGAAATTACTGGCAAGAAGAGTAGTAACCCGTTCAAGCACCCTTGGTAAAGGCTCGAGTCGCGGGTTTGGTGCATTCGATTGTTGTTTTTTTGAGTAACGAAGCACTTCCTCCACCGTTGTTGACAGGCGACTTGTTTCCTTGAGGAGGATTTGGCTAAATTCATATTTGGGGTGTTCAGGGGGAAAGTCGTCACTCAGAATCTCAACGGAACCTCGTATTGCGGCCAGGGGATTTTTCACTTCATGGGCAAGAGACGCGGAAAGCTGCCCGAGGGCAGAAAGTTTTTGACTGGCGTGCAGTTGTCTTTCAGCCTCAACCAGTATAGCGGCCTGTTTGTGCAGTTTTTTATAGGAGCGATCAAGCTGATGTGAAAGCTCCTGATATTTTATCCGAAGCTGTTTTTCGCGTCCTGCAATGGCACCGGTCACGATCCCAGCTCCAAAATAGAGCAGGATCTCAGGTAGCTCGGACATGTAGTAAGTCGGCCCCAGATGGTAAAAATGGCGCAGGTGGGGAATAAAAGCAATTGAGGTACAGGCCGCAAGAAAAATTCCACCGCGAACTCCATAGAGTATAGCTGCTACAACAATGGGAAAATAGCTGAAGCGACGATAAAAATCGTGGAGGATAAGCTTATCAGTTGGCGTAAATGTGTGAAGCAATCCCACTGCAACGACAATCAGAAGCAATAGAACAATATAGGTTTTGCGAAAAGTCAGCATACTTGTTCACAGGGAAACAGGGCAATATTGCGACGGCATCTATACCTCTCAACGTGGTATTGAAAAGAGTAGCGGCGTCCTTGACGTCTACCACTGTTACCAAGTATATCCGCAAGGCCGTTAAAAAAGCAACTTGGCTCATGGAAAACCAACTGTTTTAATGGAAAAACCCCTATGAAATCATTTGGAATCGATAACTTTTCTGGAGAGTCTCGCATTCATCATGAATGCTACTCTTTGTCCAGATACTCTTTTTTATACAAATAAAGGTGTTGAATAAATGAGACCCTGAAAGGGGAGCTCCTATCAGATCAGGGTGCCAGTCGTTCAACTTGCCAGCCGGTCTCCACCTGAGTGTATAAAAAACGGTCATGGAGACGATTTTCCCTGCCCTGCCAAAACTCTACAGAAGAAGGGCTCACCCGGTATCCGCCCCAGAAGGAAGGGAGGGGCACCTCTCCGGCGACAAACTTCTGTTTCATTTCCTGAAACTTCTGCAGCAAGAGCTTACGGGAGGAGATGGCACTGGACTGGTTGGAAACCCAGGCTGCAATCTGTGAATCTCGAGGACGAGTCATGAAGTAGCGAGTCGATTCGGCGCTACTTATGGGAGTTGCCGTCCCGGCAATACTGATCTGCCGTTCCAGGTCAAGCCAGACAAAATGGAGATTGACCTTTGCATTACCAGCAATCTCACGAGCCTTCCGGCTTGCCTTGTTGGTAAAGAAGACAAAACCATCTTCGTCATAATATTTGAGCAAAACAGTCCGCTGACTCGGCTGTCCATCACCACTCACGGTGGCCAGAATCATGGCATTAGGATCAGGGATGTCTGTATCCCTAGCCTGATTAAACCAGCTACTGAACTGCTGAACCGGATTATCTGCCAGATCACTGCGTTCCAGGCCGTCTTTTAAATATTCACGACGGAAATGCCCGATATCCATTTTTTATCCCTTCTCTCCATAACGCTCAAAGCTGACTTTATCAGGCAAAAGCGAAGACTCCGGATGGCCGAAGGATTCTTTTAGCGGATAGCCGATGGCAATTATGGCCTCCACCACCATCCCCTCTTTCAAGCCAAGGGTTTCAGCTACATAGGCTTCAGCACTCTGTTGCGCATCATGCTCCCGCCTGCGTATCTGCACCCAGCAACTGCCAAGACCAAGATCTGTGGCCTGAAGATGGAGGAGAATGGCAGCAATGGAGCAATCCTCAATCCACACATCACATTTTTCAGGATCGGCACAGACAGCAATGGCCAGGGTCGCGCCTTTCATGAAGGCAGAGCCGTGTGGTTTGGTTTTGGCCAGGGCCTGAATAGTTTCCCTCTTCCGGATCACCACAAATTCCCAGGGGTTCAGCCCCCGGGAAGAAGGGGCGCGGAGCATGGCCTCAATGAGCAGATCAATTTTCTCCTGCTCCACAGCCTTGTCCTGAAAACTCCGAATGGATCTGCGTTTTCTTAAGAGATCGATAAACATACTTTTCTCAGCCTTCGTGTTTGAGTAGAGAGTCAATGCGACGCCACTCTGGCAGCAGTCTGTCCATGTGTGCGTAAAATTTTTCATTATGACTCCGTTCCAGAAGATGGACCATCTCATGAACTAGGATATACTCCAGGCATTCTTCTGGTTGTTTGGCAAGCTCCAGATTCAACCATATTCGACGCCGGGGGATATTACATGTTCCCCATCTCGTTTTCATCCTCTTTATTCGCCACTCATTTATATTTTTGCCAATGCGGGGCTGCCAGACCTTAAGCAATAGAGGGATACGTTTTTTCAGTTCAGCACGATAGTATTCGTTCAGCAGCCGCAGCCGAACCTCCGTTGAACTTCCCGAACGGACATGAATACCTATCCCCCTCCCTGGGGCAAAGCTGACAGAATGACGGCGATTGGACTCACTAACACTCAAGGGATAGCGCTTACCCCAGAGAGCGTGGCGTTCTCCATCAAGCCCCTGTAACACATCCACTTGTGGCCGACCGCGAAATCGGGCCTGCTGTTTTTTTATCCAGCCCATACGCGCCATAATCGCCTGCCGCACGCGAGGTTCCGGAGTAACAGCGGGGACAGAAATCCGCACCCGGCCATCTGGACCGTAGACGGCCAGATTGATATTTTTTACCGGTTTCCACCACACCTCAACAGGTGTATCGGCCACTGTGATATGGTCTTTTCTCATCGTTTTCAATGGCAGTAGAGCGGTGGAGACGTTTGCATTATTTCCCTTTCTTGGCAAGCCCAAAAATATTACCAGATTGCTGTTTAGCTGGGCTCTTCTTCACCTTATTCCCTGAGCGTGTCTGTTTTTTTACCGGACTCCGATTCGTGGCCTGGGGCTTTTTCTTTCCTCGAGGCTTTGCCTGGTGTGGTGGCGGCTCATCTCCTTCCTCTCCCATGGAGAAGCCATCAACGACAAGTAGTTCAATGCTTTTCCCCTGGAGGCGCTCGATGGCCTTGATCATGGCCTTATCGTCATGTCCTATAAAACTCACAGCCCGACCGCTGCGTTGCGCCCGACCGGTGCGACCGATTCGATGGGTATAGGCCTCGGCGGTTGAAGGCAGGTCGTAATTGATCACCTGTCCCACCCGGGAGACATCAATACCACGGGCAGCAATGTCGGTTGCCACAAGTACGGTAAAATCACCATCACGGAAACCGGTGAGCGCTCTCTGCCTTTGATTTTGCGACATATTCCCCTGAAGATCTACAGCCTTGATTCCATTTTTATTCAATTTTTTCGCCAGATTTTTCGCACCATATTTTGTCCGGGAGAAAACCAGGGTGGAACCTTCCTCTGTTTCTTTGAGGAGCTGAAGTAAAAGGTTTGCTCTCTGCCGCTTTGACACCGGGATGAGCACCTGACTGATTGCCTCCAGCGGTTGTTCCAACTTGATGCGTACCTCCACAGGATTATGGAGTGTTTCATCGGCCAGCTTACGTATATCAGCGGGCATGGTGGCCGAAAAAAGCAGGGTCTGCCGCTGCCTCGGCAGATGTTTGAGAATGCGGCGGATATCAGGGAGAAACCCCATGTCAAACATCTGATCCGCCTCATCAAGGACCAGAGTCTCCACCTTGTCCAGCTTGAGACCATGGTTGTTCAGATGATCGAGAAGGCGCCCCGGACAGGCAATAACCACTTCAACCCCTTGTTTAAACTCCTGTAACTGGCCACCTTTGCCAACACCGCCATACACGGTAACCGTCCGTAAACCAGTACCTTCTGCCAGGTCCCGAAAACTTTCATTAATCTGCTCTGCCAGCTCTCTGGTTGGAGCCACCACCAGGGCGCCAATCTTGCCGCGGGGGCCGGCAGCAAGTTTCTGAATAATAGGCAGGGCAAAAGCTGCTGTTTTGCCGGTACCCGTCTGGGCAAGACCGAGGAGATCTTTCCCATCCATAATTTTCGGCATGGCCTCTTCCTGGATGGGAGTGGGGTGCTCATAGCCACAGTTCCTGATATTATCAGCAATCCGCGAACTGAAATTAAACTTTTTGAAATCCATTACAACTCCTTATTGATATGCTGTTCCTTTTATGAAAAAGGGAAATTTCATCAATGATTATACAGCATCTCCAGGAAATTACCGTTTGATTTCGGATAAAATGTGATTCATGGGCGAATTATGTTTTATTGCTCTCCAATTTCTCAACATAAATATGGTCAGTAAGGTATTATTGCGAATGGTGGTTGCCTGAAAAAAGTCTGGTAGTCGGTACAGCCCCCCTTGAAAGGGTTTAAAATGAAAAAAAATTCCCCTGACGTACTAACGCACAGGTAAAAAAAATGAAAATATGGGTAGACGCAGACGCATGTCCCGGTGTGATTAAAGATATTTTGTTTAAAGCTGCAAAGCGTACAGGAGTGCAGCTCACACTTGTCGCAAACCACCCCATGCATATCCCATCGTTGCCCACTGTTGGGTTTATCCGGGTTACATCCGGTTTTGATGTCGCAGACAGTGAAATTGTAAAAAGGATGACCAGTGGTGACCTTGTAATCACAGCAGATATTCCCCTGGCGGCAGAGGTCGTAGAAAAAGGAGGCCTGGCTTTGAATCCCCGGGGAGAACTCTATACAGCCGACGATATACGGTCACGTTTAAGTATGAGAGATTTTATGGACACCCTGCGTTCCAGCGGCATAGATACCGGCGGCCCCCCGGCACTGAGCCAAAGTGACAGGCAATCGTTTGCAAATCTCCTGGACACACTTTTACACAAACATGCAGGGGATATCTGAGCCAGGCAAACCGGAAAGAAAGTTCCGGAAAAGACCTGAGAATATTGCGTCGTTTGTCTGGACATGGAGACGCCAGAGGCCTGTCCGTTAAATCCTTTCTTCCTGTTCAGTCAACTTTCTCCTCTGGTCAGTATTGACAGAGTCAGACAAACTTGCGAGAATAAAAAAGGAAGAGTATGGAGCAGGAACATAATTTTTTTAAGGGCCCTGGAAAACAGCAAACATTTTTCCATAAGTGGTGAAGAACTGACACTCTATAACGCTGATGATCGCTTGATCCTGCTTTTCAAATCAGTCTACCTGCAATAAAGGTAAACACTCAACAACTCTTAGCCTCATTTGCACTTATGGATACTTCTCTGGATCTCTGGAAATTACTGGCTGGCCTCTCTATCTTCCTCTATGGCATGTATCTCCTGGAAGATTCCGTCAAGACCCTTTCCGGCAGGGCCTTCCGCCAGATGATCAGATATTACACCAAAGGTCGCCTCCGTTCCATTGGCAGCGGAGTTCTGAGCACTGCCATCCTCCAGTCCAGTTCGGCAGTGTCCCTCATGGTCCTTGCCTTTGTCGGGGCCGGGGTAATGACCATGGAAAACGGTATTGGAGTGATGATGGGGGCCAATATCGGTACCACCATCACCTCCTGGATTGTGGCAGTTTTTGGCTTTAAGCTCAAAATCGAGATCTTTGCCCTGCCCCTGATCGCCGGAGGTGGGCTTCTATTCATCCTCTTTGGTTCATCGTCAAAAATTTTTCAGGGAAGCAGGCTGCTGCTGGGATTTGGTTTTCTCTTTCTCGGTCTGGATTTCATGAAGACCAGTGTGGAAAGCTATGCTCAGCACATCGATCTGAGCGCCATTGGTGAGTATGGCCTCTGGCTCTATCTTCTCCTCGGTATTCTGATCACGGCCCTCATGCAGTCCAGCTCGGCCTCCATTGCCATTGTTCTGACCGGTCTCAGTAGTGGTCTACTCAATTTCGATACCTCCGTGGCCATGGTCATCGGTGCCAATGTGGGCACCACCGTTACCGTCCTTCTCGGCTCCATCGGCGGGACACAGTCGAAAAAACGGGTGAGTATCAGTCACCTGATCTTTAATCTGGTAACCGGAATTATAGCCTTTGCTGCCTTGCAGCCTCTCTCCTGGCTGGCTTCCCATTTTTTTGACACAACGACTAACGCAGTCATGGCCCTGGCCTTCTTTCACACCCTGTTCAACCTCATCGGTGTGCTTGTTTTTTTCCCCTTTATCGGATCACTGGCCCGTCTTTTAGTCCGAAGCTTTCCCGAGCATAAAGAAGTCCTCACCGTCTATCTCAAAAATACTCCAACAGAGATACCGGATGCTGCCACCGCCTCCCTGCGCAAGGAAATCCTCCATCTCTTTAAAGAGTGTCAGCTCTACAGCCTCAGAACCTTCAATATTGACGACAAACTTGTCTTTGACCAAAGCCTTCCCTTTGAAAAAAACATGGCTAGACCCTGCAGTCTGCCGTTTTTTTATGAGAAGGTAAAACTTCTCCATGGAGAGATCATCGAGTTTTACGCAAAACTCCTCAATGAACAACTTGAAGAAAATGAAGCCAGGGAGTTAGAGCGGATGATATACGCCTCACGCAACATCATGAACTCCATCAAAAACACCAAGGGACTCAGCCATGATCTGGAAGAATTTGACAGCTCCGACAATGAGCATATCCACAGCCAGTACAAACGGTTCCGTCGTCGCCTGTTGGAGTTGCACCATGACATCAGTCGTTTTCTGGAGATCAAAGACCTGCGGGAACAATACCAGAACCTGTTGCGAACCGTGGTCCACATCGAACACATGGACAAGCACTTCATTCAGGATGTGATGAAGCATGCGGCCGAGGGAACCATTAATGAACTGGAGATTGCCTCCCTGCTCATGGCCAATCGTCTTTTCAGCCAATCCTGCCGTCTTCAGGTCTTTGCCCTGAAGGACCTGCTCCTCAGTGAAAAAGAGATCCATGACTTTGACCATGCCATGGATATGAAAGAACTCCTGAATGAGGAGCAGATAAAAACAGATGCGTCTCCCGATGTGTAAGAAGCAATCGGACCCCAATTCGTCGGATTCTCACCTCACATAGTAAGAGAGTACACCTGTTCATGACCAAGCGCAAACCAGCCTGCTCTTTCCTTGATTGCAGGCATTGGTCATTGTCAACCAGCATCAAACCTCGTTTGCCACCTTCCCAAAAAAGATAACCAGCTGATTTATTAAGCTATTTACCCACACCCAACTTCCTGTGTGTTGAAAAGCAACTTCAGAGATCAGAAAACTTTTCCTTTTCCCAGTTCTGCAATGAACCCGGATACCACACAGTGGGGTTTTTGAAAAAACAGTAAATACTCTCAGTTTGCCCCCTCTTCCTTGCAGAATATACACTCCAGGGTCTTGACAGAATAATAATAATCAGGTAACTGTCAGAGCGTTGCCTTCAAAATCGGGAAAGAAATCCACTAACTACACAGAAAAAGTTTTATGCATATAAATAAATTGAACACCCCCATGAACCGCCGTCAGTTCTTATCAGTGGCGGCCCTTACCGCTGGAGCCCTTATCCTTGATCTACCAGCAATCAGCTGGGCTGTAAGTACTCCTCGCGACCTCTCCTTTTACCATACCCATACCGGGGAAAAGCTCGATATCACATATGGCGGACCAAAGAACTATGACCGGAAGGCTTTAAAAGAAATCAACCATTTCCTGAGAGATTTCCGGACCGATGAGGTACACCCTATTGACCCGCAGTTACTTGACATACTCTCTGCTATCAGGGAAACGTTTGGGGGGGAGAAAACCTTTGAAGTTATTTCTGGCTATCGGTCTCCAAAAACCAATCAGCAGCTTCGCGCAAAGAGTTCCAAGGTTGCAAAACGCAGCCTCCACATGGAAGGCAAGGCCATTGACATCAGGATGCCCGGTATCCAAACAAAGAAAATCCAGAAATGTGCCATCTATATGCAGTGTGGTGGAGTCGGATTTTACGATAAATCTAATTTCGTCCATCTGGATACCGGCTGGGTACGCCGCTGGTAGCACACTCCTATTCTTCACCAAATAGAGCCTTTCCAAGCTGTTTATCCCGCCCATACAGATCCTTGCTGAAGTGCAGAGCCTCATCCTTGTCAACCCAGACCGTCTGATAAACAAGATGGACTGGAATCTGTTGGTGGAGCCTGATTATTTTACGCTTTTTCTTTTCAAGAACCTCCTGAATTAACCTCTGGCTCCATTCATTACGACTGTCTACAAGAAGAAATTGAGCCAGCTGTATCGGCTTATTGAGCCTGATACAGCCATGACTGAAGGCTCGGTCTGTCTCTTTAAACAGGCTCTGAGCAGGTGTGTCGTGCAGATACACACTGTATTTATTGGGGAACACAAATTTGACAACGCCCAGTGCATTCCATGGGCCGGGATCCTGCCGCAGCTTATAACGACTGATCTTTTTTCTACTGACCTCATTCCAGTCAATACTTTGGGGATCCAGTTCCTCGGCATCGGACTGCCAGCTGGAAAACAGGCGGATATGCTTGGCGGCGAGATAGTTGCTGTCCTTTCGCAGTTCCCCCAGCATCTCGTTGCGGGCTATACTGGGTGTAATATTCCAGAACGGATGGAATTCAATATATTTTATAGTGTCACTGAAAACAGGGGTCTCGTGGTGCAGCTTCCCCACAATAACCCGCATTTCCAATTGTATATGGTTATCGACCACACCCTGTAGATTAAACCCGGCAATATCAATAAGCACATATTTTCGGCCCAGTTCATGTTCTGTCCACCGCCAACGTTCCATGTTCAGCAAAATCTGCCGGATCCGTTTCTCGACAGGGACACTCAGGGCCGCAGTCGTTCTTTTTCCGATAATTCCATCTACTTTCAGACCATGACGCCCCTGATACTTTTTAACGGCATCCACAAGAGCATCGTCATACAACTCCAGATTCGTCCCCACAGCACCAGTCAGATCACCAGTAATTGTGAGTAGCTGCCGGACAGCAGGAATTCGACCATCAGACTTTCCGGGATATATTGCGGGGCCGGAGGTGATCCCGGGCCAACCACCCTCCGCTGCAATTTTCCGGTACTGCCTTAGCTCCTTCCTCAATGCCTGATAATGACGATGGCCAGGGGCAAGACCAGCAAGATATGCATTTATATCAACATGATTACGGGCCTCAGCAATAGCTGTTACAGGGTGGAAAAGTTCTCCACCTGCCCGATCAAAAAGCTTTGGGTTCTGCAATTTGGGCGCCAATCGTCCTTTTTGCATGTCATGGACATAGCCCAGCAGGCCAAGGGTAAGGTGGATATCCAGCCTGGCCAGATGAGTAGCCGTTCGCATCTCCCATAGAGAAGCAATTTCCTCAACTTCATACCCATTGGAATCCAAGCCATCAGCCTCAACATCCTTTAAAGCCGTAAAAATACGCTTTGCCTGCTCAGTGGGACCATTTTCATCCACCCAAAGAGGATTGATGCCAAGTTCTGAATAAACAGCCATCAGCCATTGGTCCTGATAGTTGGCATCAATATCTTTCCAATCAAGGCCAAGCAACTCTTCCGGCGGGTAATGAGTCAACTCCTGACACAAGGAATCCTTAATCTGGGTAAGTGAAACAGTTCCACAAACAGCTGAAGAAGGCAGCAACACCAGAAAAACAAGAATCAACCCTAAAAAAGTGAGAAACTTCAGCTTTGACAATCTCGTAAAAACCTCAAATTGCAGATGGTTAAGTAAAAAGCTTCATATTCGAGGCGTGTGAATTTTGCTATTATTTCGGCGTACTAGAGTACGTCGTAATGATAGTGAAATTTGCAACAACGAAGTAGATG
>JAIPEF010000098.1 GCA_021737265.1 Desulfocapsa sp. | reverse complement strand
CTGGACAAGCCCGATAAAAGAATTCGGGAATGACAGTCGTGGGCAGCACTCTGTTGAGTTGTGATATCATTGAGTTGCATGTTCACGTCATCCCCGAGTGTCGTTATCGGGGATCCAGAAAATCGTTTCTGGCTGAAGACTGGTGGTAACCAGCAAAGGGTTAGGCGAGGAGCCTCTTGCCGGGTGGTAGCCCTGTTTTTATGCGTCTCCTGCAAGAGAAGCCTTTAACCCCTCCAGCAGTACAAAACGACCTAGTGGAAAAACAGGGCAGGGAAAGGACCCCACAAAAAGGGGATTGTTGCAGAGTCCACCCGAAAGATAGATGTGATCAGGACCTTTTGCAAAGTTGTAGGCATTCACGGCAATCCCTTTGACGAATTTGGCCACGGCTTTTGCTTCACTCTCACCTGTCACCACCGCATCAAAGATGTGGCTCATACCTAGAACTCCGCAGGTGACCGAAAAAGAGTTCTTCGGGACTGGTATTTGCGTAAAATCGAGATGATAGTATTTCTCCAGTAACTCGATGGTGAATCCCATGGAGGCACCGCATTCAGCATTCCAGCCCATATCTTTTATTTTCCCACCATCATAGACAACGTATTTGATGTCACGACTGCCGCAGTCAAGAAGGGTGAATGAACTCTCCCGTATCATGCTGAGTCCGCCTCTGGCAAGGGCGGTGAGCTCGTTCACGTAACGACTTGTGTAACGTCTGCCGTTATGCCCGGTGGCAATGTCGGTTCTTAAGCTGCGATCCAGCTCTCTCGTGGCGATCAGGCGGGGGGATTCCGTAGAGTCAGTCTCCAGGAGTTTACAGTAAGAAGTTCCGAAATCAGCAAGTAACATGGCCATGAATCCTCGGGCTTCTTATATTCCTGACAGTTCCAGGAAGGCCTGGATCTTGGCTTTGGCACTGCTGCCGGCTGTTACATCACAGTCAAGGTAAAGGCCGTGCGGGTGTCTGCCGGCAAGGTGGCGGGCAAGAGCGGTTTTTGCACAGAATGATTGCGCAAAAAAAACAGTGGGAATATCCGGATTGCAGTGGATCTCCAGCTCTGGATTGTCCGGTGTTTTATTTTCCATGCAACGTGTCCATCCGTAAATATGGGTAGTGTCCGGAAAGAGACTGAGCAGAGAAAAATCCCTTGGGGGAACGCCCCAGAACCCTGCTGTTGGTAGACAGGCGGCAAGATCCTTATAGGGGGCGGTGGACTGCACTGAAGCCGTTATCGCTACCATCTTTTCAAACAGCCCCATATGTGTTCTGCACAGCGGTATCCCAAATGGAGTGCAATCCTGATTCCTGGTTCTGATAACCCGTGTCCGGGGCAGGATATCTTCCAGCACCGTTGCTGTATGGACGGCGCAGTCACATTTCCCGGCACCGGTGTCAATATAAATGGTATCCGGCTTGACAGCCAGGCTGTTTGCAATGACGGTACGCAGGATACCGCAGTAGACCCTTGGCAGAAAAGGGGATGCGGTCTCCAGGTCGATTTTTCCCTGCGGTTCATCAAGATCGAAAATCTTCACTTCAGGAGCTGCCAGTGTCTCCATGACAGAGAGGGGTGGAATGCCGACAATCCCGACACGGTGCTGAAGTTTACCTGTCATCAACTGCTCTGCTTGTGGAGGATCAGAAAACCGCTTGTGCCAAAAATAATGTGGACAAGAACAGCAGCCAGCAGGGGAGACATGTAATCTGCCCTGGCTAGCGCTTGCAGAGTTCCCCAGAGTCCCCAGGCAAGAAAGGCCATGCCGCAGCTAGCAGGGATCGCCACCGACAGATCTTTACCCCATTTTTTATAAGAAAGGAGAAGTACCGGCAGGCCAAGAAAGAGGAGGGGGATGCCCAGTAGGGTATAGGATAGCCTGCCGTAGAAATTCGTTTTGGCAATGACGGTTTCATTGTGCGTTTCCTGCTTGTACATGGCTTGGAAAAGCTGGGTGAGAGAGAGCTCCGCCGATTGGTATTTGGGAATAAAAAAGAATTCGGGGCGTTCCGGGAAGGCAAAGGTCTGTTGATCAAAGAGGGTAGTGAGATGATTGTGTGGATTGACTTCTCTCTGGATCTGGCCCTTAAACAGGTTCCAGCCGGATTCGTCCCATTCTGCTCTTTTGGCAGAAACGAGTGTCTCTAGTTTGTAGTTAGGATTCCAGCTGGAGTAGGAGAAATCCAGGAATACGTTCTTATCAGGCCAGGGCCTGACAAATGAGTAGAAGCCTTCTTTCCCTTTGTAGTAATAGCGGCCGTTGCGAAAAATCCCCAAAGGTACCATTCCTTTTACTTCTTCGTACCAGATGGTGTTAGTTGTGGCGATGGTGTACGGCAACACCCATTGGGCCATGGCGAGAAAGAGCATGGTAAAAAGGAGGGAACCGATGAGAATGGGGTGGATAATGGTTCGCATGTGGATCCCGCCAGCCATCATCGCCGTAAGCTCGTTATTATGGCTCAGCAAGCCAAGGGTGATTACTCCAGAGAGGAGGATGAGGACAGGCCCCAGCATATCGATAATAAAAGGGATGCTGAGGAGAAAGAATTGGAGAACCAGGCCGATAGATTTGTCTGCTTCCAGGAAATTATCAATCTTTTCAAAGAAGTCGACAAGGATATAAATGGCAACAAAGGCAGCCGCTACGATGAAAAACGTACGGATAAACTGAGCCAGAATATATCGATTAAGAAGGGTCACGGAGAATTACCAACGGAGGATCCGATGAGCCAGCAGGAAGCCGATAGCCACCATACCAAGGCCCAGCACGTTTGAGATGGCCAGGTAACTCAGGGCTTGGACATGCTCGCCTATTTTAAAGAGTTGAACGGTTTCTCTGGCAAAGGTCGAAAAGGTAGTGAAACCACCAAGGAACCCTGTGAAGAGGAACAGTCTGAATTCATTATTGATATGGACCCGATCAAAAAAGGCCCAGAGGATACCTATCAGAAGGCAGCCCAGCAGGTTGACAAAAAAGGTTCCGACGGGAAAAGTCAGTGCCTGATACCTGCCGGCACCAAGGGCAATCAAATATCTTCCAACGGATCCAAGTGCTCCACCAAGGGCTACTGCAATTATTTTTTCCATCCCGTTTGAGATTTGGTTTAAATAGGGGTATGTTTCTGTTTTCGCAATATTTAGCAGGTAACATGTCCGTAAAAACTAGAAATTACCGATGCCTAAGAAAAAAACTTCCTATGCGAGGCGCGCTGGTACCCGTTTTAAGGGTGTGAATTTTCTATCATTACAGCGTACTAAGGTGTGTCGTAATGGTAGAACATTTGCAGCAACGAAGCAGATGGAGAGTTTTTCAGACGCCATCAAGTAGGTAACATCATCTCCAATGTACGTCAAGGAATAGACGTGGTTCAGGGTGGAAGAGGACGAAAAATGAATACAATGGTATTTACGGTACGGGTGGATGCAACTCCCCCTGTTCTCCACGATAATACGGCTGATCTTGACCGCTTGCAGCAGGCCCTGGCCAGGAGTTTGGATGACGGGAGGCCACTGACTATTCCCTATCCGTGCATGACCACTGTTGCCAGAGCCTTTAGGAAAGCAGGGTTCTCAGGTTATGCCCTGGTGAGTAATCTGGAACAGGGCCGAGAGGTGGTGGATTTTTTTGCTGAGAAACCGGCAGTGCTTGCTGCCATGGCCCTTGACCTTGGAACCACCCATTTGGAAGCCACTCTGCTGGATCTGCAGAGTGGTGAAAGGTTGGCTGAAGATAATCTTGAAAACAGCCAGATCGCTTTTGGTGCCGATATCCTCAGCCGTATTCATCACGCCACAACAGAGCGACGGCAGCAGAAGTATCCAGCCCCTGACTTTTTGGATCCGGGGTTGGGTGAGTTACAGGAGACTATCGTTACTGCTGTCAACAAACTTGCCCAGATGCTGGCTGCCCAGGCTGGAATTACGGCCAGTGATATCCGTGCGCTCTCCGTTTCCGGGAACACCACCATGGCGCATCTTTTCCTTGGCCTTGATCCGTATCATATTTGCCGTGAGCCCTATATCCCCATGTTTAACCGGGCTCCGATGATATATGGCAGTCAGTTGCAGCTCGTTATTAACCCCGTTGCTCCAGTATGGGTTATGCCTTCAGTGGGAAGTTATTTCGGCGGGGATCTGATTTCCGGTATTCTTGCTTCCGGCATAGCGCAATCGGAAAAAATCCGAATGCTCATCGATGTGGGGACAAATGCTGAGGTGGTTATTGGAAACAGTGAGTGGTTGATCGCCTGTGCAGGAGCAGCCGGTCCTGCCCTTGAGGGCGGTGTCGCACGTATGGGGATGCGGGCGGGACCAGGGGCAATAGAATCTGTGGCCATTGATCCGGAGACCTTTGCAATGGAGTATCGAACTATCGGTGATGGATTGCCAAAAGGGATCTGTGGCTCGGGGCTCATTGATCTGGTGGCCGCCCTTTATCTTACCAGGGTGATAGATATCCGGGGTAAGTTCAGGGATCCCGATAAAGAACCGGATCCGGCAAGGTCCGCTTTTATGAAAGCGCATCTGATTGAACGCAATGGCAGCCGCTGTTTTGCAGTGACAACCGGTGGTGATTCCAGTGGGGAGGGCGACGTTGTTTTGGAACAGACGGATCTTAATGCCATGATCCGTTCCAAGGCAGCCATGTACGCAATTCTGACCACCTTGATCAATCAGGTTGGATTGGAGTTTTCTGAGTTGGAAGAAATCTCAGTGGCCGGTGCCTTTGGTCGCCATATTAAGCCTCGCCAGGCCATTACTCTTGGAATGCTTCCTGATCTTCCGCTGTCAGTGTACAGAGCTATTGGGAACAGTTCTCTACGTGGCGCGGAAAAGGTGCTGCTTGAAAATAGTATTCGAGAGGAGTGTGAAAAGATTGTTTCCAGCATCACCTATCTTGAGCTCAATGTGAACCAGGAATTTATGATCCGTTTTTCCGGTGCACGTTTCATCCCCCATACGGACCCTTCTCTTTTTCCCTCGGTGCCAACCTTTGATACCACTTAAGTGCCTTGAAATTCTTGCCTTATTTTCTGGAAAGAATTTTGTGAAGGCGGCCAACGGAAGTGTTTTTGCTGTGTACTTTTAACCTGAACGGGTCCTATGGAGAACACCTCCTAAGGGGATACCAAAAAGTGCCAGCCTATTTTTCGTCCATCACCGGGGTGAGCCTGAACTCTCGTGACAGCCTGCAGACTTGCATTTTTGTGAAATGATGTGCTATAGTCCTCATTGGTGCTCTTCACCTTTGAAAAGCAAGTATTTTCAAAGTGATGGGTGTTCTTTTCCTGTCTGTTGTTACAATGGACAGGTGAATAAAAAAGAAAAGGAATCGATGGTCGCCAGCTTCTTTTCGTGTTGAGAAGGTGGATACTGTCGCTGTTTTTTAATGGGAAAAAAAATACTAAAGTGCAGTGCAATAAATACTGGGACTAGTGCCAAAGAGCGTCTCGAGAGATTTTGGGATATTTTTGACAAAGAAGATAATGTCCTTGTCTGTATCAATGCTGACCCGGATGCTCTGGCGTGTGCCATGGCTATTAAGCGTTTGCTGCGTTACCGGGTGAAAAATGTGGAAATCGCTCACCCAAATGAGATCAGTCGGTTGAATAACCTCCTCATGGTGGAGGTGTTGAAGATTCCGCTGGAACGCTTAGGAAATGTAAAACTCTCTGATTTTAATAAAAAAATTCTGGTGGACTCGCAGCCAACACATCTTCCAGTCTTTGAAAAAATAGATTTTGATGCAATCATCGATCATCATCCTCTGGCAGGCGAATGCGATGCCTCTTTTGTAGATATCCGTCCGCAGTATGGTGCCTGTTCAACCATGCTGATTGAATATTTGCGGGCCGGAAATCTAAAGCCTTCTGTCGCTCTGGCCACAGCTCTTTTTTATGCGATTAAAGTCGATACCCAGGATTTCTCTAAACATTCTGTGCTAGCGGATGGCATCTCCTTCCATTATCTCTTTAATATTGCCAATCGTAACTTGGTTAAAAAATTTGAGCTTACGGATCTTCGCCGGTCAGAACTCAAATATTTCAACATTGCACTCAGTGAATTGATATACTCCCAGAGACGTTTGTATAGCCACTTGGGAAAGGTGAAGAGTCCTGATATTTTGGTGAATATAGCGGATTTTCTCAACCATGTGGATCAGATCGACTGGGTTCTGGTCTCCGGGATTTACCGGGACAAACTGATTGTCATTTTTCGTTGTGATGGCTATCGAAAAAGTGCCGGGAAAATGGCAGAAAGGATTTTTGGTGAAGTTGGATCTGCTGGTGGTCATAAGGAAGCAGGCAGGGCAGAAGTTCCTCTTTCTAAGCTTTTACTCGGGGAGAAGAAGTTTAGCACCCTTATGTTGAAGCGCCTGGTCACTAGGCATATGAAGTAGTTATGTAATCTCTCATAATAAGACTAAAGGTGAACAATGTGCTGAAGCATTCTACGCTTGCCATGATCCTGGCCGGCAGTCGCGTTGAAGATTTGAACGTCCTTACCTATTATCGCCCCAAATCGGCCGTACCTTTCGGCGGCTTTGCCAGGGTGATAGATTTTCCCCTGAGCAACCTTCTCCATTCCGGCATTGAACAAATTGCCATTCTCTCCCAGTATAGAAGTTATTCTCTCATTAATCATATCGGCACCGGTGCTGCCTGGGATATGATCGGTCGCCATCGAGGAGTATCCATACTGCCGCCTTTTAAAGATAACAAGGATCATGCTGACTGGTATCGAGGCTCTGCCGATGCTGTGTACAAAAATCTTGATTTTGTCACCTATCATAAACCGGAAGAGATCCTTATCCTCTCGGGCGATCATATATACAAGATGGATTATCAGGATATGATCGACTATCACCATCGAAAAGAAGCTGACCTGACGATTGCCTGTATCAGGGTGGAGAAAGACAAGGCACATCGCTTTGGTATCGCAGCCATTGATGATGAAGATGGAGAAGAGGGGGGGCGGGTTACGTCCTATTGGGAAAAGCCTGAGCATCCTGATGCTGACTGGGCTTCACTGACGGTGCTGGTTTTTAAACCCGAAGTATTGTATGAAGCTCTGTCGGAAAATCAGAAGAGTGATTCTTATGAGTTCGGAAGGGATATTATTCCTTCTCTTATGGCCCGGGGGAGGAAGATCTTTGGGTTTAAGCACAAGGGATATTGGGGCTATACACGAACAATAGAAGAGTATTGGCAGTCTAATATGGACCTCTTAGGAGAGAATCCGGTTTTTGATATGGAGGCCTGGGGGCTGCGTACCAATATGGATCACAGGGGGATCAGGGATGCGCAACCTTCGCTGATTATGGAGGGTGCCAAGGTAAACAATAGTCTGGTGTATAACGGCTGTGTAGTTGAAGGGACAGTAAAAAACTCCATCTTGTTTCCAGGAGTTCGGGTGGGGAAGGGGGCAGTTGTTGAAAATTCCGTTCTCTTCTTTAACAATGATATCGGTACAAACTGCAGCTTGAACAAGGTTATTGCAGATGTGAACTCTGTTTTTGGGGAGGGAGTTCATGTTGGCTCTGAAACAGGGACGGTTGCGGATCGGGTAACAGTTATTGGCTGGAACAATCAGGTACCTGAGGGAACAACTATTGGGGAAGGGGCCACCGTTTATCCCAATCTTGTTGGAGAACAATGGCCGGACAATAAAAATGTAGCAGCCGGGGAGGTATTGAAATGAGGGCCAAAAAAGAAGCTCTGGTTTTGATCCTTGCCGGTGGTGTCGGCAGTCGTTTGAATATCCTGGTGCAGAGTCGTGCCAAACCGGCCGTTCCTTTCGCCGGTCTCTATCGGATCATCGATTTCAGCCTCAGCAATGTCATGAACTCCGGACTCACTAAAGTCGGCGTCCTCACTCAGTATAAACCCCTTTCCCTGATGCGGCACCTGGGTATGGGCGAGGCCTGGGATTTCACTGGGCGCAGCAGGGGGGTGAAGATTTTGCCGCCCCATACAGGTTTTAAAGATTCCGACTGGTACAGGGGGACAGCGGATGCTGTTCGTCAGAACATCGATTTTCTGGAAAAAAATCCAGCTGATGAGGTGGTGCTCCTGTCCGGAGATCATATCTACCATATGGATTTCCATACCATGCTTGAATATCATCGCCATAAGAAAGCTGATGTGACCGTCGGCATGATGGTGGTTCCCATGAGTGAGATTCATCAGTTTGGCGCCGGAATCACCGATGATGAAAACCGGATCATTGACTGGGAGGAAAAGCCGGAGCACCCCAGAACAAATCTGGCTTCCATGGGAATTTATGTCTTTGATTACAAATATCTCCTGGATTCCTTATACAAGGACCGGGAAGAAGTGGATTTTGGTATACATGTCCTGCCAAGGGCCATTGATAATGACAATGTTTTTGCCTATCCCTTTTATGGTTACTGGCGGGACGTCGGGACGATCCAGTCTTACTGGGAAGCCAATATGGATTTCCTTCGACATGACAGCCCCATTTCTCCTGAAGCATGGGGAATCCGGACAAACATTGAGGCTGATGGCTGTTCCGCTGACCGTCCGCCGGCCAGATACGGGAGTGATGCCAGCGTGAGTGCTTCCATGATTTCCGCCGGCTGTGTGATCCACGGAACAGTGCACAACTCTGTCCTGGCTCCAGGAGTGATTGTTGAGAAAGGAGCTGTGATAAAGGATTCCATCCTCTTTGCCGATTGTGTTGTGGGGCAACAGAGTACTGTGGATCTGACCATCTGTGATAAACGGGTCAGGATTTTAGATGGTGTGGTGGTGGGGATTGGCAGCAAACACGATTCTCCCAATATAGCTCACCCCGGCCACCTTTACACGGGAATCTCTTTAGTGGGAAAGGACGCCGTTATTCCCCAGGGAGTGACCATTGGTCGAAATTGCATAATTAATTCACAGACTACGGAAGATGCATATTCTGCAAAGGAGATTGCAAGCGGCGAAACACTCTAAGAGGACGCGGTATTGTCTTTACCCCATAATCTGCCATAATCCATCACTTCTGGTACGCCTTGTTTTCCTGGGTTGAATCCACCTTATAGCATACTTGATTTTTGAAAATTCGATGGCATTTGCATCCGTTTGCTGGTATGGTTTCACCGGTTATGAAGTGTGGTCCTGTAGCTCAGTTGGATAGAGCGTCTGCCTCCTAAGCAGAAAGTCACAGGTTCGAATCCTGTCAGGATCACCAATTCTTTTGTCTCTATTTCCCCTGAGCCCTTCACAGAAAAGATATACCCTGCATCTTATTGTGCTGTAGCAGCTTTTTTTTTTGTATGCACAAGGAAGAAAAGTGGTAATTTCTTCTAAGTAAACCCCCGGCTTTGCCGGGGGACAAAGTCACGGGAATTATGCCTGGTTTCGGCAAAAAACTTCCGTGCTTTCCGTGTATTCCGTGGTTAATAAAAAAATCGTTTGCCTGACACGGCATTGCGAGTATTAATCAGAGGTCGTCTGCTTGTGCCGTAAAGAGCGAAGATACGGCCGCACAACCAGCATCTCGCCTGTCACCGGGAGCTGGTTGATGGGAATTGTGAACATGCATTCTGGACTTACGAAAACAGACAAGAAGAACTGCACTGAATTAGTGGGGGGAAGCAGGCAAACGCCAAGAGCGGGCCCCCTCACTCCCTCATGTGTTCATTTCCACGTCTCCGGTCACCCCGGCATGTTTTGAGCCGGGGTGTCCAGTATAGAGAGAAAGCTTGGATCGGAGTCTCTGTTTACTCAAGGGGCTAAAAGAAATTGGATTCATTAACTTTCAAGGCAAAGGTGGGTCATATGTGCGGATTGCATGATCACATTTTGATATCGCGCTACAATACGCGCGGTGCACGAATGATGCGCGCATAACCATCGTGAACAGAGGACTACCCTCGAAGTTACCCCTGAAGTCACCCCCGAAGTTGGGGACCAAGCCGGGACCAAGTTTTAAGGCCTTTGTTTGATACCGGTTTCATTGAAATGACCACCCCGGACAAACCAACAAGCAGTAAGCAGAAGTATCGATTGACGGAAAAAGGAAAACAGATTTTGGACCAGGATATTTGAATGAAGGACTTCAGCAACTGATTTTTAGTTTGGAGAAGTGTATGTGGGTAATTGACATCAGACATTGGCTAAACGAACGGCAGGACGGACCGGCTGCACATCAATTGCGGCTGAAGGTGAAAAAGCTGGGAGAGATCATCACCTGGATAACGTCACGCGACCGGCGCCTGCCGGCGGGAGAAACGCCAAAATGCTGGAGGCGGCCGAAAAGAAAACCGTGCAAGGGTACCTTGAAAATCCAGTTCGAGATAGACGACCGGATTCACTGGTTTTGCCCCGAATGTGAGGACGAAGGCACGATTGACGGCTGGCAGGGATTGATATGGGATATGTCTGAGAGAATATTTCATTGAATCAGGATTAGAAACCATCCCATTGCCTGAGATATCCACACTCAAGTGTACTTGCCGAGGAACTGGTTGCCATGGTTTCGAATAATAACAGCATGAATTCCTTTATTCTGGAACGACTCATCGAGGAGATCGTCAGGATGACAGGCCAGGGGGTAAAGAAACGAACCAAAAAACTGCCAGCACTTGAAGATGAATAGTGAAACCCTTGCGAATTTAAGAGATCTCGTATTGTTATAAAGTCGAGACCGGGTGACCTGGTCGTTAAAACTGGCTCGACATCAAACAAGCCAAGAAACACGATAACGGACCGCAAGAAAGAAGAAACAGCGTGTAAAAAAAAGAAACGAAGAAACCTTGTGGCGAACGTACACCATGCTGACAGATCTGGAAGCGGTCTTTCGCTGCTTGAAATCAGAACTGGGGCTGCGACCGATCTATCATCACAAGGAAGAGCGGAGCGACGGCCATCTGTTTATCACCGTATTGGCGTACCAGGTTGTCCAGGTTATTCGACAAAAACTCAAAAATCACGGGGTTTGCGAGAGCTGGGCCTCACTCAGAAGAATTTTTTCCGTTCAACAACGGATTACCGCAAGTTTCCGCCAGAAAGACGGGCGAACGCTCCATGTTCGAAAGTCAACGGTGGCAGAGCCGAAACTCAAGCAGCTCTACCAATATTTGCAGATCTCAGAAGCCCCCGGAGGGGTCCAAAAATTAATAAATTGAAAGAATGTAGTGCCACTGGCGAAAAATGAAACACGTATGTCTCTGATTTCTAATGGATAATATTTTAGCGTGTTAAATATGGGGTAGGAAATCTGATTGTTAGTTGCCTGACGTTACCCCTTTTGGGATCGACTTGTGCAATTGTATCTAATTAGTATATGACAATCACACCTTGGCTGATAATGTTTTCTAATTAAAAGAAAATACGCTAAAATTTTATACGAACAACACAACTGCTCACTAATTCTAACAGTCAAACTATCTCCCCTCAACCGGAACTGTTCAATCTGGCCTTGTCAAGGAATAGTCTCAACATCCCGCTCGGGAAATCTAGTTGAGATTGCCATTGGGATATATTTCCAACTATTTGATATATAATATTGAACTATCTTCCCAGGAGCGAAAAAGTCTCTCGCTTTTCCACCTTTGTGGCTTTAGTATCGGATAAGGTGGAAAATCTGGAAAAAAAAGTAATAACTGGATATTATTTTCCACTTTTAGCATTTTAATAACTGGATAAATGGAAAAACTGTCCACTTATAAGGCGATAACATGGACTTTTTTTATTTATTGCACTGTTCGGCGGTTAATAAATTTAAGGATTAATCAATGCAAATTTTTAAAAATAGAAATACCTGGGCATTTAACAAAATAGTATTTTGCTTATTGTTATTTGTGGCCATTTTTCTTTCTACAGAGAAAGTAATGGCTTTTGAGTTTGATGGGTTCCAATCGGGATTAACTTTAAAGCAAGTTTTGGATTTAGCTCATCAACGAGATTTAGGTGTTAACGATGGCCAAAAAGCAGGTATACCAAGCGCTCATTTCAACGAAAAACTTTTTAAAGAAACATCTAAGATAATATTCCTCACGTATCATACCGATCTACTTGGTGAACGTGTTTCAGTTGACCTTCAGTTTACACCACAAACTAAGCGCCTTTTCTTTGTTAAAATAAATCTTAAGACAGCACCTAAATACCTGGCGGGTTTAACGAGTGTTTTGGATAAGAAATATGGTGCTCATAAAAAGAGTTTCGGGTTGCTATTTACAATGCAAAAATCGACAGATTGGAATGTTGATGAAAGAACAGAAATAAAAATCGTGAAAAACATGACCCTTTATAATTTGCAATACACGGATCCATCCATTTTAAAATTGCCTCTTCAGACAAATCTGTGGGTGATTTCAGGAACTGGTAAATTACCAAGCGTATGATACAGGGCTATTTCCCGTAGTTTATCGCTCCTAAAACCGTAAGATTTTCTGATGGTCAGTTTTGCTTTGTTGTTAAAGC
>JAIPEF010000097.1 GCA_021737265.1 Desulfocapsa sp. | reverse complement strand
CGTTCCAGGTCCAATCCATCTTAATCTGGTGGTAATGGCAAAGAGGTCACACCCGTACCCATCTCGAACACGGAAGTTAAGCTCTTTAGCGCCGATGGTACTGCATGGGAGACTGTGTGGGAGAGTAGGACACCGCCAGGTTATTTATCAAAAAGCTCTGTCTGGGTTATAGCAACCAGACAGGGCTTTTTGCATTTCTGAAGCGGTGCAACCATTGCCAGATTTTTCCATCTCAATATACGGGCCTTATGAATACAGTTCACCGCTTTTTGAGACCGGAATAGACCCCGGACTTATGCAATGATTGTGGCATTTGAAATCAAATCAATCACGTAATAAAAAATCCTTTCAATATCCAACTTAATTCATGTACCGTTCTTTTACAGATACATTTTGATCGGCAAATTTTGGTTGTATCTGATGGAAATCAATGATACAGCTACAATGGTTGAGATCTTAGGGGTTAAGCTTTGTTGCAATATCTTTGACTGTTAGGCAAAGCTAAAAATGACTACTGGAAGATGCTTTCAGGGATAGTCTGTGGCATTTCTCCACCCGAAAAACTGACCTTGTCCGATGGGTAGTCCTCAGTGCCATTTTTTTTGAGTCTGACAAAATCAAACTGCGGCGGACCCAAACCTTTGGACAGTGAGCCAAGCAAGTTAAGCTACCTGATATCTGCAGCCCAGACCTGGTTGGGTCGATTTATTTTTAACCCTCTTAAAAGATACGGATATACTTTGTACTGCGGATGTGGTTTGGTTGTTTTTGGTTTTGGATATATCGCTTGTAAACCCATCAGTCTCATCAGTCGCCGTATGGGGTTACGGTTTATTGTCCAGCCCAATCTCCTGATATGATTTCGCATCGATCTGTTTCCGTAAAATGGTGTTTCAAGATATTGCTCATCAATGATCCGCATTAAATCCATATCCCGGGAGTGGACCCCGGCGTATATACTACCATCCGCCCTTAACCCCTTGACTGTGGCCCTATTCGAACTTCAGTTCAGTAAGGTTTGTCCATAGATGTTTTCACGCCTGATTTTTTTTGCCCCAAATGCTCTCGTAACTTTTCCACATTATGGAGGTGTCTGTATTGCCGTGCCCTTGGGCTTGAGCTATTTCGTTTAGTATTTGGATTGATTGAGCAAGTAGAGGGGGGGCTTTGTGTTCTTTTGCCATCTGAATCCCCAGACGAACATCTTTAGATAGCAGATCAACAGTGAAAGTAGGGTTTTCGTAGTCGTCCATTGAAACCCGCCCTCCGAGCTCCTTAAACAGATTGCTCACAGTTCCGGCCTGACTCGCTGTAATTGTATCATAGAGCAATTTTGGTGGTACACCAATTGCATCTGAAATTGCCATCATCTCAGCGGTCATGGCATTGATAGCCCCGAACATCAACTGATTTAAAAGCTTTACTTTATTTCCACTGCCGCTATCACCGATATAAATTACATGAGCGGCAAGATTTTCCAGTAGTGATTTACAGCGCTCAAGAACCTCCTTTTGGCCCCCTACTGGAAGTGCCCACTTACCAATGGTAGATGGCCGTCCTAAAACTGGAGCATCGAGATACCCCACATCTTTGGAAAGAGCAGCCTTAGCCATGGCGGATGTGCTGTCTGGATCGACGGTACTCATGTCCACAATAATCAAGCCTGGTTTGTTCACAGACAGAAGTCCATTTTCGCCGCTAACACAAGATTTCACCTCAGGTGGGCCAGGAAGAAATATCAGTACTATATCAGACTTCTGAGCCACGGCAGCAGCGTTATTAACGATATCAGCACCCATTTGTCTTGCCTTTTCTGATGAGGGACCATATTCGTCATATATGGTGAGATGGTATTTTGCTTCAATAAGTTTCTGAGCAACCACCCGCCCCATTACACCCGCACCAACAATTCCTGCATTTTTCATTAATTGTTCTCCTAAGTATGTGGAAATCACACTATCCATTTCATTGGTTTCCAAACAGTAGATTTCCAATTTATGATTTTGACTCTTTCTATAGATGAAACCGATAACATTATGTTTGTTGTGTTGCAAGGAAAAATTATCACATAAAATTTTTTTGCCAAGTGCAAATTAATTAATTTAATGTAAATACAGATAGATAAATGATATATTTTTTTCTTGACAAGCGGCGCTTTTGGATGTTATTTAATGAAACCGGTTGCAGTCATAGTCGGTTTTGCTAAAATAATATCTCTATTAACAGGGGGGACAGTGGCCTCAGCAACTATGAAAATGATTGCTTCGGCTACCGGAGTTTCAAAAGCTACGGTATCCCGTGCATTCCACGCTCCACATCTTGTGGATCCTAAGACCCGCTTAAAGATCATGCAGGTCGCTGAGCAATACAATTATGTATACAATGCTGCTGCTGGCGACTTGTCTCGAAAAAAATCATCACTTATCGGCGTTCTGGTTCCCGGCCCCAACAAATCATTTTTTGGTACATCACTTATTGCCATGCAGGACAAGGCCCAGGAGGAAGGGTTTTCCTTGGTCATAGGTAACACAAAGTATGATTGCCGAATAGAAAAAAAAATAGTTGAACAGTTCCAAGAGCATAGAGTCGCGGGACTGATCCTTACTGGTTTTCTTAAAAGTAACGAAGTCTATTTTTACAATTTGGTTCGAAAAGACATCCCGTGCGTATTCACGTGGGAGACGATGGCTGATCAAGGACTAAACTATGTAGGATTCGATAATTATGACGCTGCGTTTCGGATAACGGACTATTTGGTTGGTCTCAAACACCGCAGGATCGGACTGCTGGTTGGTCCGTACTCCAAGATATCTCGAGCTGCCAGCAGGCTTGAGGGTTACCGTGCTGCCCTAAAAAAAAATGGTATTGATTTCGATCCCCAACTCGTTAAGGAGCGAGAACCAAGTCATATTGAGGGAAAAGAAGCCGTGAAGGAGTTTCTGAAAATCAAAAACAGACCTACAGCTATTTTTGCTGCTAGTGATACGTTGGCTATCGGAGCGATTACTGGTCTGAAAGAAAAGGGGTTAAAGGTGCCAGAAGACATTTCCATTGCTGGTTTTGACGATATTGAATTTGCGGCTTTTTGTGACCCTCCTTTGACAACGATAAGAGTACCTTCTTATGAAATGGGAAAATTGACAATGAAAGTGTTGATAGAAATGATTAGAGGTGCTTCATCTCAGATTCGACAATATGATCTCAGCACCGATCTTATCATTCGTAACTCTTGTGCAGAATTGCAAAGATGAAGGAATTTGTTTTTATCAGGAAAAGGAGTAAATGATGCAAAATATTTTGTTGGATTATGGTGATACCAAGATGCCGATATCCTTGCCGAATACAGCTAAAATTGTACGTTTTGGAACGGATTATACAGATCCTCCCCATGTGGAACCTCGTGATGCAACGCTCAGGGCACTGAAAAAACCCCTTGGTTTTCCACCGCTTTCTGAGCTTGGCGGGCCGGATAAAAAAGTAGTTATCGGGTTTCCGGACAGGGTTAAGGGGGGGGGGCATCCTAAAGCACATCGCCGTGTAGCCATTCCCTTGATTGTGGAAGAATTGAAAAAAGGCGGGACCCGGATGGAGAACATCACCCTTCTCTGTTGTATGGGACTGCACAGGAAAAATACCCTGGAGGAGTGGTACGGGTACTTAGGCAAAGAGATTGTGGATCAGTTTTACCCGGATCGCCTAATTAATCATGATGCTGAATCGGAAGACTTGTGTAACTTTGGTACTGACAAGTATGACAATGTTGTGCAGTGTAACAAGTTAATGGCTGAGGCCGATCTGCCAATTGTAGTTGGACATTGCTCTGGTAATCCCTACGGTGGGTACAGTGGCGGGTACAAAATGATAGTTACCGGTCTTTCAGGATGGCGTTCCATCGCTTCACACCACTGCCCCAAAACTATGCATCGGGAAGATTGGCTTGGCGCATCGCCTGACTCACGCATGAGACATCAATTCAAATCCATCGGTCAAGCCATGGAAAAAGCTATGGGCAAGAATTTTTTTGCTGTTGATGCAGTTTTGGGGCAGTTTGGCGATGTTCTCGATGTTCAAGCTGGAGAACTTGAGGCGGTTGAAAAAGCCACTTGGCCTCTCGCAGAAAAACGAACTAACGTTGGCCTTAATATGGAAGAACCTGCGGACATTCTTGTTATGGGGTTACCCCGTAACTTCCACTATGGTCCTGGAATGGGGTCTAATCCTATACTGATGAGTTTGGCAATTGGAGTACAATTGTCACGCTGCTGGCATGCTTTTCGAAAAGGTGGTGTGATCATAGCAGCCGCAATCTGCGATGGTTGGTTTAACCCGCATTGGTTTCCGTCATACGAGGAAACCTATGAGACTCTGCAGAATTACACTAGCGTGACCGATTTCCTAGCGTCTCCAGACGTGAACCGCATTGCAACTGATTACGATTATCGTTTCCAGTATTCAAACTATTATAAGTATCATCCATATCATGCAATGTCGATGCTCAGTGGTGGAAGCGTACCTCACAAGTGGTGTTCTCGAGTAATAATGGTGGGCGCCAAATCGCCACGTTATGCACGCGGTATGGGGTATACTCCTGTTAACACTTTTGAGGAAGCTCTAATAATGGCCGAGGAGATAACCGGCAAAAAATCTAGAATCCTGTGTACGCCGGAGTGCTTTTCCGGTGGGGCGGCAGTACATCTTCATACAAAAAAAAATGATTAAAAGAAACACTCGACTATGCCATAAACAGAAAAGCTACTAAAGGTTGGGAGGGAAAAATGAACAAAGCAAAGAAATTACTGGTTTTAGGTGTGGATGCTGCCTTGCCTGATTTGATCAGAAAATTTTCTAACGAAGGGGCTTTACCCAATATATCAAAACTCATGGGGGATGGTTTTTTTTCCCGAGTAATTTCCACTTTCCCTCCCCTTACTGCAGCCGCATGGGGAGCTCTTGTCACAGGAGCTGGACCAGGTACCTGCGGTATTCCGAGCCTCATGGTTCGTCTACCTGGAGAAGAACTTGATGATTGGCACACTTCTTTTGATAAAAGATTCCTGCTTGCCGAAACTTTATGGGAATCTGAAGGTCAAGTTGGACGAAAGTCAGCGCTGGTAAATTGGCCGGTTACATGGCCGGTCGCCAACAACGATGGCATACAGATTGCTTCTTCACTCAACCCTCCATTTCGATATTTCTACATGCCTTTATGGGATATAGCGGGAAGTTCTGTTTATTCATCTGCAAAGCTTCGTTGCAACCAGACCCAGGGGCGTGCTGTCAAGACTAAATTGCAACCGGCTGCTGGCTGGAAAAATTTGCCTCAGCAATCCCCGCCACCATTGGAGTTTGCCTTGGAGGTGCCTCCTGCATTAGCTAAAGGCGTAAATTATAATGCAGTTTTCACAGGAGATAACGACGAATACAACACAGTTCATATATGTCGAGGCAAAGATATCAGCAAGACAGTTGCCAAACTGAAACAAGGACAGTGGAGTGATTGGATTTTTGAGAAATTTATAGACGTCAAAGGAAACGAGAGAAACGGTCGATTTCGAATTTATCTGCCTGAACTTTCAAAGGATGCCAAAAACTTCAAAGTCTTTACCAGTTCAATTAACACACTAGATAACTATTGCGTTCCTGCTGATATCCAAACTGACTTGGAAAAAGTTGCCGGGCCATATGTCGAAGTAGATGATCCATGGGCGTATATGGACGGCTGGGTTGAGTTGGATGACTACATGGTACAATTGCAGCAGCTGGTTGATTGGTGGACAGAGGCTACTCGTTTTGCCTTAAAATCTGATGGGATAGACTCAACCTACAGCTGGATTGGAACAGTAGATCATTTACAGCATGTGATTTACGGAGGGATTGATCCTAAATCTTCACATTATGATCCGGACAAGGCTAATTATTGGATGGATTACCTCAGGCGTTCATACCAACAGATAGATCAGGGTATAGGAAAGATTCTTGAAGATGTGGATCTGGAGGAAACTTTAATTGTCGTTGTCTCTGATCATGGTTTTTCAACTCTTGAATCAAGCCCATACTTAAAGAAATTTTTACACGACGTCGGATTGATAGCCTATGACATTGACAAGAATGGAACGATGAACATTGACTGGTCAAAAACTAAATGCTTTCCACTAGAACCATGCCACGCGCATATTTTTGTCAATCTTAAAGGACGTGATCCCCAAGGAATAGTAGAGCCTGAGGATTATGAAAAGGTTCAGGAAGAAATCATCGACAAGCTCATGTCCTGGATTGACCCTGAGACAGGGGAAAGAGTTGTCGACCTTGCAATTCCAAAGAGACTTGCAGGGCAATTAGGTGTTTTTGAGTTTGATGGATTTGACCGCGTCGGTGATGTTCTGTTTGCTGTAAACCGCGGTATATGGATAGTCCATTTGTATATCAGTCCGCAGTCAAATATTCCGATGGTAGTGAACGAATTATCCCCAATCCAGAGATGTTTGAACCGGCTGAGTTGTCCAAAAATTTCACAGGAGTTCATGTTGCCCTGCCCCATGAACCTGAGATGCATGCTACAATTATTCTTAGTGGACCAGGTGTACAAACTGGGGTTAACAAACTACCTGTCAATATAATAGATATTGCACCTACAATTGCTAAATTAATGGATGTTCCAATTCCAAAAAATGCAGAAGGTAATTCTATCGACTGCGTTATTTCAACCAAATAAGGAGGGTATTATGAAGAATTTTGGGAAACGAATGTTAATCTGTTTGACTATCGTCTGCACTATGGTGTTCGTCCAGAGTGTTTCCGCCGCAGATTTCACTTTCAAATTGGCAAATGTGATGCCTGCAGGAGATCACGTTGCTTTGGCGTGTGATAAATTTGCAAAACTTGTTGATGCCAAAACCGATGGCAAAATTGAAATCAAAACGTTCCATGGAGGACAATTGGGAAGCGGGAAGGAAACTTTTGAGGCGGTAAAGAGCGGATTTCTTGATATCGCTACGGACTCTTATGCAAACATGTACACCTTGACCCCAGCATTCGAGCCATTTCACCTGCCATACATCTTTGAGGCGCGGAATCAACAATTGGCCGCATTTCGGAATCCAAAAATTCGGGGACATGTTGATGAGGAACTTGAAAGGACAGGCCTTAAATGGTTGATGGCCTTAGAATATGCACCTCGTCAGATTGGAACCACAAACAAAGCTATATTGCAGCCAGAAAACCTAAATGGATTAAAGCTAAGAGCTTCCAGGTCTCCTCTTGAAATTGCAACTCATAAAGCCTGGGGAGCAACTGGTGTAACTGTTGACTGGCCACAAGTGCCTGAAGCTCTGAGATTGGGAATGGTTGATGGCGAGACTGTTGGTTATGACTCTATGGAGTCTGCTAAGCATCACGTAGATTCAATTCGTTATGTCACCGAACTTAATTTCCAATCCTATGGCGTTGCGATTGTGTTTAACAGTAAGAAGTGGGCGAAACTCCCAGATTGGGCAAAAAAAGCTCTCGAAGAAGCTGCTTTCGAGTCAATGGAATGGCATGAAAAAATGTTTGCTGAGTATGTCAATAATGCCAAAGCCGAAATGGTGAAGGCAGGTGTGAAAGTTACCATACCTGATTCAGCCACAGCAAAGAAATTTAGAGACATCGCTAAAAAAGAGGTGTGGCCACAATTCGTTGGCAAAACCATTGACAAAGATTTTGTAGAATTAATCCAAAATGAAGTCGGGGCTCCTGAATCAGGAGAATGGTTTAAACAGTAACACCTTACCAACAATAGCACGCAAGCTGAGATCGCGTGCTATTGTTGACCTACATTTGAAACAATTTTTTAGCCACAATGAAGTGCTGAAAAGGCAGGAGTTGAAACAAATGAATGAAGTATCGCTGGAGGCAGGTGAAAGACTACATAAAAAACTGATACACTTCCAGTCTCGAACTATTTTGTATGGTAAGATATTCTGCGTTACGTGTCTTGCTGCCATAGTTATTTGTACCAGTCTGTCAGTGTTTTTTCGATATGTATTCTTTTTTCCATTAAATTTTTCAGATCCCCTTTCAGTGTACTTACTTACATGGCTGACCTTTGTTGGTACCGGTATAGCAGTCTCTACCGGAGAGCATGTTTACGTAGATTTCTTTCTGAGTCGTTTTCCAGACTATTTGAAAAAAGTGATGGTTGTAATAACAGCGATCACAGTCTCCTTTTTCTTGGTGTTGATTACCTATTACGGATTTATATTTGCATGGGCCATGCGCGACTCCTCTGATCCTATGATTTTCGGCATGAGTTTGTTAGTACCTTATCTTTCGGTACCTGTAGGTGCCACATACTGTCTACTTCAGATCTGGTTGGCAGCTATAATTAGCCTACTCGGAACAAATAACAATCCTGCGCAATTCGAGAATAACTGTAGTTCAACAATTGACAAAACATCAGGTACAAATTGATCTTTAGGAGAAATGCACCATGGAGTTAGTCTTAGGATATCTGGCAATATTTATTTTCCTTATACTTATAGGAGTTCCCATTGCCTTTTCTCTTGGGGTGGCAACCATGGGCATATTTCTCGTGAGCGGTGAACCAGCTGGGTTAATCCCACAGCGTATGTGGAACGGAATCAGCAGTTTTCCACTCGTGGCAATCCCGTTGTTTATTCTGGCAGGGGAACTGATGTCTACTGGCGGCATTCTTGCTCGAATTCTTGATTTTGCAAGATTTTTGGTCGGCAGATTCAGAGGTGGCCTGTACCATGTCAATATTCTTATCAGCATGCTTTTCGGTGGCCTTAATGGGTCAGCTGTTGCAGACACAAGTGCAGTAGGATCACTCCTCATCAAGCCCACTATAGAAGAGTATGGTGATCCGGATCTTGCAGCGGCAGTAACTGCCTGCAGTTCTGTCGTCGGACCAATCATTCCACCGAGTATTCCTATGCTCGTCTACGCTTTTGTAGGGGAGGTGTCTGTTTCTGAAATGTTTGCGGCAGGCATTATACCTGGTATTCTTATTGGGCTAGGCTTGATGGGTTTGACCCATCTGATTGTCATCCGAAAAAAGTATCGTCACTCAAAAATAACTTATGAAACTAGGGAGGTGGTGAAAATTTTTCTTAATTTTCTGCTTCCCTTCTTACTACCAGTCATAATGATCGGAGGAATTGTCTCTGGGATTTTCACCCCCACAGAAGCTGGGTGCGTTGCAACACTATATGCTCTTTTGGTAGGTTCCCTGATAACCCGAGAGTTGACATGGGACAAGTGTTATAGGGCAGCAGTTCGTACAGTTGCCCTGACCGCGATTGTTATGATAATGGTGTCTATTGCCAGTGTTGCGACCAACTGGCTCTCCCGTATGCAAGTTACTTTTCTTGTTGCTGGAGCCTTTGAATCGGTTACTTCTTCAACCAATGGGTTTTGGATGCTCTATATAATGTTTTTATTGATCATAGGGCTGTTCCTAGAGCAGGTGGCTGCGATCATTATGATAGTACCAGTCTTTCTACCAATCGCAGGAATTTATGATATTTCCCCTCTACAATTTGGTCTAGTTACTGTTATTACTCTCGCAACGGGTCTGGTTACACCGCCTGTTGGACTGTGTGTCTATATTTCAAGTGGTATTGCCGAAAGGAAGGTCGAGGGCGTATTTCTGCACTCTATTCCCTATTTGCTTCTGATGGTCACAGTTATTTTGATGCTTGCCTTTTTCCCGGCTATTTATTTATGGGTGCCTAAGATGTTAGGGCTTGGTGGTGTTTGAATTTATTATTTGATACCTTTTCTGGCGGTCTATCTGTAAGCGGTAATTAAACCGCATCTTCTGCCGCCTCGCGTCTCGGGGTATGATGCCTCCAAAAACTTGAGAGGGAGGCATCATGGAAATAGAATCAAGAAAAGTGAAATTGGAAAAACTCCGCAAGTTCTGGAGATTTCACCTGGACAAATGGGCAGACTCCGGTCTGCTCCAAAGCGAATATTGTCGGCAGCATAATCTGATTTACCATCGTTTCGTGTATTGGAAAGCCCGGCACAAAAACAAAAATCTTCCGGTAACGTTGGTCCAGTTACCCACTGAGGCTATCACCGCCAGACAGTCAGTTATCAAACTCAATCTGCCCCGGGGCTGCCAGGTTGAAATCCCGGACGATTTTTCCGAAGACACCTTGAAACGGATCCTGGCCACATTACAGGAGCTGTAATGATAACCGTTCCGTCTGATGTAAAGATCTACCTGGCCTTAGGTGCAACGGACATGCGAAAATCCATCAATGGCCTTTCCATTATCGCCAGTGAACAGATGGAGCTGGACATTTTCTCTGGGCACCTGTTTGTTTTCTGCAACCGGATCAGAACCATCCTGAAGATTCTTTATTGGGATCAGAACGGATTCTGTGTCTGGCAGAAAAGACTTGAAAAAGATCGTTTTAAATGGCCCGGAACCCGCAAAGAAGTCATGCATATCGGGGAAAAAGAATTATTCTGGCTGGTGGCAGGATTGAACATTCAGCAGGCACATAAACCCTTAAAATATTCCATGATTTTTTAAGAAAAAACTATGAAAAACCGCAAAGATGACAACCAGCTTTCTCTTTTTGATATGCCGGAACCAGAGCTTCCCATCCTGGAAGAGCCGGAAACCGTTACCATTGAAGAGCACAAACGCAAAAAACGTGGCCGCAAACCCTTGCCAGCAAATCTGCCCCGCATAGAAGTTGTTCATGAACTCAGTGAAGATGAAAGGCTGTGCGGTTGCGGTTGTCTCAAGAATCGCATCGGACAGGAAGTGTCTGAACAATTGGATTATATTCCTGCCAAAGTCAGGGTGATCCGAAATATCCGGTATAAATATGCCTGCAAAAACTGCGAAGGAACCGAGGATGACAAGCCTGCGGTGTCCATTGCCAGGATGCCGGATCAGATTATCCCGAAAAGCATCGCAACCCCCGGGCTTCTGGCTCATATCCTGACCGCAAAGTTTGCCGATGCCCTGCCGTTTTACCGTCAGGAAAAACAATTTAAACGGCTGGGTGTTGATCTCCCCAGATCCACCATGTGCGGATGGGCAATGAAAACCGTGGACGTCTGTGAAATCATTGTGGCCATGATGAAAAAAGCGGTGCTTCAAAGCGATGTGATCAATATCGATGAGATCCCGGTGCAGGTGTTGAAAGAGCCCGGACGGATAAAAAGCTATATGTGGGTGTTCAAAGGAACATCCCGGGGAAGGCCGGTGCTTTTGTACCATTATGACCCTTCCCGATCCGGGGATGTGCCCGCGTCATTTTTGAACGGGTACAAAGGGATCGTCCAGACGGACGCATACTCAGGCTATGGATTTCTTGATCATAACAAGGATATCCTTCATGTGGGATGCTGGATCCATGCCCGCAAAAAATTTGTGGAAGTGACCAAAGCAGTGAGCCGCAAGGCCAAAACACCGGTCGGCAATGCTGCTACTGCATTGAAATATATCGGCAGGCTGTACAGGATTGAAAAAACAGCCAGGGCGAATCAATTGTCATCCTGTGACATATATGAAAAACGCCAGGCAGAAGCCGCCCCGATCCTTGACGAGTTTAAAAAATGGCTGGATGCCACCGTTGAAAAAGTGCCTCCCAAAAGCCTTTTGGGCAAAGCAGTGAATTATACCCTGAACGAATGGGATCGCCTGGTCCGTTATATCGAGGATGGCCGGGTAGGTCCGGACAACAATGCGGTTGAAAACGCCATCCGGCCGTTTGTGGTGGGCCGAAAAAACTGGTTGTTCTCCTGCACGCCCGAGGGTGCCCGGGCCAGTGCGGCCATTTACAGCCTGATTGAAACGGCCAAGGCCAATGGACTGGAACCCTATTGGTATCTGAAACACCTATTTGAAAATCTTCCGGAAGCCATGTCCGATAAAGATTTTCAAGCGCTACTCCCACAACAGATTGAAAAAGATCAAATCGTTGTTCCAACATTGTGAATAGTACCGGAAATCCGACCCGGTGAGAAGGTGGGGTTTATTAACCGCTTACGAATATGTCAGGCATGTCAGATTGTTTATTTCCAGCGTATCCCTTTACCCGGGCGGGATACCGGCATGTATCATTTGATGATTGTCAGACAGAAATAAGCCCGGGCCATTTTTTTTATGGACTGACAAAATGCCCCATGCCTTGGGGTATGTATTCTTATGTCACAGTGGGGATGAGTTCACATCGACGGGGCGGTTTGGCACCTTGATGTCGGCTCATCACATCCTGGGGCTGGAGCAGGTCCCAAGGGTTCGGCTGTTCGCCGATTACAGTGGTACGTGAGCTGGGTTTGCCCGATTTTATAAAAGGGTCGTGAGACAGTTTGGTCCCTATCTTTCGTGGGCGCAGGATATTTGAGGAGATCTTTTCCTAGTACGAGAGGACCGGAATGGACCAACCAATGGTGTTCCAGTTGTTCCGCCAGGGGCATTGCTGGGTAGCCAAGTTG
>JAIPEF010000096.1 GCA_021737265.1 Desulfocapsa sp. | reverse complement strand
TCCATCTGCTTCGTTGCTGCATTTTTTATTTAATTTCGACGTACCTTAGTACGCCGAAATTAAATAAAAAATACGCGCCTCGCATATGGAGCTTTTTACTTAGCCATCCTAGGTTTGAGGTTTTTACGAGTTTATCAACTTTATAAATATTCAACTCTACAATTATGCGGGACCCCAAAGAAACAATTGAGTCCGTTGGACTCGTCAAGAGGGAACGGAAGCGTTCAGCACGTGTGGCTGATGCCATTCAGATGGAGCTTTCAATGTTTTTTCTGCAGAAGGTGAGAGATCAAAAGTTGAGTGACGTGACTGTTACAAATGTTCGAGTTACCGATGATCTGAAAAGTGCCCTTATTTTTTATACAGTTACCGGTGATGAAAAAATTCGTCACCAGGCAGCCGATGCTCTGAAGCGGGCAACCGGTTTTGTGCGCAGCCATCTTGCCAAAGTGCTGAATTTGCGTTATACTCCTACTCTCAGATTTGAGTATGATACAAAGGCGGACAAGGTAGAAGAGCTGGAGCAGCTTTTTGCTGAGATTGCCTCGGAAAGGAGTGGGGATGAGCCAGATTCCTGAACAGATTCTTGAGATTGTAAGCCAGAGCAGTCATGTTGTTCTGGCAACTCATGTCCATCCGGACGGTGATGCTCTCGGTTCGCTGTTCGGGTTTGCCGATATTCTGGAAGCAGAAGGGAAAAAGGTTTTTCGTTACCTTGAGGCCCCGGTTTCGCATCTTTATGATTTTCTACCGGATTGCGGGCTTGCCGAAACAGACCTGGGTAGGTTGGAAAGCTTTGTCGATCAAGCCGGTGTTGAAAATGTAATTGTGATTTCACTGGATTGCGGTGACAGTGATCGCCTTGGAAAGGCGAAGCAGGAACTGCTCAGATTTGCTCCTTTTGTGGTTATTGACCATCATTATGGGCATCGTAGCTTCGGAAGTCATCTCTGGCTTGAGAGCGAACGGTCATCCACCGGTGAGATGGTATACGAATTGGCACAAGCCATTGGGGCTGAAGTATCAGCTAAAGCTGCTTTTTGTCTTTATGTGGCTATTTCCACTGATACCGGCTCATTTTGTTATGAGAACACCAGTCCCAGAACTTTCAGGATTGTTGCAGATCTGGTGGAAGCAGGGGTTAAGCCTAATGAAGTAGCCGGTAAGATCTATGACAACTTTACCCTGGAGCGTCTCCGTTTGATGAAAATGGTCCTTGCCACACTGGAGATTTATGGTGGTGGACAGATTGCTATGATCTGGGTTAGTGCTGAGATGTTTGCACGTAGCGGTGCAACCAGTGAAGATGTTGAAGGTTTTATAAATTACCCGAGAGCCCTTAAGTCAGTTCGTGTTGCTGTATTTTTGAAGGAAAGTGAGAAGGGTGTTATTGCTGTGAGTTTGAGAGCCAAGGGAACCTGTGATGTGGCTGTTATTGCCTCAGATTTTGGTGGCGGTGGGCATCGTAATGCTGCAGGGTTTCGTGTTTCCGACAGTTCCATAGAGGATGTCCAGGGAAAGGTTCTTGATGCTTTGAAGAAGGCCTTGGGTTAAAGCCTTAATGCTTGTCTGGCCCTGGTAAACAGGAAGAGAGATTCTGGACTCAGTTTAGTACCTCCTTGTGGGGTGTTAATACCTTCATAATATTATTTTCTGCCACTCAGTTCTGTGCCCTCTTAAGGGTGTAAAAGAACGCAAAAAGTAATTTCTAGGGAACTAAGATGGGTGATGACTTTCAGGCCGGAGTTTTTCTGATCGATAAGCCTGAAGGGGCAAGTTCCTTTTATATGGTGCGGAAGGTACGGAAGGCTCTTGGCATGAAAAAGGTTGGGCATACAGGAACCCTTGACCCCTTTGCCACTGGTTTGCTGGTCATCTGTGCGGGCCGACCGGCAACGAAAATGATCAGTGAGATTATGGAAGGGGAGAAGGAATATCTGGCTACCCTGCGTCTCGGTATGGAGACGACAACACTGGATCCCGAAGGTGAGGTGACAGCTGAGAACCCTGTTGGTTCGTTGTCAGCCCAGGTTGTTGAAACATGTTTACAGAGTTTCCGCGGGGAACAGCAGCAGGTTCCTCCCATCTACTCCGCCTTGAAACATAAGGGGAAACCACTTTACCATTATGCCCGTAAGGGAATATCGATAGTAAAGCCTCCGCGCAGTGTCACTATTCACAGCCTTGACCGAACAGATGGTGAGATGGTGATTAATGATGATTTGCCTTACCTGACCATACGTGTTGTCTGCAGCAAGGGGACCTATATTCGTACCTTGGGTGCAGACATCGGTAATGCATTAGGATGCGGGGCCTATCTAACCTCTCTGAGGCGTGTTCGCAGCGGTTGTTTTCATATCCGTGATAGCGTGGAAGGAAAATACCTGCAGGAAGATGGGGCGCGGGAAAGGTTGTTTAAAAAAGTCTTATCTGTGAGTGAGGTACGTAATCTGTTGCATTAATAATATATGATGTGTTACAGGGTATATTTAGAAGAGTAGGATGTTTTTTTATTTTTCGTTTAGATTTGTCCCCAGCCACCGGGACGTGTTGTTTTTATATAAAAAAAAGAGCGTTACCTATACAGTCAGAGGAGGTTTGTCTTGGCACAATCAGCAGTTACAAAAAATGAGATTATAGAGAAGTTTAAACTTCATCCCCATGATACCGGATCTTCAGAGGTGCAGATTGCACTCATTACAGATAGGATTACCTACCTGACCGAGCATTTCAAGATCCACAAAAAAGATCACCATTCCCGTCAGGGCTTGTTGAAGCTTGTTGGTCAGAGAAGAAGTCTGCTTGATTACCTGAAGAAAAAAGATATCAATAAGTATCGTAATCTGATCCAGGCCCTTGGGATTAGAAAATAGTTTTTTAAAGAGATGCATTTGGCATTTCTTATTGTAAATATGGTGCCCGAGTTGGTGCCGGTTGGTCATTCAGGTGTATTGTTGCCGCATGGGTTGCTGCAGCAATACACCTGTTTTTTTTGATCAATCAACCATGCTGCAATAAGGCAGCTGGAGAATTTATGTATAAAAAAGTAGAAGTTGAAGTAGGTGGCAAGACAATAACCGTGGAAACCGGAAAAGTTGCCAAACAGGCAGATGGCTCAGTTATGATGCAGTATGGTGGAACGGTTGTTCTGGTTACTGCTGTTGCTGGGAAAGAAAACAAACCGGAGCTTGGCTTTCTGCCACTCACCATTGAGTATCAGGAGCGGATGGCATCCGTTGGTCGTATCCCCGGCAACTATTTTCGTCGTGAGATAGGACGACCAAGTGATCAGGAAGTCCTTACCTGCCGTATCATTGATCGTCCCCTGCGCCCACTGTTTGCTGATGGCTATTTTTCTGAGACTCAGATTATTGCCACCGTCCTTTCAGCTGATCAGCAGAATGATCCCGATGTCCTTGCATTAAACGGCGCATCATGTGCTCTCACTATTTCAAATATTCCCTTTAACGGACCCATTGCAGGTGCCCGTGTTGGGTATATCGATGGTGAGTATGTCCTGAACCCGACCAAGGCGGAGCTTGCAGATTCCCGTATGGATGTCATTGTTGCCTGTACCCGTAATGCGGTTACCATGGTTGAAGGCAAGGTGGATGCCATGAGTGAAGAAGAAGTGCTTAACGCGATCTTTTTCGTTCACGAGCAGGTACAGCCGCTGATCGATTTGCAGCTTGATTTGCAGAGTAAAGTAGGTAAAGAAAAGCGTGTGGTTGAGTCAGTTGCGGTGAACGAAGAACTGCAAGCCAAAGTACAGGAAATTGCAGCTGCCGGTATGGCAAAAGTTACGTCCACCGCCGACAAGATGGAGCGAGGCAGCGCTTATGATGAACTGAAGAAATCAGTACTTGCTGAAATCGATCCTGACGGTAAAAACGGAAAAGAGATCGGAGATCTTCTTTCAGCTTATAAAAAGAAAATCATGCGTGCCAAGATTGTTGATGAGGCCACGCGTCTTGACGGTCGTTCATTTGATCAGGTTCGCCCTATCAGTAGCGAGGTTACCTATCTTCCCCAATCTCATGGTTCTGCCCTCTTTACTCGTGGTGAAACCCAGGCAATGGTAACAGCAACGCTCGGCAGTCAACGTGATTCGCAGCGTGTTGAGACCCTGCAGGGAGAAGATAATCGCCGTTTCATGGTTCATTATAACTTTCCTCCATACTGTGTTGGTGAGGCGCGTTTCCTTCGTGGGCCTTCCCGTCGTGATGTTGGACACGGAACGCTTGCTCTCCGTGGTTTGTCAGCGGTATTGCCAAGTGAAGAAGATTTTCCCTATTCCATTCGTGTGGTATCTGACATTATGGAATCAAACGGTTCCTCGTCCATGGCAACCGTTTGTGGCGGAAGTATGGCGATGATGGATGCCGGTGTGCCACTCAAGGCGCCTGTTTCCGGTATTGCCATGGGGCTTATCAAAGAGGGTGAGAAGATTGTTATCCTTTCTGATATCCTTGGTGATGAGGATCATCTTGGCGACATGGACTTTAAAGTCGTTGGAACTGAAGAAGGTATAACTTCACTGCAGATGGATATCAAAATTGATGGTGTTGATCGTGATATCATGGGACGTGCTCTTGCCCAGGCAAAAGAAGGCCGTATTCATATCCTTGGCGAAATGGCGAAAGGCATCGAGTCTTCAAGGACTGAAGTTGCCGAGCATGCCCCCAAATATTTCAGCCATAAGATCAATACCGATAAGATCCGTGACATTATTGGACCTGGTGGCAAGATCATTAAAGAGATGTCCGCCTATTATGATGCCACAATCGAGGTGGACGATTCAGGTCTGGTGAAGATGTTTACCAAAGACGGCAGCAAGGCTGATGCCCTTTTGAAGAAAATCCAGGAGATGACAGCCGAGGCTGAAGTCGGCAAGGTGTATAAGGGGATAGTCAAAACCATCAAAGATTTTGGTGCCTTTGTTGAGATCCTGCCCGGCACCGACGGTCTGGTTCATATTTCAGAGCTGGCAAACGAGCGTGTTGGCAAGGTGACTGATGTGGTGCAGGAAGGAGATGAAATTGAGGTTAAGGTTCTTGAAGTTGACGGCCGTGGCCGTATCCGGCTGAGCCGTAAGGCTTTGTTGTAAGATTTCTTCAAATACCTGTAGTGTCTAAAAGGCTGTCCCACTTGTGGGGCGGCCTTTTTTTTGTGCTTGATCTCCGGTAACGACATTTACCCTGACCGCCGGGAGTGAGTGTATACCGGAGGCCGCCTGGCCGTCTCAGTCGGTGAGGGTGAAAATGATTGGGTTGCAGCTGCCGGGGGTTGATTTGTTGTTGTTTGGTGAGTGATTACGTTTAAAATAGGTAATAAAATTGCTTTGGGGCACTTTTCTTTGTGCCCCAAAGCAATTCGTCTGTATTGGTACACCCGGAGGGATTCGAACCCCCGACACCCGGATTCGAAGTCCGGTGCTCTATCCAGCTGAGCTACGAGTGCTTTTGTAAGTTGCCACAGGAACTGCAGGTTTACTTGATTTCACCTTTTAGATTTAAAAAAGTAATCAACAATACTTCCCTTGTCAATTATTGTAAGGAATTGTTTCGATCTTATCCGCCGCAGGTAATGCGGATGGTCTCAGCCTTCTCACTGATCCCTTTTTTCAGTACTTCATGATTGTAAGCGGCGATAACGTCTCGGCGCTTCAGCATTCCCACCACCCATTTATTCTCAAGGTCCTCCACAACAGGTATCTCCTCAATTCCTTTGACGTCAAAGAGTTGCATGGCTGTGTAAAGGGTATCATCTGGAGTGAGCATAATAACGTCCCGGCTGCAGATACCGCCAACCAGATAGCAGACTCGTTCCTCTTCTGCTCTGTGAAGGATAGATTTCACATCCTGCATGGAGATCATCCCTGTCATTCTGCCGGAGTCATCCACCACCGGAAAGTAAAAACTGTTCTTTGCCATCCGAAAAATTTCCAGCAGATGGTTGATGTTTGCCCGTTCAGAAATAAAATCCACTTCTTCCGTAATAGCCTTTCCCACGCGGATGGATTTCATGATTGCGGCTTCACGGCCTTCGTGGATGTCGATTCCTTCTCTGGTAAAATCAACAGTATCAATAGAGTCTTTATTGAACCTTGTGGCGACCATGGTTCCAATGATGGAGGTGAGCATGATGGGGACAATAATCCGGTAATTACCGGTCATCTCAAAGAGGAGAAAGATGGCAGTCATTGGAGCATGGGTGGATGCAGCAAGAAAGGCGCCAATGCCCACCGTGGCGTAGGCACCGGGGTCGGCAGTGAGAGTTGGTAGCAGCTTGTGGACAACATGCCCGAAACAGCCACCGATCATGGCCCCTATGAAAAGAGCAGGGGCGAAGACACCACCGGCACCACCGGAACCTAGGGTTATGGCAGTTGCAAAAATCTTCATAAAGATAAGAGCCAGCAGGAGAAGAATGGCTCCTTCGCCATTGAGAACGTTTTCAAGAAATTCATACCCATCACCCATGATCTGGGGGAAAAAAATTCCGATGCAGCCTACCAGAAAGGCCCCGGTAATGGGTTTAAGTTGTGGATGGAGAGGGAGTGCCTCGTATTTGTCTCGAATCCAGTAAAAGATGTGAATATAAAAAACAGCGACAAAACCGATTAAAAGTGCCAACAGGGTGTAGAGGGGGATCTCCACAAAGGGGTTGACCATGACATAATGAGGGATGGGAAAAGCCGGAGTCTCACCGTAATAGGCCCTGGTGACAACGGTTGAAATGGCGGATGCAATGACCAGGGCAGCAAACGAGCTGATTTCAAAGGTGCCGAGGAGGACGATTTCAGAGGCGAAAAATATTCCGGCGATGGGGGCGTTAAACATCCCGGCAATCCCTCCTGCGGCCCCTGCTGCGATGTAGACCTTCATACGGCTTCCGGAAACTCGGAAAAACTGCCCCACCTGAGATCCTGCTGCTCCACCAATGGCGGCGATGGGTCCCTCCACTCCTGCAGAATTTCCGGTTCCGATGGTAAGGGCTGTGGATACAATTTTGAGGACAATGGTGCGGGCCTTAATGTAGCCCCCTTCCAGGTTGACCTTACGCAGGAATTTGGTGAAACCGTAGCCGTTCACTTCGCCCGGAAAACGCCGGGAGAGTGGAATGAGAAGAATCATGCCACTGATCGGAATCAGGGGCAGGAGAAGGAGGTGCCAGCCCCCAAGTTCAATACCCAGGAGGCTCTTTCCACCTTCAAAAAATATGGCATGGACCCAATGGACAATGGTACGAAAAACAATGTTGCATAGCCCTGCCAGGAGTCCGATAAAGGTGGCGATCATTATCATTCGGCTATTTTCACCAGGCACGAATTTGCGGAGTTCGATTTTCATTGCTTTTTCGGCACTTGGCAACCGGCTGCTGCAGCCTGTTTTAAGAAAAAATTGTCTGTCATTCCAGCAATATAGTCACATACCATTGCAGCGGGGGAATGGCTAGCCAGGTAGGAAGGACTCATGTCGGTCATGAGGTCTACTGAATCCGTGTTCGTGCCTTCTTCCAGTTTGCGCAGATACTTTGTAAACAGGGTTTCATAACAGTTTCGTACAAGGGGGAGGTTCGTTTTTGTCCTTGGGTGCAGATAGATGTGTTTATAGTTGAAGTCCTTCAGCTCTTTTAGCTGTTCTGCCACCCTGTTAGAAAAACCGATATGTCCGTTCCCATCTGTTTTGTTTTGAGGAATGAAACTGTTGGCAATAAGATCGGTAACCAGAGTGTAGACAATTTCTCCATTGGTGCTGCCCAGAAATTCTCTGCATGATTTTGGAATATTGTTACGCTGGATGAGTCCCAGAAGGATAGCATCTTCAATATCTCTTCCAATGTAGGCTACAGTGTCAGCCATACGCACTACACATCCTTCCAGAGTCTTTGGGGCAAGTTTGATACGGGCATTGCTCTGTTTCTGCGACAATTCCCGGTCGAGGGTGTCGAAATCCTTGTCCGGGTTGGGAGAAATACGGTTTGCGTGGATCTCCCCATCATGGCAGAGAATACCATCGAGGGTCTGCAGGGTAAGATTCCATCCTCTTCCTTTTCGTTCTAGATGATCAAGGAATCGAACCGATTGAATGTTGTGTTGAAAAGGAGGTAAGCCATGTTGAACACAGAGCTTAGCAAGAAAATTCTCACCGTCATGACCAAAGGGTGCGTGGCCGATGTCGTGACCAAGGGCAATGGCTTCAATCAGGTCCTCATTGAGTGCAAGAAAACGACCAATGGTTCTTGCGACTCTTGATACCAGTTGTACATGGAGGACCCGGTGGGTAATGTGGTCATTTGCCACCAGGCAGAATACCTGAGTTTTGTCGATATAGCGGGTGTAGGCACGGGAATGGATGATACGGTCTGCGTCCAGGCTAAATGCTTGGCGGTAACCGATACGCTGTTCTTTTTTGCGGCGCACTGCAAGAGTGTTACGTGTTGCTGCGAAAGAGAGCCTTTTATCTTCCAACTGGTTCAGCCGATCCAGGGTAGGAAGGAGATTTGTCTGTACGGTTTCTGTCTGCATCCTCTGATTATACTTTTGAACTCGCGATTGAAATACTGTTGACCAAAAGAAAATATTATACCAACTTCAGAAGAAATAGCTCGTTTTGGTGTCTGCGTCAGGGAAAAATCTGATTTCCGGCACATTTTTATGTTAAGAAAAGATGCTTCTCTTTCCCATAGAGTGTGTTAAAATCTGCGTCAATTCTATTTCTTGTTTGTAAGTCACAGGTGATCAAAAGGAGAATAATGTGAAGATATCCATTGAATATTGCAGTAAGTGAAATTATAAACCCCGTGCTTCCGGTCTGGAAGAAGAACTGAAAAAAGAATTTGATGCAGATGTTGAACTACTTGCGTCATCCGGTGGAGTGTATGAGGTCGTAGTCGATGGGGAAAAAATTTTTTCTAAGAAAGCATTGAATCGTTTTCCCAATGATGGTGAGATTGTCCAACTGATACGAGGCTGATGGTTACTGGGAAATGAAAGTGCTGTTACTCCTTAATGGAGTATAATGAAGAAAAGGTCCAGATTGTCTGCCAACTCACCTTGGTTGCGTATCAGGCCGCAAATTACAGGAAGAGACGCATTCGTCACAATTGCTTCTGGTTTTGCCACGTTTGCAATACTCGGCAAAGCCCTGGAGAAAATCGTTACCGCCCCTGGGGCAGGCCTGGAGAAAATCTATGAATGAGATCATGCGGGCGATGACTTCCGGTGGCGCTGCATGCTCCACTTTGCAGGCCCCTTCTTCTGCTGTTTTTGTATCAATGGCCAGCACTTCTATGAAAAAACGCTTTAAAGCCTCATGGCGGAAAATCACATCTTCTGCTGTTTTGCTGCCATTTGTAGTTAGAGTAATGGGCTCGTAAGGGGCATAATTAATGAGTCCCTTTTTGGAGAGAGTTCGGAGGGCCTCTGTCACTGATGCCCTGCTGACCCCAAGGCGGGTGGCAATATCCTTGCTTCGCGCAACCTGTTTTTTGGTGATGATGTGGTAGATGGCCTCAATATAATCTTCCAGGCTGGCACTGAGATCAATGGTATGAGAGGGCATGGCTGCTGTTTGTTGAGAATGAAGGAAAGAACTTGGCTTGCATTCCACGGAACAATAAGGAGAATGAAACCCGATATCGTAAAAGTAGACTACCCTTGTTTGCCTTCATCGTCAAGTTTGATAACAAATGAAATGTGTATATATATTGAGTAATCCATGCTTTGTGAACTGAAAATAAACAATCTGGCTCTGATCGAGAGTCTGCATCTGGATCTCTGTGAGAATGGGGGAAAGGGTCTGGTGGTGATGACCGGAGAAACCGGTGCCGGGAAATCGATCATGCTGCGTGCCATTCATCTGCTCACTGGAGGCAGAGCCTCTTCGGACTGGATTCGTAGTGGTGAAGGGAATTGCACGGTAGAGGCCTTATTCGAAATACCGTCGGGGAACGATTTACTCCACAGTCTCTTTGCCAAACAAGGAATAGACACAGAAAAGATCCTGGTCATGAAACGGGTGGTGAACAGCAAGGGCAGGAGTCGAATGTATATTAACGGTTCGCCGGCAACTGCAAAGATGGCTGCAGAACTTGCCGTAAATCTGCTCAACGTTGCCAGTCAGCACGATCATCAGCAGTTGCTGCAGCCTCATTTTCACCTGGATTTTCTTGATACCATGGGAGAAACATGGCCCCTCAGACAACAGTTTGACAAACTGTTCGCAGAGTGGCAGAGAAAGCGGGATGAACTTCAGCAGTTGCATAAACAGGAGCAGGAGAAGGAGCAGCGTAAAAGTTTCCTGGAGTATCAGCTTAATGAAATAGAGAAAATAGAGCCCGTTCCGGGTGAAGATGAAACGCTTGGTGAGGAGAAGAAACGGCTGAAAAGTGCGGACACACTAATCCAGATCAGCAACAGATCTCATGCGCTTCTGGCAAATTCCCTTGTCGATGGGCTCACGCAGATCCGAATAGAGATGGGGCAGGTTGCTGAGCTTGATGGGGAGGCTGAGGGTTTGGCTGCTGAGCTTGCCGGCTTCAATTATCAGGCTGAAGATCTGGTTATTAAGCTGCGTGAGTATAGGGATTCTTTAAATAACGATCCTTATCGTCTGGATGTGGTCAATGAACGGTTGAATGAGCTGCAGGGTTTGAAAAGAAAATATGGTAATACCCTGGAAGATGTTATCAGCTACGCGAAAGATGCGGCCAGTGAATTACAGCAGATAGAACACCTTGACAAGGCGATGGTCGGATGTGAAGCTGCAGTGAAAGAGCTGGAGAAAGAGCTCTGTCTTCAGGCGGCCAAGCTTTCACAAAAGAGAAAAGTGACAGCAACCAAACTGGAAAAAGCCATGGCCGATGAACTCGCATCCCTTGCTTTTAAGCAGTCGGGTCTTGAGGTCCGGTTTCAGGAGCATGTTGCTGATGTAGACGCTTTTCGGCAGGGCGGCTGGGACAGGGTTGAGTTCTTTTTTTCTGCTAATCCGGGAGAACCGCCTCGCCCACTGATAAAGGTAGCATCCGGCGGTGAACTTTCCCGGCTCATGCTGGCTTTTAAGTGTCTTTTGGCAAAAAAAGATATGGTTGAAACGGTTATCTTTGATGAGGTGGACGCCGGTATTGGAGGTGAGGCTGCAGAGGCTGTGGCCAGGAAGATTCAGGAACTCTCCGGGCATCACCAGGTCTTTTGTATTACTCATTTACCCCAGATAGCAGCTCGTGGAACCACTCATTTCCTTGTGGAAAAGGGCGTGGAAGAAGGGCGCACCCAATCTGTTATCAGCATTCTCGGGCCAGATCAACGGGTTAATGAGGTGAGCCGAATGCTTGCCGGGGAGTCGGTATCTGATCAGACCAGAGCCTGGGCAGAAGAGCTTTTGAGTAAGGGGGGGAACGCAGCATGAAAAAGAGAATCGCCCTTGCTCTCTTTTCCGGAGGATTGGACTCCATCCTTGCTGCCAAACTGGTGGCATCCCTTGGTGTGCATGTAGTTGCAATAAAGTTTGTTACTCCGTTTTTTGATTACCAACTGCTTGGCGAAGAGGAAAAGTACAAGCAGGAGATCATGGAAAAATATGGGCTTGAGGTGAAACTCCATGATCTCAGTGAGAATTATCTCGAACTGCTCCATAATCCATCCCACGGATTTGGCAAAAACTTCAATCCCTGTATTGATTGCAAGATCCTTATGTGCACCCGTGCGAAAGAGATGATGGTAGAATATGATGCCTCTTTTCTGATAAGCGGGGAGGTACTTGGGCAACGACCCATGTCTCAACGACGGGATACCCTGCGCGTAATTGAACGGGATTCTGATAATGACGGTCTCCTGTTGCGGCCATTATCGGCAAAACTCATGACTCCAACAAAGGCAGAAACGGAGGGTTGGATTGATCGTGACAAGTTACTCAACTTTAGTGGCCGTGGTCGTTCGAGGCAGATTGAACTGGCGAAACAGTTTGGGGTCAAAGATTTTCCGGCACCAGCCGGTGGCTGCATTCTTGCCGATCCAATCCTCAGTAAAAGGATCGAAAAAATTTACCGGGGTGACTTTGTTATTCAGGCAAAAGAGATCAAGGTAAATGATGTTCGGCTCCTCCTTGTTGGCAGGCAATTTGAACTGCCGGAAGGTGCATGGTTAATCCTTGGCCGCAACGAGAAGGAGAATATCAAAATAGAGGGCCTGGCAGAAGAAGATGATCTTCTGCTCCATATGCCGAATCGTCCTGGCCCTATTGCTCTGCTCCGTAATGCAAGACAGTATGTTTCCCCCGGAGATAGCAAAAACACCATTCTACAGCATGCTGCAGGCCTGGTCATTCGCTACGGAAAAAAGGTGAAGGGGGTTGACCCGGGTACGGAAGTCCAGATGCGTGGCCTTGGGGAAAGGTGGAAAATTATTGGTCAACCGTTAGAAGCTGCAACCCCCCAATAGTTAATGGTCGGTTTCTAATATGTTGAGATTTTATCGTGCCATAGTAATGATGTGTTACCAGTGTGTTCTGTCAAGCCCTCCTCAAGTCAAACAAGTCAGTTTCTAAACAAGATGGTGTCGTAAAAACTCTTCATCTGCTTCGTTGTTGCAAATTTCACTATCATTACGACGTACTCTAGTACGCCGAAATAATAGCAAAATTCACACGCCTCGAATATGAAGCTTTTCACCCTAACTACCGGGCATAAATACTTAACCATCTGCAATTTGAGGTTT